>CAZUXW010000075.1:0-14279 GCA_964624625.1 uncultured bacterium
TTATCGCTCACAAATCAACTCCATGAATAAATGTCCGTCAATTTTTACAAGGTCCCTTCTCCCTTGAGGGGAGAAGGCTAGGATGAGGGTGGTTAAAACCATTTAATGCACCCCTCACCCTGCCCTCTCCCTCAAGGGGCGAGGGAAATTTTACAAGAAATTCCAAACTCCTAATTCCTAATTACCAATTGTCGTTATTGCACTTGTTCGTATTTTCCGTTTTGGATCTTCAGGATCGGCACGACCTTCTCCGCCTCGCCGTGTCCGCCGAAGGTGGTCTTGCCGCTGACGCCGTCAAAGTCCTTGATGGCCAGCAGGTTATTGTGGATGTCGTCGCGGCTCGCGGCCGTTTCCGCGGCCTTCAATAACAACCGGGCCGCGTCATAGGCCTGGGCCGCCAAGAAGTCCGGCTGTTTGGCGAACCTTTTCAGGTAATCGTCCGAGAATTTCCGGACCGTGCCCTGGGCGCTGTTCATGTAAAAACCGGACACGCAATAGGACCCATCGGCGTCCTTGCCCGCTTCCTTGAGGACCGAGTCATTGGCCCAGGTATGGCTCCCTAGAAAGACCGGATTCAAATCGTAGAAATGGATCTGGGACACCAACGAGGGGATCTCCACGGTATGGGCCGGAAGGTAAAGGGCTTGGTAGCCGGTCACCAGGCGGATGAGGGACGCCGATTTGAAGGAACTGTAGGGCACCTTGCTTTGGTAAATTTTGACGAAAGCCGTCTTCTTGGCGTTCAATTGGAAAGCCTCGAGGTTCACGGTGAAATCCCAAGTGGGATGGTCGCTCCAGTCGGCCGGCGGATTGGTTTGCAGGACCCTGCCCGTGACCACCAGGGAGGCCTGCAAATCCTGGGCGATATCCCCCCATTGTTCGGCGTTCACCGGCAGGGTCGTCCCTTTAAATTCCACGGGAAGACGGTCGAGGGCTTGGTGCACCAGGTCATCGTTGCGCAGGACAAAATCGGTTTGTTCCTTCCAAGAGTCCCGCAAGGTTTCGTTGACGTCCTTCACCAGGGAGGGAGTCGTGGTGTTGGACAGGGCCTCCACCAGCGGAGCGAAGGCCATGGCGGGGGGCTGGGCGGCGTCGGGCGCCGTTCCCGTGACTTCCTTGGACTTCAACAGGATCTTGCCCACTTCCTTTTTCAGGGCGTATTTAAGTTCTTCCAACCGCCTGGCGTTTTCCCTGTCATTTTCCTTGGAGGATTGGGGATCCTGCCCGCCCAAAGCCAGCAGCTGTTTCCTGAAGTCCGCCGAACTCGTGGGATAGGTTTCCGCGGCCAACACCGTGGCCCCCATGGATTCCACCGTCTTCCGGAAGGCCTCGGCCCTGGATTCCCCATCCGAATCCTCGGGCGATAAGATCCCGAACCGGCGGAATCCCAAATGCTCGATGGCGAATTTGGCGATGGCCCTGCCTTGCAATTCATTGGTCATGCTGTTGGTGAATAAATAGGGCCCCAAGGTAGACAGGCCGTCACGGCCAACCGAGGGGGAGAGGAGCATGATCCTTTGCTCATTGGCCAGGGGGGCCACCGCGCCGATCTCGCCCGATCCCACCGGACCCAGGATGGCGTCGATGGACCCGTCCTTGGTTAATTCCTGGAAGGCCTTCACGGCCGGGATGGACTCGCTTCCCGTGTCCTTCATGACGACCGACATGGGTTTGCGGGTCCCGCCGGCTTGATTGGCCTGTTCCATGGCCAGCGTGATGCCATTCAATACCGATTGACCGACGCTTTTATACCTTCCCGTAACCGGCACCAATACGCCGATCTTCCAGGTTTTTCCCTGCTGTTGGCTCTGCAGGGATTGAAGCAGCATTTTCGCAGCGCCGGCGGACGGGCTTTGGGAGCAGTCCTCGACATAGGAATTCAAATGGTCGATGGCGTCGCTTTGCAGGTTGGCCTGGGCTTCCCGGCTTCCCAACTGAAAAAGGGCGAAACAATTCATGGGCGAGTCGGGATAATTGGCCACATAGCGCTTCAGATCGTCCAAGCCTAGGGAGTAGCTCAGCATGAATTCCATCATTTGGCGGCTTTGGGCCGCGTAGGGGGACTTGGAATATTTCTGGATGACCGTCTGGAACGCGGCCAGGGCCGGCAGGTAGTCTTTCTTGTCGTAATAGACCTGGCCCACCATATATTGGGCCTTGTCCATCCGGGAAGCGGCGTTGGTCACCAGGAGCATTTTTTGGTAGGTCTTCAAGGCCTCGGAAAAATTGGCGTGGTTGTACTGGTATTGCCCGATGGTATAAAAGGAATCCAAATTCTGCCGGTCCGCCGCGTCCGCCCCCGCTTCCGACAGGGCCGCCTTGTAATCCTCATCCGTGACCGTGCCGTGCAGTTCCACCAAGGCTGGTGTTTTGGGGCCGGTAGCCTGGGCTTGGATCGGGGCGGGTGTCGCAGCAGCGGCGCCTCCCTGAGGTTTCACCACCGCCCTGCCGCCGCAACCAACGGAAAAAATAACGACAAAGAATAACGCAAAAACAATTTCACCACGAAGGCACGAAGACACGAAGGAAGGCAAAAAATCTATTTTCCCAAAAAGACAATCCTCGGCATTTCTTCGTGACTTCGTGCCTTCGTGGTGAATGATGGTGTTTAATTTCATTTAAATCCCCGCCTGTAGTATTTTGAGCATTTCTTGGTCCAGCGGCCCTGTTTGCCCCCCTGGTGTCTGGGGGAGGATTCCGAAATCCAGCCATTTATAATTCCAATAACCCCAGCCTACCTTCAATTCCCTCAAGAGCCCCGTGACGTCCCTGATCCAATTCAACCGGGTTTGGCGCGGCGCTTTTTCATAAACGCCGAACTCACCGCAGTAAAGCCTGAGGCCCGATCGGGTTAACTTCACCACGGGATTCAACAATTCCCTCAGGGATTCCCTGTTCCAATTTCGATCCTCAAACTCTAAGACCCGCCTGGTCATCTCCGGCAGGTCCCCCGCCAGGTAGTCCCCGGCCTTAGGAATGGGCCCGGGATAAACCACCGTCTCCCGGTAAGGCTTCCCATCCTGCCACCAAGGAGCCCCCTGGTGCGTGACCAACATGGGCAAATAAAAATGAAAACTATACACCAGATTGGGCCCTTCCACCCCCTTGGCCAGGTCCTCCAATTTGAGGACTGAACCCCAAAAGGTGGATTCGATCATCACCATTCGGTCCTTGTCCTCGGAACGAATGGTTTGGACGATCCGGGAAGCGACCCTGTTCCAATCGGCCGATTGGCTGGCCGTGGGCTCATTTAAGGTGTCAAACCAAATGGGCGCCTCTTCCCCTTTCAAGGCTTGGGTCAATTCGGCCCAACAGCCGCAAAAAGAGTTTAAATCTTCGTTGTTTTTCCATAAATTTTCAAGTTCCGGCTTGCCGAAAGAATGCCAGGGAACTTGATGCAAATCCAAGATGGTCAATAACCCGGCGGACTTGGCCCAGCCCAAAACCTCCCGGAGAAAAGCCAACCGTCGGGGAGAAAGCCGCCCCCGGCCCTCTTTTTCGAAAAGCCACTCGCCGTCCACCGGCAGCCTCACCGAGTTGAAACCCCAGCGGGCCATGGTTTCGAAATCGCTTTTCTGGATAAAATTTTCGACATGCTCGTCGGTCAAGGGGGATTGGGAAAGCCAGCCGCCCAAATTGAAGCCGACGGGTCTAAAATTCTCCGAGATTTTCAAAATGACTTTCCTTGTTCATTGTAAGTATCCGTCTGGTTTCAATTCGAGTTAGAAGTTAGCAGTTAGTGGTTCGTAGTTAATGTGTGTTTTTGAACCTCCGGTTCAAAAACCTCAAAAACTCCTAACTCCGGACTCAAAACTTCTAACTGCCTTTAGGTGCCCGTGTGTCCAAACCCACCCGATCCGCGTTCCGTATCGTCCACACTCTGGACCTTCACGACTTCGGCCTGGGCGACCGGCGAGATCAACATTTGGGCGATCCTGTCCCCCCTTTTCAGGGTGACAAGCTCCTGCCCCAAATTAATCACCAGTACCTTGACCTCGCCCCGGTAATCCGAATCCACCGTTCCCGGTGAGTTGGTGAGGGTTAATCCCTGTTTCATGGCCAAGCCGCTGCGGGGCCTTACGCAGCCCTCGAAACCGGCCGGGATGGCCATTTTAAGGCCCGTGGGTACGATACCCCTTTCGCCCGGCTTTAGCACCAGGGGTTCGGTTAAGGCCGCCTTCAGGTCCAGCCCCGCCGCCCTCTCCGTGGCATAGGCCGGCAGGCCCAAATCCTCGCTGCCGGGCAATATCTCGATTTTCAAAACAGGCTTTTCCATAACTACTCCATTCATTTCATTGCCACGAAGTCACGAAGAAACTTTTTTTGGACTGAAATTTATTGAGGCGCTGGCAGATCATCGTTGTTCTAAAAAAGAAACAGGATGAATTTTGAAAATACAAATTTCAACTTCGTGTTCTTCGTGCCTTCGTGGTAATTTTTATTTCGGTGCTGGCGCAGGCTTTTCCGACTCGACATGGGCGGCTTCCCGGATTTTATCCTTCATCTCCACGAAAGTCTGTGGCGGGAAACAGAAGAACGGATATTCCCTGCCGCTTAAAATATCCCGGGTTTCCTTCAGCTTTCCGATATCCAGCAATCCCTGCTCCAGGATTTTAATAATGTCCGTGTAGCTGTCATAAAGGGAGAAATTCACCTGCTTTATTTTGGCGGAGGCGTCCGCCCGCTTCGCCGGATCCTTCAAATTTTCAAGCAATTGGATCTTGTCCATGGCGATTTTTTTCAACTTGTCATTGTTGTAGCATTCCTTGAACTTGGAGAGCATGAAGAGGGGCAATTCCTTCTGCCAGGACTCCGCCTTGGTGAAGAGGTACTCCGGATTTTGGGCAAGGGCCCTTCCCCACCACTCGATTTTCGCCTCTTTGGTCAAGATCACCTCCATGGACCGGCTCTCTTCCGGGTCCACCAGGTAAGTGGCCGACACCACCCCATAGGTGGGAGGGTTGGCCTTGAAAATCTTGGTGAAAAGCGAATCGCCGACTTCCTCGTAGCTGGAGCCGCCGACGCCGTGGATGAAAAAATCGCAGAGGTACATCCGGCAAAACAGGGTTTGGGGTATGGCTTTGGGCCAAACACTGATGTTCAAGGCCGCCAACTGGCGTGGCATCTCGGCCTGGTCCAGGGGGTAGGTTCCGTCGCCGCCCTTTATCTTCAGCATGAGTTTGCTTCCCTCTTTTTTCGCGTAAAGGGAATGGCGCTGGTGGTATTTGGTGACCCCCCAAAAGGGAATTTCAAACCACCAATTCTCGAATTTCAAGTTGGGCATGGGGGACAACTCATGGGTGATGCCGTGTTTCTTGCGGTACTCGTCCAGGGACTGGTTATAGGCCTGGTTCATTTCGGAAAGGTTGGACAGCCAATTCGCGGCGAAGTTCAGGAAAGGCTCGGAAGTCCACAGTTTGCTCCCGATCAGGTACTGACGGGACGTACCGCATATCTCATCCAGCAGCCTGAGGGTATAGAGGTGGAAGTCGGTCCAGGACGGGTTTTTCTTCAAACCCTTCACCAATTTTTCCTCAAAGCCCCTCAAATTCCCCTTGATGGCCTCGGGGCAAAAAACCTGGGCGTCGGAAAAAATTTTCTCCAGGGCGGCATGCTCGGGCGCGGGAAGGTAGGCGTAGGGAATTGTTTTTTCCTGCTGCTTCATGTCCTTCGTCAGGAAAAAATCCAGCTGCTTGCGGCGGGCCTTGCCGTTCTCCTCAACTTCCGGAAGTAGGTGGATATATTCCCCGGTCATGGCCGAGTCGGTGATTTTATGGCAGGCGGTTCCCGAGACGGACTCGGCCAGGATGCTGGCCGCCAGGCACTTGGCCCAAACCCCGGGATGGAAAAAGATGGGCTGGTGGCCGGAGAAGATGAGGGGCTGGTCCGTGGGCAGCTTCAGAAGCGTCCTGGCCCGGTGGGCGGTCATTCCCCAAAGGGTTTGCTTGACCAGCCACTCGCGGTTGCGCAGGGCTTCTTCCTTCCATTTGGGAAGGAGGGGCTCGTAATAAAACTCGCCGTGGTTTTTGGGTATCTTGTCCGTCGCGGAGGCCATTCATTAACCTTTGAAAAATGGTTCAGGTGCAAGGGTCCAGGTGCCAGTTAAACCCAAAGACCAGCGGCTCAATTCACCTTAAGCATTAAAACATGGATCACTTGAAAACGTTAACTGAAACCTGGCCCCTGGAACCTTGTCCCACATAGGATTTTTATGGTTTTGTCGTTGTAGCGGAGGGCGAAAGACCGAGTTTGGTTGCCTCGGTATCCATGATCCTCAAGTAATGGTTTAAACGTTCATCCCGATCGGTAAATTGGTTGTTAAAGTTCCGTCCGTAGTCCTTATAAATGAGCGGAACGGCGCATTCCGTGACCTTCAGCCCTGCCTTGGCGGCTTGAAGCCAAAATTGGATGGGAAATCCATAGTTGGTCTCGGAGAGTTTCAATTTTCTCAAGGCATCCACCCTGTAACCCTTGAAGCCGCAAAAACTGTCGGTCAGGGTGTAGCCCGTGAGGGGGCGCAGCTTCTCCGTGATGACCCGGTTGACTTCCAGCCGGTCCGGGGGGGGATGGTCGGAGGAAAGCAGCGGGTTGAGATAGCGGCTTCCCGAAACGACATCGAATTTATCCAGCTTTTCCAAAAAACAGGGAATGTAGCCGGGCTCATGCTGTTCGTCGGCGTCCATGGTGACGCAATAGGGATAATCGTTGTCTTTCACGAAATTAAACCCGTCGATCAAGGACTGGCCGTAGCCCAAGTTCTCCGCGTGCCGGAGGACCGCTTTGACCTTGAGCCTTTCCAGAATGGAAGGAGTCGCGTCGGTGGAACCGTCATCGACGATAACCACGTCCGCGTTTTTGTACTCGGAAAGCTTGCGGAGGATTTTCTCCAGGGTGGGGGCCTCGTTATAAACCGGAACAATCACGGCAAATCGCATTCCACTCACCATAAGAACCTTAATTGAAATGTGGAATCGTGCCACAAATCATTTTTGTATTTCAAAATACCGATGTGGCACACGAGGGACAGGCTCCAGGGACAAGGTTCCCGAGTCCAGGTAAAGGACTCCGGCCAACAAAATTCAACTCAAATTAGGCCTCGCGACCATGTAAATCAAGGGCAGTTGGGGTTTGTATCGGTTTAACCCGGCAGGACCCTCGTGCCTGGGTCCTGTTTACTTGGGAATAGTCCCGGAATTCTCATCGACCGTGGGTTGGGCGATTTCAACCGGCACGACCTGGGAGGATGGGGTCGGAGCGTTACCCAAGGTAGGAGGCGCCGGCTTCCCCTTGTTGGGCAAAGGCGGCGGGGGCTGGTTCTTTTTATCCTTCGCGGCGGCGGAGTCGGCGCCCGGGGTCGATTCGGCCTTGGCGCTGGCGGCGTTTCGTTCCAGGATGGCCATACGGTCCGATTCTTTTTTCGTCATTAAGGGCTTCCGGATATCCGAGATATGTTGTTTGGCTTCCTGGTCCCCCGGAACCACATCCAGGTATTTTTTCCAATGATAAAGGGCCAATCCCATTTGATCATCGCGCTCGTAAATGATGGCCACTTCCTTATGGGCCTGGGACTGCTCGTCATCCGCCTCCAGGATCATCAAGTACTCGATGCGGGCCTTGTTCCAATCCCGGATGCTTTTATAGTGTTCCGCCAGCTGGTAATGGGCCGCGATGTTCTTGGGTTCGATGTCCGCGGCCGCCTTGTATTGTTCCATGGCCTTCTTTTCCTCATCCATGTCCATGTAAACATCCCCCAGCTTGGCCCTGGCGGAGGTATCCACGGGGTCGGTGTCGATCGCTTGGCGGTAATAGGCGCGGGCTTCCTCATTTTTGGACAAGGCCCGGTAGGCGTCCCCCAGCCTTTCATAGATATCGGCGTTGTCGGGAATGGCGCGGACGGCCTGGCGCAGTTCGGGGATGGCCTGCCGATATTGCTTCATCTGGAAGTAGGTCATGCCCAGGTTGTAATGGGCCGAGCCAAAATCCGGGTCCACCTTGAGCACCAGCCTCGCGTAAAGGATGGCCTTGGCGTAAACCCGCTTCTGGAGGTAGACATAAGAGGTATTGGAGAGGGCCTGGGGATATTTCGGGTCAATTTTGAGGGCTTTTTGGAATTGATCGAGGGCCTCATCCAACATGTCTTTTTGGGCGTAAAGCTTGCCCAGATTATTGTGGGCCTCCGCGTTGAAAGGATCGTGCTCAACGGCTTCTTTGTAATATTGGATTGCCGTCTCAATCCGGCCTTCCTTCACGTAGACGTTTCCCTTGTCCAGGTAGAGCTGGGCGCTGGGGGCGTCGGCCAGGGCGGATGTAAGAAAGGCCAGGAACAACGAAAGGGAGAAAAATGATTTTATAGGAAAGGACATCACGGCTCCTTGAGCTCGTTTCACCAAGAGGACAGAGACAGCCGAATGATTTTACGGGAGGGGTGAAAACCCGTCAACGGGCAAAACAGTCAACAGCTGACAGTCGGCAGTCGACAGTTGAAGGCTTTTTCAAGCAATTTCAAGCTGTCGACTGTCGACTGCCGACTGTCAGCTGCCTTTCAGCGCTTCTTTTTTCGCGGCGTTCAAAAGAGCGGCCACTTCGCGGGACGTCGGGGCCTCGGCATAAAGCCTGAGAAGGGGTTCGGTTCCGGAAGCCCGCACCAAAAGCCAGCCCTTCTCCAATTTCAACTTGACCCCGTCCAAGGCATTGACGCCGGTCACCTTATGGCCCGCCACTTGGGAGGGAGGGGATTTTTTCAAACGGGCCAGAACGCGCGCCTGCCTCTCGAAGGAAACATCCTCCAAATCGATCCGATCCGAGTGGAAAGGGCCGAATTCTTTTTGCAGGAAAGCCACGGCTTCCGTCACGGACTTTCTCATCGTCACCAGGGCTTCCATCAACAGGAGGGCTGAGAGAAGGCCGTCCCTTTCCGCCAGGTGCCCCTTGACCGCGATCCCGCCGCTCTCTTCCAATCCCAGCAGGATGTCCTCTTTCAGCATGACCCCGCCGATATATTTGAAACCAATGGGCGTCTCAAAAACCGGAATGCCCCAGCGGCGGGCCATGCGCTCGATCATCAGGGTTCCCGAGACGGTCTTCACGATTCCGCCCCGAAGCCCCTTGTTGACCCAGAGGTGGTATAGAAGGATGGCGTGGAGCTTATGGACGTCCACGAAATGGCCCTTCTCGTCCATCATGCCGACCCGGTCCCCATCCCCATCGGTGGCGAATCCCACGTCGGATTTGGAAGCCCGGATAAACCGCGAGAGGGGACCTAGATTGGGGCCGATGGGCTCGGGCTGGCGGCCCCCGAAAAAGACTTCCCTATCCCCCGCGACCGTTTGGACCTTCGTCCTCCCGCCGGACACTAAATTTTCAAAATGCCTCGCCCCCACGCCATGCATGGAATCCACGGCCACCTTGAGCCCGGCTTTCCGAAGGAGGGGCAGGCTTACTTTTGATTTCATGCTGTTAAGGTAAAAGGGCAGCCAATCGGCCCTTTGGATTTTCGCGCCCTTCACCGCCTCAATGGGCTTGGAAGGGATGTATTTTTCCACTTCCTTGGTAAAAGAGGACGGGGCCGAGACTCCCGGCGGGAGCTTGATCTTGAAACCGTTGTAGGCGCCGTTGTTATGGCTGGCGGTAATCATGACACCGGCATCGGCTTTCTTCGCCTTAATCGCCAGGGACAGGGCGGGGGTCGGCAATAGCTGGGAAGCCAAGGTCACTTTGTGGCCCAAGGAAGCGAGAATTTCCGCGGCGGCCAGGGCGAATTTATCCGAAAAAAAGCGGGTGTCGTATCCCACGAAGACCGACGAGGACTTTTTATGGCGGCGGAGGTTGAGACCCAACCCGTAGGCGGCCCGGCGGACATTGGGAAAGGTGTAGGTCTCCGCGACCCTCGCCCGCCAGCCGTCGGTGCCGAATTTAATGGTGTCCATGGAAATTTTCTTTCACCCTCACCCCGCCCTCTCCCGTCAAGGGCGAGGGGTTCAACCAGCCCGATCGGTTTCCACCACTCCCTCTTCCCTTGCGGGAGAGGGTAGGGTGGGGGGTGAAGTTATTTTTTTAAAAATTCTAACGGGCCGACGTTATTTAACCATATTTTTTAGTAAAGAATAATCCCCGTGGCTGAATCGGCCTGAATGGCCAATTGCAGCGGCTTGTCGGTCTTAAAGGTTCCACGGTAAGGCTTGATGGGATCGATCGGGAAAGGGCCTCCGCCGCCCAAGGGACCCGGGGTCCCGTTCCAGGACACCTGCTTCTCGTTCAATCCCTTGCCCGTCAGGACCCAACCCATAAGCTTGCCCTGGGGCTTGAAGCCGGCCAGGTCAAAAGTCACCGTCTGGTTTTTGTCGTTCTCGTTCACGATGATCAGGCCCAATTCCCCGCTGGAAAAGCGGCTGGCGTAAACCTTGACGGTGGGAACCGAGCTTTCGGCCGCGATCATCTTGTCGCCGAAGGCCCTGGAATAAAGCGCGTAGGAATAATAAGAAGGCCTTGGCGTGGCGTCGGGAGCCGAGTTGTCCCCGGAAGCCAGCATGGCCATATCCCCGTGGAGTTTCCCGTCCAACCCGTTTTTCCAATCCCAATAATTGGAATCCACGTAACCGGCTTTGATATGGTCGCCCAATACCTCGGCGGTGAAAAGCCCGTTGATCAGCTCGATGGTCGGTTCCGGAGAGGCGTTCACCAAGTTAAATTCCGTGAGCGCGACAGGAATTCCTTTTTCGGTGGCGGCGTACTTGTCGATCATTTGGTTGGCCGATCCCAAGGCGTCGGTGACCTTATGGAGATTGCCCAGGAAGGCGTCGTTGGTCGGATTGGTGTAGGTATCCCCAGTGAAGGGCCACATGAAATACTGGTGGAGGATCAAGAAATCGGCCTTCCCCTTCAACTGCGGCAGCAGATCCCTCATCCACCAATGGTAGCCGTCCCAATCGCCCCCGGCGTCCGTATCGACCCCGACAGCGCCGATAAAGATGTCCGGGTCCACCTTGCGCATAGCCGCGGCGATGATCTGGAAATCCTTGCCGTAGACATCTCCCGTCAATTGGGGTTTCCCGTCAATCTTGTTGCCCACTTCCCAGGATCCATAAACCTCGTTTCCGATTTCCCAATAGCGGACCTTGAATTTTTTATCGATATTGAAATATTTCACCCAACGGGCGGCCAAATCGGCGGCGGTTTTGACATCCCCGTACCTCGAAATGCCGTAGTTGGCCGTCACAATGGCTTCGGACCCGGTTTGGCGGCAGAATTCGATGAAATCATCGCTGGAGACGGACCAGGCTTGGTTCATGTGGCCCGGGTCTTTTTCCCCGGGAACAGGTTTATCGTATTTTCCGTCCCAATTGTATTCGTCTGAGGAACTTCCACCAGGCCAGCGCCAAAACTTGATGCCGGCCTGCTTGGCCTTCTCGATACGGTCCGGATCCAAGACCCAGCTTTTCGTGTCCCACCAGGCGATATTATTGCCGAATTGATAAGGTGTGACTTGGTGGAGGACTTGGTCCGCGTCGATCTTCACGCTGACTTTGGCGCCATAAGCGAATTTCCAGGGTTGCCCGTCGGCCTGGAAAGCAGGCGCGGACTTGGTGAAGGTCGCGGGAGCGGCGTCATTGGTGGCGGGGTAAAGCTCGAAGGCCTTTCCCTGAGGCCCGGCGAAGGCCCTGGTTGAGGCGGTTAAGAAAACCAGAATGAAAAAAACGCGGGATAACAATTTCACGGAAGTTCCTTTCGGATGATGAAGTGGCGAAATCTTACCACAAGTACCCAACCCAATTATCAGCAAAGCAACAACAATCAAAGTCACCCTCGCCCTTCCCACACCCACCCGAAGGAGAGGGATACATAAATAAACGCCAATCATGAAAGGGCTTTCAGATTTTCTGTCTTTTCCCGGCTGTCGGCGGAAAGCGGGGGCGGCCTTTAAAACATCTTCACCCACACCACCCCGTCCTCAATCACAGTCGGAAAGGTGTTCAACTTCAAATCGGGTTCATTCATGCAAACGCCCGTCTTGATATTAGACCTATAGCCATGGGCCTTACAGATGATGAAGTCCCCGTCGCAATTGCGGGGATCCAGACGAACCTCCGCGTGGGGGCAATAGACCCCCGTGGCGAAAACCTGATTGCCCCGTCGGTGGAGCATCAGCGCCATATTCTCCACTTCCGTTTCGACGCTTTGGTTGTCCAATAAAGTTTGGAAAGGCAGGGATTTTTTGTATCCAAGAAGGTCCATGGCCGGAGCGGCTAGACTCTAGCGTGGTCGCCCAGCACGCTGCCCGCGCCCACGCGGGAATGGCTGGAAATGCGGCAATGGCGGCCCAGGACGACTTCATCCAGGTTCACATGGTCCCCCACGATCACGCCCTCCCAGAGGACGCTTTTGGCGATCACGCTTTTCTTCCCCACCACGCAATTTTTACCGAGAACCGCGTAAGGTAGGATGCGCGCGTCCTCATGGATGACACAATTGTCCCCGATGATGACCGGCCCTTTTACCAGGACGCCCTTGCCCAATTTGACGTTTTTTCCGAGGTAAATTTTGTTCTCTTTGCGGGCCAAATCCGCGTAGACAGGGAAGGAACCGTTCAGAACGTCCCAATGGCTGGTCAGGTACTTGCGGGGGGTCCCAATGTCCTGCCAATAGCCTTCCCAAACAAAACCCCCGAAGGGATGCTGGTCCTTCAACAGATGGGGAAAGAGCGCCCGCTCCGCCGAGTAATTGACTCCCGCGGGAATCAAATCGAACACTTCCGGTTCGAATACGTAAACGCCGGCGTTGATGGTATCGGTCACGACTTCCTCAGCGGCTGGCTTTTCCAGGAACTTGGTGACGGCTCCCTTGGGATCCAAAAGGACCAATCCGTAAGCCATCGGATCCTCCACCCGGACAAGACCGAGGGTGACCCAATGTTTTTTCTTCTGGTGGAGCGACACCATGTTGGACAAGGGGATATCGGTGAGGATGTCCCCGTTGAAAATGATGGTCGGATGGCCCTTCACGAATTTCTCGGCGTTCTTGATGGCCCCGGCCGTGCCGAGGGGATGTTTCTCCAGGGCGTAATGGATTTTCACACCCAAGTGGCTGCCGCTACGAAAGACCTTCTTGATGTCCTGGGGACGGTAACCGATGGAAAATACGATGTCGCGGACGCCGGCCTTACGCAGGGCTTCAACCTGATAGGTTAAAAAAGGTACCCCGCAAAGGGGCACGATGTTTTTGGGGATGTGGTTGGTCAGGGGGCGCATACGGGTCCCCTGCCCGCCGACGAGGATGATAGCTTTCATTCAACACTCCGAGTTGAATTAGGAATTCGGAATTAGTAGTTAGGAATTAAATTCCTAATTCCTCATTCCTAATTACTAATTGCCTTTTTTGTAGTATTCGACTGTTTCTTCCAACCCCGCCTTGAGGTCGTACTTCGGTTCCCATTTTAAGAGTTTTTTGGCTTTGGAGTTGTCCAAAACGCTCTTTTTCAAGTCGCCCAGCCGGGGAACCCCATGTTTGGCGTTCTTGGTGTAACCGGTAGCCTTCGCCAAGGTGTCGAAAAGCTCGTTGGTGGTCACGCTGACGCCTGTCCCAATATTAAAGAAATCGTTATGGGGATAATCCAAAGCCAAAAGATTGGCCCTGGCCAAGTCCTTTACATAGATATAGTCCCGGATGTTATAGCCGTCCCCGTGGATTTGGAAATCCCCGCCGTGGAGCATGCTATTGGTGAAGACCGCGACCACTCCCCCCTCGCCGGAAGCGTCTTGGCGGGGTCCATATACGTTGGCATAGCGCAAGGTCACATATTCCAACCCGAAGTTTTGGGCGAAGACATCCAGGTACATTTCCACCGAGACTTTGCTGGCGCCGTAAACCGAAAGGGGCCTGGCGGGATGGGTCTCGGGAAAGGGACCCTTATCCGCCTCGCCGTACATGGCCCCGCCGGAGGCGGCAAAGATGAATTTTTTCACGTCCGCCCTGCGGCAAAGGTCCAGGAGAAGGACCGAACCCAGCACGTTGACCTTGACATCAAAATAGGGGTCTTCCAGGGAAGCCTTCACTTTGATTTGCGCCGCGTGGTGATTGACGGCCTCGATCCCTTCGCCCTTCATGATGTCCTGGAGTTTTTCGTCCAGGATGTTCATGTGGTAGAACTTGGCCTTGGGGTTGAGGTTTTCCTTTTTGCCGGTCGAAAGGTCGTCCACGATCACCACGTCATGACCCGCCGCGATATAGGCGTCCACCACATGGCTCGCGATGAAACCAGCCCCGCCGGTAACTAGAATTTTCAT
>CAZUXW010000076.1:0-13295 GCA_964624625.1 uncultured bacterium
GCCACCGATGAACACCAATAAGGATTTGAGATTAAAAATTCCTAATTCCTAATTACGAATTCCTAATTGACTTTCCGCCACGGATGAACACGGAAGTGTATTGGATTTCTGCTCGTAACCCAGACGACGTTCCAATCAAAAATTATTTTTGGTTATCCGTGTTAATCCGTTTTCATCCGTGGCTAAATTGACTTTTCGGGGCGGATGAAATCAGCGTGCAGGTCCTTTGGGTTGATCTAATCCCGGGCGGAGGAGATTTTCGAGACAGTGGACCCCTGGATGGGGACGAAAATGTCCGTGTAACCGGAAATTTGTCGTCTCCCCACCCTCGGGTTCCGGCTCTGGGGAAAGACTAAAATATCCTGCTTGCCACGGAAAACCGCAACCTTTTTGACCGGCGAAAAGGGAAGCGCCTTGAAGGCTTCCCGGCCACCAGGAGGAAAAGCTATAATCACCCTTACCAAAAATCGGGAGTTGAAATGGCCGGGGAAAAATCCGAAAAAATTCAGTACAAAATCCTGGTGGTGGAAGATAACCCGTCGGTCCTGAAGGTTCTCAAGAAAACCCTGGATTTGGCCGGATACCAGGTTTTGGAGGCGGCGGATGGAAAATCCGCGGTGGAGAGGATGGCCGAGAATCCGGACCTGGTGATCCAAGACTTGATCCTGCCGGATATCAGCGGATATGACCTGGTGAGCAAATTAAAGGCGAGGTCGGAAAAAGAAAAATTGCCGGTCCTGGCCCTGTCGGGTTTTTTGGCGCGGCCCAACGAGGCCTGGGACACCAGCGCCGGTTTCGACGCCCTGCTGGTCAAGCCGGTGGGAAACACCGAATTGCTTCAGGCGGTCAAGGCCCATCTCTCCGGGGAAAACAACGCCCCGAAACCCTGATCCCCATCACTCGATGGGGATTTCCTTGGCGAATTCCTGGTTCAGGTAAACCTGGGCGGAGGCCTTGCCGGTCACCGAGACCCCCAATTCAATGTGCTCCTTAGGGGATTCCATCTTGTTATAGATGGTCCTGGTTCCCGAACTGTCGAATATATCGATCTGAAGCCGCTTGGGATTGCCTTCCGGCATGTCATAAACGACTTTCGCGTAGCGGGCCTTCAATTCGCGGTCCGTGCTCTTGGCGCTGGCCACGAAGGAAACACTGTCCTTCTTCTGGATCCTCGCGCCGGGCGGCGGGATCTGGGAAAGAACCGTCTCCGAATCCAAATCGTCATGAATTTCCGGTTTGATCTTGTCGATGGTGATGCCGGTGGGCCGCAGGACCTTAAAGGCTTTTTCCAGCGGCTGGTTTCTGAGGTCTGGCATCACGAAGACGGGATCGACCGAGCCTCCCGAGACCAGCAGGTTCACGTCCGTGAAGGAATCCACCAGGTCGTCGGTTCCCGGGACCTGGGCGATGACCGTGTCCTTGGGATCGAGTTGGGAAAAGAGATAGGACTCCTTCCCGATGCGAAGGTGGGCTCCCGCCAGGGCCATCTGGGCCTGGGGAAGGGACATGTGGCTGACATTAGGGACCTTAACCTTCGGATTGCCCTTGCTGAGCACGACCTCGATGACTTGGCCCCTTTTCAAATAATTATTCGCCTTGGGGTTTTGGTCGCTGACGAGCCCGGCCGGGATATGCTCGTCATAGGCCGCCCTTTCCACCTTGAGCTTGAGATTCCGGGAGGCCAGGGATTTTTCCGCTTGGGATTGGTCCATGCCGATGATTTTGGGAACGATCATGGGCTGGTGGAGCTGGGTATAGGACATGGCTCCCATGCCGGCGACCGCGGTAATGAGGGTGAAGGTGGCGAGGATCCCCAAGGCCCTCTCGGTGAGCTTTTTTTCCTGGGCGGTTAAGTTGATTTGCTTGAAAAGGGAACCCATGGTGACCTCTGAAAGTATAATTAGGAATTAGGAGTTAGGAATTCGGGATTTAAACCAGCGGCTTTAGACTGTAAGTTTGAAATTCCCAATTCCTCATTTCGCATTCCTAATTTATTTTCGTATCCCAACTGGCCGCAGGCCGCGGCGATATCCACGCCCTTCCGCTCCCTGAGGAAAACCTTCATTCCCCGGCTTTTCAGGTCCTCCCGGAAAGCGTCCACCCTTTCCTCGCTGGGAGCGTCGAAGGGAAGGCTCGGTACGGGGTTGTAGCGGATCAGGTTGACTTTGCAAAGCAGGTCCCTGCAGTAAGAGGCCAGCTTTTTAGCGTCCTCCGGCCGGTCATTGACGTCTTTTAACAGGATATATTCCAAGGTCACAGGCAGGCGGCGTTTCCGGTTGAAATCCTTCATGACCTTTTTGAGCTGATCCAGGGGGTTGGAACGGTTGATCGGCATCAATTGACTCCGGATTTCCGGGTCCGCGCTGTGGAGGGAGACCGCCAGGGAAACGGGCCAATCGTCTTTAATGAAGCGGGTCATGTGCTCGATCAACCCCGAGGTGGAAACGGTGATGCGCCGACGCCCCAAGTTGATCCCCTGGGGGTCATGGAGGACCCTCATGGCCTTTTGCGTGTTTTCGTAGTTATCCATGGGTTCTCCCATGCCCATGACCACCACATTATTGAAGGTCGTATGGGAGTCCTGTTCCATGCCGAGGATTTGCCCGACGATTTCGGCCGAGGTCAGGTTCCGCCCGAATTTGGGGACCCCGGTCGCGCAAAAGGTGCATTTCATCCGGCATCCGGCCTGGGTGGAAAGGCAGGCGGTATAGCGGCCAGGCTGGCCTTCCTCGTCGAAAGCCATGGGGATCAGCACGCTTTCCACCATCGCGGTTTGGCCCTTCTCGTCGGGCGGCAGTTCCCAAAGGTATTTGGCGGTTCCATCCTGTGAAACTTGTTTAGTGTGGAGGGTTAACCCCGACAAGTCGGCCCGCCGGGCCAGGTCTTCCCGTAAGGGTTTTGACAAATCCGTCATGGCCTCGAAATCCTTGGCTTTCTTTTTGTAAAGCCATTGAAACACCTGATCGCCCGTATGGCGGGGCAAACCCCAATCGCAGAGCAGTTGGGTCAGTTCGGCCTTGGAATAATTGTATAAATGAATCGGCTTGTTCACGTTTTAAAACCTCTCGGGCTTGGCAAGGCATGATTTTATTCGGTGAGTCCTGAAATAGAAAGGTTTAAGAGGCGTAAATGAGGGAGGAGGGCGCAAACTAAACTTGCCAAAGGAGTAATGAGGCTGTTAAATAGGCTGGTTTTCAGCGGTTATTACCAGGGTCGCATCGTCGTTTTCGTCCCTCATCGGCGCGGGACACTCCCCGCAATGACTGTTTATTAATTTTAACCAAGGATCCCATCATGGCCAATTTATTGAAACTCGGATTACCCAAAGGAAGCCTGCAGGAATCCACCTTCCACTTGTTCTCCAAGGCCGGGTATAAAATCTCATCCACCTCCCGTTCCTATTTTCCCAACATCGACGACTCGGAAATGAAAGCCATGCTCATCCGCGCCCAGGAAATGGGGCGTTACGTCGAGGATGGGACCTTGGACGTGGGGTTGACGGGCCGGGACTGGGTCAAGGAAAACGGGTCGGATGTGGTGGAAATCGCCGAGTTGATCTACGCCAAGGCCGGCCTTCGGCCGGTGCGCTGGGTGCTCGCCGCGCCGGCGAACTCCCCCATTAAGTCGGTGAAGGACCTGGAAGGCAAGAAAATCGCCACCGAATTGGTGAACGTCTCCAAGGAATACCTCAAGAAAAACGGCGTGACGGCCCATGTGGAATTTTCCTGGGGAGCCACCGAGGCCAAGCCGCCGGAGCTGGCGGACGCGATCATCGAGGTCACGGAGACGGGCTCCTCCCTGCGCGCCAACAACCTGGTTATTTTGGAAACCATCATGGAATCCAACACCGTGGTCATCGTGAACAAGGCGGCCTGGAAGGACGCTTGGAAGAAAAAAAAGATCGAGGACATGGTCCTGATGCTCAAGGGCGCGCTGGCGGCCGAGGAAAAAGTGGGCCTGAAGATGAATGTCCGGCGCAAGGACTTGGACAAGGTTCTCAAGGTCCTGCCGGCCTTGAATTCGCCGACCGTGGCCGATCTGCAGGACAAGGATTGGGTGGACGTCGACACGGTGGTGGATGAAAAGATCGTTCGGACCATCGCGCCCAAGCTCAAAGACGCAGGGGCCGAGGGCATCGTGGAATACCCGCTGAACAAAGTCATTCCGTGAGTCAGGCACCAGGTTCGGGGCGCCGGGGACTCGGTCTAAAATTAAAACTCGGGCTGGACCCCGCACCCTGGGGCCTAGTGACTGCCTTCCAGAGGTGTTGATGGACGCCGCGGAACTTAACAAACAAGCGGTCCAATTGTACAAGGACCATGATTTTGCCGGCGCCGAGGAACTTTACCGGGAAGCCATCCAGGCCGAACCCTCTTATTTTCCCTCCCAACTCAACCTTGGAATCCTCCTCTTTAAGGAGGGCCGCTTTGACGACGCGATCAAGGAATGCACGAAGGCCGTATCCCTCCGGCCCGACCACCCCTCCGCCCATTTTCACCTGGGCAACGCCTATTACGCCAAGATGTGGTGGGAGGAAGCCATGGTGGAATACGAAAGGGTGTTTCAATTGGATCCCGGCCATATCGACGTGCATTTTGCCTTAGGCGGGATTTACTTGAACCGGGGTTACCAGGAAAAAGCGGTGGAGTGCTGGGGGAAATACCTGGAATTGGCCCCGCCCGACTCCCCTAAAGCCATGCTGGCGAAGGAATACGTGGCTGGGACCACGGCCAATAAAGTCCACATCGGGAAATACATCGCCGAATAAAACCGCTAAGGGATTAGTTATTCCAGGATGGATTAAAGCGTTTGAGGGTTGGATCAGTGGAACGGTTGACGATGAGGAATCTTGGTCCTCGGTTCCACCAATTCAATCCCCGTGTTTATTGGGCTTTACCCCCTAAAGACGGTTTCTTTGGCCTGCAACCTTTCCATCCGGTCAACCGTCAAAAGTGTGAAGCCCCAAGCTTGGCAAAGGATGGGGATCTAGCACAAAATTTCAGGAGGAAGAGAATGAAAAGGTATATTGCCGCCGCTGTTTTGTTGATGTTCATGGGAACCGTCGGGATGGCTGTTGCGGATCCGGGAACCAAGACCCCCTTGGCGAATAAGAGGATGAAGCTCCAGAAAAAGCGCATCAAGCAAGGTGTCAAGTCGGGTGAGTTGACCAAGGATGAGACCAAGGAATTGAAGGCGGATCACAAGGCCTTGCGCGCGGAGATCAAGGACGCCAAGAGCGACGGCAAGGTCACCAAGGAAGAGCGCCAGCAAATCCAAAAGGACGAGAACGCCGAGTCGAAAAAGATTTATGACCTGAAACACAACGATGTGAAGCAGTAACCAAGAAACGCATCAAGTTGAGGCTGTTGGAACGGCGGGTCCGCAAGGCCCGCCGTTTTTTTTTGCCCTGACCGCCTGAAAAAGCGACACTCATCCGTCCCGGGGCCGTCTAAAGATCAAGGCCCGTCAATGACCGCGATGGGTCAAAATGATACCGGAGGAGTTTCATCATGAAGAAATTATTGATGTTGGGGGGAGCGCTGGGTTTGGCCCTCGTCCTGGTTTTGGGGACGGCGTTAAAGGCCGCGGCTCAAGAAGGGGACAAACAAGAGGGGGATCGGAACCATTCGGAAAAGTCCTGGGGTGATCGGGCCGGATTCGGGATGGGGCCCATGGGCAGGATGAAGGAAAAACTCGGCTTAACCGATGACCAGGCCGCGAAGGTCAAGGAATTATTTAAGAGGCTGGGCGAGGAAACCAAACCGCTCCGGGAACAGGCCAAAATCGACATGGACACCCTGAGGTTGAAGGTGGACTCGAAGGCGCCTGATTCGGAAATCAAGAAAATCCTGGAGGCCCTTACCCTCGATCGAAAGAAAATGGAGGAAGGGCGGAAAAAATTGCAGGACCAACTCGCCTTGATCCTGACCCCGACCCAAAGGGCGAAAATGATCATGCGGTTGGAGGAGCGGGGTGGAAAAATGATGAAAGGGATGGGGGGCCGCCGGATGGGAGGCGGGGGCGGTCCTGAGGGGGAAAAGGCGAAGGGCGAGGATATGTGATCCTGGATGGATTTGAGGGCGATGAAAGGGCCTTTCCCAAAGGAAGGCCCTTTTTTTATAGAGGGATCAACTTTTGGGGCCGGGTGATAAGATAGGCCCACAAGCGATTTCACCAGGAAGGTCCCATGCCTATTTTCGAACGAGAGTCCTTGGTCGAGGTTCCGGTGAAGGAACTTTTCGATTGGCACAATCGGCCCCAAGTCTTTGAGAGGCTGACGCCCCCCTGGGACAAAATCCGCGTCATTGAGAAGCGGGGCGGGATCCAAAACGGGAGCCGGATGGTGCTCGAAATCCGCCAAGGCCCCTTCCGCCGCCGTTGGGTGGCGGTTCACAGCGATTACGTCGAGGGCCGGCAATTTTGCGATGAGCAGGTGCAAGGACCCTTTGCCCAATGGGTCCACCTGCATCAATTTTATCCGGCGGGGGATGGGGCCAGCCGGTTAAAAGACCATATCGAGTATAAGGCGCCCTTCGGGGCGCTTGGCCAATGGGCCGCGGGAAACTACATCTCCCGAAAATTAAACCACACCTTCGCCTTTCGGCACACCCGGACCCAACAGGACCTGAAGCGTTACCACCCCCAAGCCATGGAACGGTCCCTCAAGATTGTCATCAGCGGCGCGTCGGGCCTCCTCGGGACGGCCCTCTCCACCTTTTTGGCCTGCGCGGGGCACAGGGTCCATCCCTTGACGAGGCGTCCGCCCCAACTGGGAGGCACGGGAATTATTTGGAATCCCCAAAGGGGCGAGGTGGACAAAGCCTCGCTGGAGAACGCGGACGCGGTCATCCACTTGGCGGGGGAAAATATCGGCGCCGGACGGTGGACCCTTCGACGCAAGGAAATGATCCGGGACAGCCGCGTGAAGGGCACGAAGTTTTTGGCCCAAACCCTCGCCTCCCTCCAGCGCCCCCCAAAAACCTTTATCGTCGCCTCGGCCGTCGGTTTTTACGGGAATCGGGAAGGGGAGCTGTTGACCGAGGACAGTCCCTCGGGAGCGGGGTTTCTTCCGGAGGTTTGCCGGGCTTGGGAGGACGCCGCTGAGCCGGCAAGGCTGGCCGGGATCCGGGTGGTGAACCTAAGGACGGGGATCGTCCTCTCTTCCTTGGGTGGGGCCTTGGCGAAAATGCTTCCCCCGTTTCAAATGGGACTGGGGGGAAAAATAGGGAGCGGCAACCAATGGATGAGCTGGATTTCCCTGGAGGATATGCTCGGGGTTTTTTACCAGGTCCTCTTCACCCCAAGTTTATCGGGCCCCGTTAACGCCACCGCCCCCTGGCCCGTGACCAACTCGGCATTTACTAAAATCCTGGGGCGGGTCCTGGGGCGCCCAACCCTTTTTCCCATGCCGGCGTCACTCGTGACAGTCCTATTTGGGGAAATGGGCAAGGCCCTTTTATTGGAAGGACAGCAAGTGAAACCGGCCAAGCTGGAAAAATCAGGTTTTCAATTTTTGTATCCGGAACTTGAGGCGGCCTTGCGTTGGGAGCTGGGGAAGTGACCGGGGGGAACGCGGCCCCGAACCCGATATTATGTGGATATACACCCTTTAAAGCCGATCCCCCCATTTTTTTACGAAAAAACCCCGAATTAAATAGGAAAACGGTTTTCAGCTTATGTTTAACGATGTAAAAATCGGCGTTATTTTCCTCCGGAAGGACTAGGTTTTGCCCGCGAGTGGTACACTCTAGGTCAAAACCCTCTTAGGAAATGAAATGCCGCTGACCCGGAAAATGCTAATAGCCTTCCTTTTTTATTGGGGAACGGCTCCTTTACTCCAAGCCGCGACCGTCACAGTGGGTGTGACCGCGGGGCTTCCCTTTCGCTACACCGTCGGGGGAGTCAACACGGCCCTGATCAACCTGAATACGGGCGATTCCATCACCTGGGACGCCACGAACACGGCCATCCATCCCCTTTACCTTTATGACGGAACAACCTGCCTGCAAAACGGTGTCGTGGCGAGCGGATTGAATGTCATTTTTTCAACCGCAGGCGTTTACCTGTTCCATTGCGGCAATCACGCGACCACCTGCAGTCCGCTCCCCACTTCTTGCAACGCCACCGGCTGCGGTGGAATGGCGGTTACCGTTATCGTGATGGACATTGTCGCGGGGAACACGGCAACCCCCACCCCGACAAGAACCGGCACCAGCACGCCGACCCGCACGGCGACGAACACTCCGACCAGGACGCCGACCAACAGCCCCACGCCAACTCCTCCTGCCCTCACCAACACGCCAACCGCGACCCGAACGGCAACCACCACGCCGTCCAACAGCCCGACCCATTCCCCAACCCGCACCCCCACGAACAGCCCCTCTCCCACCTTGACGAATACGATCGGCAACACGGCCACGAACACGCCAACCAACACCTTGACGAACACCGCAACCCCAACACCCACCCGCACCCCGACCAATAGCCCGACGAACAGTCCCTCGCCGACTTTGACCAACACGACAGGTAATACCGCCACGAACTCGCCTACCAACAGCTCAACGAGAACCTCGACCCCAACCCCCACCCGTACCCCGACCAATAGCCCGACAAACAGCCCCTCGCCGACCGTGACGAATACCACGGGCAATACGGCCACCAACACACCCACCCATTCCCCCACCGGGACCGCCACGAATTCTCCGACAAGAACCCCGACCAATAGTCCGACCAACAGCCCGACCGCCACTCCCTCGAATACGGCGGGGAATACCGCCACCAGCAGCCCGACTAGAACTCCCTCCAGCACCCCGACGAATAGTCCCTCGGCCACCTTGACGAATACAGCGGGAAATACGGCGACCCCTACCCCGACGAACACTGCGGGGAACACCGCGACGACCACACCCTCTCATACCCCGACGAGGACCGGGACTCCAACGCCGACACGCACCCCCAGTAACAGCCCGACCAACAGCCCATCGCAAACCCCAACGAACACTCTGGGAAATACGGCGACGAACACTCCGACCAGAACCGAGACCAACACACCGACGGACACTTTGCCGACCACCCCGACGAACACACCTACGCCCTCTTCGACCAGGACCGCGACGGCTACCTTAACGAATTCGCCTACTAGAACGGTTACCGACACCCCTACGGATACAGTGCCTTCCACGCCGAGCAATAGCCCCACCGCTACTTCCACCCGATCCGCCACCAGCACCTTAACTTCAACCCCAACCGGAACCCCTTCCGCAACGCCCACCGCTACGGCACCCAGCACCGCCACGAATTCGCCCTCGAACAGTCCGACCAGGACCCCGACCAGTACCTTGACCAACACCCCGACTCCCAGCGCTACCAACACGAATCAGGCTACCGCGACCAACAGCTCGACTCGGACCGCGACCCCATCCCCGACCTTAACCTTTACGTTAACGGCGAGTTTGACCGCGACCGACAGTCCGACCGTCACCAACAGCATCACCTTAACGTCGACCCAAACCTTCACCCATACCGCCACGCCGAGCTTGACCGCGACCCCCACCCCGACGTCCACCGCGACACCGGGATTCAGCTTCTCCCTTCAAGTTTCCCAGGCCTCGGCCCTACCGGGCGATACCCTGACTTATACTCTCAATTTCACGGTGACCGGCAGTTCGGCGGGAGTGTCGGCGATCCAGGGCTTGCCTCAGTACATGACTTTCGTGGGCGCGGGGTCGGTACCGGCCGGAGGAACCTTCAATTTTGACGGCACCCTGAGGACCCTTACCTGGAATTGGCCCTCCCTCGCGCCGGGGAACTATCAAGTGACTTACCAACTGAAGGTGGATAACAACGCGCCTTGCGGTTGGGTCTTGGCCGACTCAGGGGACGTGGTTCTCTCAACCGGGATGATTTACGCCAACAACGGAGCCGCCAGCGTGACGGTAGTCTGCCCGACCTTGACTCCCACCGTGACCGTGACGCCGGGTGGACCGGATATCGGCCCTCCCATTGTTTATCCCAATCCCGCCCCTGGCGGCGATTGCCAGGTGCAATTTACCTTGGGCAATAGCGGGGACATCAGGTTCCAACTATTCACCACGGCCTTCCGCAAAATGCTGGATAGGCCCCTGGGAACCCTCCCAGCGGGGGTCTATAACGTCAACCTCGATTTGAAGGATGAGTGGGGAAGCAGGCTGGCCAACGGGATTTATTACGTGGTGGTTTCAAACGGTAAGAAACACGCGGTGGGAAAACTTCTGGTTATAAAGTAGGCTTTCCAAGGGAACCTAATTTCGCCACCTGCGGCCACAGCGCCATGACGCCTAAGACCACGAGAATGCTTCCAATTCCCCCGAATATAACCGATGGAACCAGCCCGAATAACGCGGCGGTGGCCCCCGATTCAAATCCCCCCAATTCATTCGAGGAATGGATGAAGATATAACTCACGGAATTGACGCGCCCTCTCATGGAATCCGGCGTCAACACCTGGACCAAGGTACCGCGGACAATCACGCTCACCAGATCCAGGGCTCCGGTGGCCAGCATCATTAAAAAAGACAGCCAAAACCAGTGGGATAGGCCGAAAACAATGGTCGCCAGTCCGAAACCGGCGACGGACCATAACAAGCTTTGTCCGGCTTTTTTCATGGGCCCCTGGTGGGCCAACACCATGGAACTGAGGAAAGCTCCCAGCGATGGCGCGGCCTGTAGCCATCCCAACCCCACCGAACCGCAGTGGAGCACATCCTCGGCAAAGGCGGGCAATAGGGCCACGGCCCCTCCCAGAAGAACCACGAAGAGATCCATGCTGATGGTGGCCCAAATCAGCTGGTTGCCCCTCACGAACCTCAAGCCGTTTAACAAGGATTCCAGGGTAAGGGGCTCGCGTTTATAAAAAGACCCCTCTTGCCGGATCGCTAAGATCGAGGCGAAAAAAGCCAACTCTAAAATAATATCCAACCCACAAACATAGGAGTAACCGATCCAGGCGAAAAGCGCGCCGCCAAGGGCCGGTCCCACGACGGAAGCCACCTGGAAAACGCTGCTGTTCCATGTAATGGCGTTCGTAAAATCTTTTCTGGGCACCAGCCTCGGCAAAAGGGCCTGCCTGGCAGGGTCGCAGAAAGCCCGGTTGAATCCCAACAGGAACAAGAGGCTGTACATTACCGGAATCGGATTTTGCAGGAGCGGCGCCAGGGCCAAGCCGGCGGCGCATAGGGCATATAGGAGGTTGCAGGAAAGCACGATGGTCTTGCGGTTGAAACGGTCCGCCACCGCTCCTCCCGGCAGCATAAAAAGGAAGATAGGGATCCAGATGAAGAGGCCGATAAGGCCTAAGGCCAGCATGGAATGGGTCAGCCGGTATATCTGGAGTCCCACCGCCAGACGAAGCATTTGTTGCCCGACCACGGAAAGGGAATTGCCAAGGGTATAAAAACGGAAATTCGAGTGGCGGAAGGCGGCGTAGGGATCGTGGGGAGGTTTTTTCCTTGGAGTGGGCGGCATAGGACCGCATTGTATCGGCCGGCTGGAGAAATAAAAAGGGCCTTCCCGCCGGCGCGGGGTTAAAATAGTCGGAATCACTCCCGTCCAAGGAAACTTATGCCCTTTGTTCAAACCGACCGCGGCAGGTTTTTCTACGCCGAATACGCCACCCTGGGGCCGGTGGTCTACCTGCTTCACGGTTTGACCGCCAAAAGCCAGGATTGGGGGGGCATTCCCGACGTCTTGGCGAAAACCGGTTTCCACGTATTTGTTTTCGACATGAGGGGCCATGGGCAAAGCGACGGTTCGACCAGCTCACCGCAGGCAAATCCCGCGTTTGGCTACACCCCTGAGGATCATGGCAAGGATATCGCCGCCTGGACCGAGGCGCTCGGCCAATCCAAAATTCACGTGGTGGGCCATTCCACCGGCGGCCGGAACGCCCTGGTGTTCGCCGGACTTTTCCCCGAAAAAACCATGAGCCTGACGGTCATCGACCAGACCCTGAACCCCGATCCGGACAGTTGGAGGAAGTACATGGGCCGGTACCTGGAATTCCCGACGCCTTTTATGGACGAGCCGCAATTGGACAAGTTTCTTGAAAAAAAGTTCCCAAAGGACCTGAAACGCCAGGTTTATTACAAGGGACAATTTTGGAAAAACGATCTGGGCCAGTGGGATTGGAATTACTCGACGGAAGCGGCCTGGAAAACCCAAAAGCACGGCAGGGAAAAAGACGCCCATGATTTATTGTCCAAGGTTCGGTGCCGGATGCTCTTCATGAAAGGCGGGGACAGCCGTTATGTCCCGCCGGAGGAAGCGGAGCTTATTCGGTCCCTGATTCCCGACGGGGAACTGGTCGTCGTCCCCGACGCCGAGCACGCGATCTTCCGGGATAATCCGGAGGGTTTTTTGAGGGTCCTGGTCCCGTTCTTGATCTCGCAAAGCCAGGGTTATTCATTCAAACCGGTAGAAAAGGCCTAGGGACAGGTCCTATTCCTGGGGCTTGAAGTTCAATAGCATCCCGTCAAAAATTTTTTCAGCCGTCTTTTGCGCGTTCCAATGGGATGCCTTTTTTCCGGCGGATTCAGGTTTCCCGGCTCGGAGAATCCCCAAAAAATGATATTGGTGTTGCTTGCCAACGGCGGTGTAGCTGACCATCACTTGGGTATGGCCCGCGTCCGGGTCCGCATCGATTGATTTTGAAAAGGTCAATCTCCCCGTCTTGAGAAAGCCGGAGGTGTCTTCACCGTCCAGGGGGCTTTCAGTCGCCTCGCCGTTTTCCGCCGCCGTAACTTCCAGGGTCAGGGTGGCCTCCTGGATCCAGGGGGCGTCCGCCGGGGGAGGAAGGGTAATTTTCAAGACGCAATCCCCGGGCCATTCCAATCGGGAGCCCTTGGGATAGCGGAGCCAGAAACCGCAATGTTGGTTTTGGAGGGTGAGCAGGGAAGAGGGTTTCGGGAGAGGAGAATTTTTCCCAAGGTCCTGGCAAATCAGCGGATCACTGGCCAGGGCCAGCCATAACGTGGTGAAAACCGCTTTTTTCATCAGCCCCCCCCGCCGGTGGTCAAGGTTGGGAATAGTGTATCAAAACAAGGCTTATGGGGAACCTCGTCCCCCTTGGAGGGGATTGGGCCAGCCAAATTCGTTCCTTCACTTGGTCGGCTTTGGGATGAGGCCAATAAAAAAGCCTGAACGTTTCCGCGCAGGCTTTAATCAAAACGACCACAAAAAAGGGCGCTTGCGCGCCCGGTGGTTACTTCTTTTTTTTCTTCGCAGCCTTCTTAGCTTTCTTAGCCATGGAAACCTCCTTC
>CAZUXW010000077.1:0-13242 GCA_964624625.1 uncultured bacterium
ATGGCGCTTCGCTTGGAAGAACTGTATGACGACAACGGTTACGTTGGAATCGGCGGCGGTCCCGCGATTCCTCCTGCAACCGGAATCGCTTCGGGAGAAGTTCGTGACGTGACCTTGACGGTCGAGCACAACTTCACGCCGAACCTGTTGGCCCGTTTGGAAGGCCGCATGGACATGTCAGTCTATGGCGGAACCCAGACCAGCTCAACGACCGCTCCTTTCGGCCCTTATGCCGGATTGTCGGGAACTCAGACGACTGCTACTGCCAGCGCCGTGTTTAGCTTCTAAAAGTCTTTAGTTGGATGTGGGGGGATCCCCTAAGTGTCCGAAAGGATCCTTGGGGGTAGTTGAAGCAAAAAGGAAAAGGGCGGCTGGGGAGCCGCCCGATTCCAAAAATCTCAAGGAGGTAGTTATGTTAGCCAAAATACGAAAGGTAGGAAGCATCGGTCTCTTGCTTTACTACTTTATGGTGCTAACGGTGCCAGCGATCGTCAACGCGCAGGCCGCCGCCACCACCACGACCGCTCCGGCGGCCGCCGCACCGGCGCCGACGCCGGCTCCGCCGCAAGCTCCAGACTCAACGGGAGCGAGCTACGGAAACGTTACGGATTTGACGGGGTTCAATAGCTTTAAGGATCCGAACAACCCGACGAATCTGGAGATCCTGAACGCGGTCGGCCACAATCGGGTGGCGATCAACTTCGTCTGGACCTTAGTCACGGGTTACCTGGTCATGTTCATGCAAGCCGGTTTTGCCATGGTGGAAGGCGGAATGTGCCGCGCGAAAAACGCCTCGCATACCTTCGCCATGAACTTCATGATCTATCCCTTGGGCATGTTGGGCTTTTACCTCTGCGGTTTTGCCTTCATGTTCGGCGGCTTGGGATCGCTGGCCACCTTGGGTGGTTACGCGGGTTTGTCCAACGAATGGACGATTACCTTATTCGGCAAGCCTTTCGGCCTTTTGGGTCACACGGGCTTTTTGTTAAACGGTGTGGCTTATGACGCTGGGGTTTTCGCCTTGTTCTTGTTCCAAATGGTGTTCATGGACACGACCGCGACCATCCCGACGGGCGCCATGGCCGAACGCTGGAAGTTCTCGGCTTTCGTTCTCTATGGTTGCTTCCTCGGCACGGTCATGTATCCCGTGTTCGGTAACTGGGTCTGGGGCGCCGGCTGGTTATCCCAATTGGGAGCCAATTTCGGCCTGGGCCACGGCTATTGCGACTTCGCCGGTTCCTCGGTGGTTCACATGCAGGGCGGCGTGATCGCCTTGATCGGAGCCTGGATCATCGGGCCCCGCATCGGCAAGTACAACAAAGACGGCTCGGCCAATACGATCCCGGCCCATAACATTCCGATGGCGATGATCGGAACCTTCATCCTGGCTTTCGGCTGGTTCGGGTTCAACCCCGGCTCCACCTTGGCCGGCGCGGATTTGCGTATCGCGGTGGTCGCGGTCAACACGATGTTGGCCTCCGCTACCGGAGCCGTGGCCGCCATGTTCTGGATGTGGTGGGTTCGCAGCAACAAACCCGATCCCGGCATGATGTGTAACGGGATGTTGGCTGGCCTAGTGGCGATTACCGCTCCCTGCGCTTTCGTCAACGCCGGCGGCGCTTCCATCATTGGTTTGATCTCTGGAATCTTAGTGGTGGAATCCTGCTTCTTCGTGGAAAAAGTCTTGAAGATCGACGATCCGGTCGGAGCCATCTCGGTCCATGGCGCCAACGGAGCTTGGGGCTGCTTATCCCTCGGCTTGTTCGCGGACGGTTCCTACGGAGCCGGCTGGAACGGAGTGGGCGCGACGAATTACTTGGGCGCGGCTGGAAAAGGCGTGACCGGGTTGTTCTACGGTGACTCTTCACAGTTCATCGTCCAGATCATCGGCGTGGTTACCTGCTTCATCACGTTGGCGGTCATCTCCTACATCGTGTTCATGATCGTGGAGAAAACCATCGGCAACCGGGTCTCTTCCAAGGTTGAAGTGGAAGGTTTGGACATTCCGGAAATGGGAGTTTTGGGTTACATCGGAGTGAAGATGGATCCCGCTTCCGAGAACATTATTTCGAAGTAAAAGAAGGCAAGAGAGTTTCGGTCAACGAAATTTTCATCTCTCTCTTCTTATCAGGGTTAGGAGGGATCGGCGGCCAAGGCCGGTCCCTCCTTTCATTTTTGGGATTAAAAAGTAAAATCGTTGGAAAAAAGGTTGGATAATATGAAAACATCAATAACGGTCTATCGGTTGGGGGCCATGAGCCTTTTGTTCGCGGGCGGCGTCTTTTTTGAGGAACCCCTCCACAGTCAACTTTCCCAAAATCAATCCACGCTTTTGAGTTTTCTTTTGCTTTACGGGTTACCCGTTCTGGCGGGTTTCAGCTTTTTAGCGCTTTCCAAGGACAATCTTCAAAGCGGCGACAAACGTATTCTTCATCTTTGCAACGGTATAGCAGTTGTGTCCCTCACCTGGCTTTGCCTTTGGGTTTCCATATGGTCGTCCATGATGGCGTTTCCCCTTTCACTTATTAATTTGGCCGGGATTGGTTTGGCTGCGTTGATATATGGGTTGGGTTGGCGGAAATCGGCGGTGGACCGGGCCCTTTGGTTTTTAATGAGTGCCGGCTGGTCCTTGGGATATATGGGGTGGACGAATCTCTATTTGCAGCCAACCTCAAAGCATCTTTGGGGTGCGGCGATCGGCGGAACCATGGTTCTCATCGGAGCCTTTTTGCTTCGCGGGGACATGGACGAAAAAAAGAGCGCTTCCTCCATGAGGGTCTTGCTTTATTAACAGGGCATTAAGGTGACTTATGATCAAGATCGAAGCGGTGATCCGGCCGGACCGGCTGGAAATCATCCGGATGAAACTTAAGAAGATCGGCTACCCTGGCATGATGGTGACAGAAATGGAAGGCCATGGACGCCAAAAGGGCCTTCATTCGGACTGGCCGGAAGGCATGAGGGTGGATTTCCTGCCCAAACTCAAGATGGAAATCGTCGTCGAAAACAAGCACCAGAAGGACGTCATCAAGGCCATCATCGCCGGGGCCAGGACTGGCGCGGTGGGGGATGGAAAAATTTTCATATCGGAGATCAAAGACGCCATTCGCATCCGCACTGGGGAGCGCGGGGTGAAGGCCATATCCATGCAGGAAAAAGCCGTAAAAAAATAGTCCGTCCGTTGAGTCCTCGTTAGCGGGACCGGCAAAACCTTGACTTTCAAGAGTCCGGCATCCGCGCGTTTTCGGGTGGTCCGGATTTTTTATTTAAAAAAAGTTAAAGGTTCAATTCAATGGATTCGACTGCCTATTGGCGACAGATGAGTTTTGGATTTTCACTCGTGAATTGCCTTCCATTTATCCTCCTTTTGTTCTTCATCGCGGTTTTGCCCTTCGTTCCCGCCATCTCCCAGTGGTGGGAAAAATTCACCAATAAATTCTATTTGACGGCGGCGCTCGCCGGCGCCGGGATTTGGCTCTATGTGGGGCCGACGGGGGACATCGCGAAAATCGGGGAAACTTTCCTGGAGTACGCGGCCTTCCTCGCTTTACTCGGGGCCCTTTTCGTGGTCTCCGGGGGCATCCACATTTCCGGTGCCTTCGCCGGATTGCCCTACATCAACACCTTGTTTTTGGGCTTGGGCGGATTCCTGGCCAGTATTTTGGGGACCACCGGGGCCAGCATGATCCTGATCAGGCCGCTCTTGCGCGCCAACCGGCTTCGCAAGTACAAGGCCCATATCGTCATTTTCTTCATCTTCATCGTTTCCAATTGCGGGGGGGTCTTGAGCCCCTTGGGGGATCCGCCCCTTTACCTGGGATTTCTCAGGGGAGTCCATTTTTTCTGGACCTTGCGGCTCATCCCGGAATGGGCGCTCACCCTTTTAATCCTTCTTTTCATTTTCCACATTATTGACGACCTGATTTTTGATAAAGAAGAGATGAACATGAGGACTTCCTTGATCCAGGAAATTGGGTTGTCGCAGAAGGCCGTGCATGTGGAGGGCTGGTGGAACGTGTTTTATTTGTCCGGGATATTGCTGACCGTTCTGATTTCCGGCTATTGGCTGGAACCGGCTTTACGGGGAAGCTGGGGCGAGGAGAAGGCCCAAATATTCTCGAAATTGTTCCAGATTGTGGCCATGACCACTCTGGCTTTTTTGTCCTATAAGACGACCAACCGCAAAATCCATTTTGACAACCAATTTACCTTCGGCCCCATCGTGGAAGTCGGCATCCTCTTTTTTGGGATTTTTGGATCCATGATCCCCACCCTGGCCCTGCTCGCGGCCAAGGGCAAGGATTTGGCGCTCAACCATCCCTGGGAATATTTCTGGATGTCGGGAGCGCTCAGCAGTTTCCTGGATAACGCCCCCACTTATCTGAGCTTTGCCACCTTGGCCGCGGGCCAAAACGGCATTTCGCCCATGCATTTAAACGAGTTGGCCGCCCAATCACCCGCCCTTTTGGCGGCGGTTTCCTGCGGCTCGGTTTTTATGGGCGCCAATAGTTATATCGGCAACGGCCCCAATTTCATGGTGAAAGCCATCGCTGAATACAGCGGGGTGGAGATGCCCTCCTTCGGCGCTTACATGCTTTGGTCCGGGGCGATATTGATCCCGACCTTTATTTTGGTGACATTCGTATTTTTTGGTTGAGCTGGTTGTTAATTTGTTTTTGCCTTGTTGTTTTGAGGGGTGCTTTATTCTAGGATAACGGCCTGTTTAAGGCACTGAAAGGAATGGGACATGAAGAAAATCGAACTGATCATCCGGCCGGAGAAATATTTGGACGTCAAGGCCGCTTTGGATGAAGTCGGCTATTCGGGAATGACCGTCACCGAGGTCCAGGGCCACGGTATTCAAAAAGGGATTACCCAGCAGTTCCGGGGCATGTCCTTCAAGTACGCCCTGCTTCCGAAGATGAAAATCGAGGCGGTGGTCAAGGACGGGGAAGTCCATAAAATCGTCGAGGTCATCATGGTCGCGGCCGGCACCGGCAAAGAAGGGGACGGCAAAATTTTCGTCACCAACGTCGAGGAAGCCTATCGTGTCCGCACCAAGGAGTCCGGCGAAAAGGCCATTTCGTAATTTTTTCACAAGAGAAGCGATGTGCGGCCGTTTTGCCGCGGCCAAACCAAAAAAGTTAACGAAGAAATCCTAAACTCTCATTGACGAGAGTAAATGAGAGTTTAGAACCCTCCTATAAGGTCGCACCCTCCCGTAGGGTCCCTTGCCTTCCTGTTCCGCTGAATGAATTCAAGCCGTTTTTAGAACCATTCATCAGGTCATTCAGTAACCGTTTGTAATCATTTTTGTTCATCAAGGGTTCCATCTCTGAAAAATGGCTGCGCCCCTTTTGCGTTAGGAGCATTACGGTTTCACGGGTGGAGGCTATTCCGGAAGCCGCAAGCGGTTGATGGCTTTCAAACAAATCAGGCATCGGATAAGAAAGCCAACCTAAATTGACGAATTGTTCCAAATACGATGACGGTTCCATCCTGACTCGGTAACTCATGACCCATCCTCCTTGACCTAAATTTGCCCAAGGTTTATCCTATAGGTATACATAAGTATACTATTTATCGGAGGAAATTCAATGGCCGCCAACGTTAAAAATCGCTACAAACCCGTCATGGTCGCCAAAATTAAAAGGCCCTTGTATTTGTCGAGGGTTCCGGCCGGTACTTTTAGCCCGGCCGACGACTACATCGAAAAGGCATTGGATCTCAATGAGCATTTAATTAAACACGAGGCCGCGACTTTTTTTTGCCGCATTAGCGGCGACAGCATGAAAGGCGCCGGCATTTTTTCGGGGGATCTGGCCATTGTTGATCGGTCGATTAAGGCCGTTAGTGGCTCGATCGTGGTTGTGAATCTTAACGGGGAAACCAACTGTAAACGGTTAAAGTTGGCGAAAAATAAAACCTACCTTTGCCCCGAAAATCCGGACTTCAAGACGATTGAAATAAACTCGGATGCCGACTTTGAAATATGGGGTGTGGTAACGAATGTCATACACAAGGTGGGTAAATCTTGAGACCCATCGCCTTGGTTGACTGTAATAATTTTTATGTGAGCGTGGAACGTGTATTTAACCCCAAACTTCGGGGAAGGCCCGTCATCGTTCTTTCCAATAACGACGGGATGGCCGTTTCCAGGTCGAACGAAGCCAAGGCCCTTGGAGTCGACATGGCCAGGCCGGTATTTCAAATGAAAGACCTTCTCGAAAAGAACGGCGTTATCTTATGCTCGTCCAACTATACCCTTTACGGTGATATGTCCCGCCGCGTAATGAAAACATTGAAACAGTTCAGCCCGGACGTCGAGGAATATTCGATTGACGAGGCTTTTGTCGGTTTGCGGGGTTTTGAAAACCGGAATCTTACGGACTATGGGCGGGATATGAGGGACGTTGTTTATCGGTGGCTCGGTATTCCCGTAACCGTTGGTATTGCTCCAACCAAAACAATGGCGAAGGTCGCCAACAAGATCGCCAAAAAATCCAAGAGCGCTGAAGGCGTTCTTGATTTAATGAATCCGAACCAGCAGGAAGTAGCTCTAAAGGGCTTTGATGTTGGGGATATTTGGAAGATAGGCCCCGCGAGGGCGGCGCTCTTAAAATCCAACGGAATAAACACGGCTTGGGAACTGCGAAATGCGGACCTCCATTGGATTGATAAAAGGATGGGCGTTGAAGGTGTAAGGGCGGCTAAGGAGTTGGCCGGGGAACCATGTTACCCGCTGGAATTCACCAAACCCCAGAAGAAACATATTGGTTGCGGTAAATCCTTTGGGATAAAAGTTGAATCCCTTCGGGAGATCAAGGAGGGGTTGGCGTCCCACATTGCCCAAGCGGCCGCAAGACTGAGACAAGATGGACAGGTGGCCGGGGAAATCATTGTTTATCTTCAAACAAACCCCTTCAGCGACGCGCCGCAGTACACCAACGGGGTTATCGCGGAATTGCCAACCGCCACCGATGACACCGGGGAACTAATCAGTTTGGGTGAAAAAGCCGTTGAATCTATTTACAAGCCCGGGTTCATTTATAAACGTGTTCACGTGGATTTTGGAAAGCTCAGGTCTAACACGGACATCCAACAGAATCTTTTTTACAACCATGACCGCGAAAAAAAAGTGAAACTGATGTCGGCCTTGGACAAGGTCAATATTCATTTTGGGGCTGGAAGGCTCCGTTATCTTGCGGAAGGACTAGATAAGGCCTGGCGAACGCGGTTTGAATACAAGTCGAAATGTTTTACGACGAGATGGGATGAATTGCCGGTGGTGAGGGCTTCGTGAACCGCCGGAAATGACTTATCAAATAAACGATCGATATGTCGTGGAAGATGACTCGCGGACAAGCAGCCTTTTATTTCCCTGACGGACGAAGCCGTAAAAAGCCCAAAAATGTGAGCGGAAAAGATGAGGCCGCATTTTTGTCACAGCCTTAAGGTTCCCGCGGTCATGAAAAGAAGCTAAAAATCCCGCTTGGATCCTTTCTTCGTTGTTTTGTCGGGGCCTTCGCTTAGAATTGCGACGCGGCGGGAGCAGGGTCGGGCCTTGCCGCGTAAAATTTTTTAAAGGGGTGTATCCATATGATTCGTTTAAAAGAAAAGGGGTTTACGTTGATTGAGCTGATGATCGTTGTCGCGATCATCGGGATCTTGGCGGCGATCGCGATTCCGCGGTTCGCCCAAATGCTGGAAAAATCCAGGGAAGGATCGACCAAGGGCAACTTGGGCAGCATCAAGTCGGCGGCCTCCATTTATTATGGGGACACCCAAGGCATCTGGCCGACCACTCTTTCGTCCGTTTCAACCTACTCTTTCAGCAGGTACCTGGATAACATTTCGCCCGTGAAGGTGACGGCGGCCTTCGTGGCGGGCGCCCAGAGCCCCGCTGGAGCCAGGGTTACCATGACGGCCGGCAGCGGCGTGCCCAACACCGGCGCGACGGGCTGGATGTACGACAGCAGCTTTGGAAACGTCTACGTCAACAGCACGGTCAAGGACTCGAAGTCGATCCCTTATTCCTTTTACGGATTCGAATAACCGCGCTTTAAAACTTGTTGGGAAAGGGCCATGGGGAAACCCCTGGCCTTTTTTTATTTCAACAGCCCCTGTTTTGACGAAGGGGGAGGATAAACTTTTTGGGCCCGGCGGGATCCATGGAGCCGGGTCGGCGCGGCCGAAGAACCTTGGGAAAATCAGAAAAAGAACAGGTGAATTCTCGGCCGAATCCCTTTACAGTCCCCAATAATCCCTAGTAATATGGCACCTCTTAGCCCATCACCCGGGAGGCCTTATGTCCGAAACTTACCCCACCCCTTACGTGTTCGTCTATGACGTTTTCATGAAGGACGCGGTGAAACATGTCCAAGTCTTCCCTTACGTTAAAACCTGGGCCAGGGCCGAGATGCCGGGCAAGCTATACCAACTGCCAACAGGCCTGCCGATCGTCGTGGAAGAGGAAGGCGGAAAAGTGTTCGGGGAAGTGATGACCTTCGAAGAAATGGACGAGGTTATGGGCCTCATTGACCGGCAGGAAGGTTACCGTCCGGACGCCCCCCAGCAAAGCCGCTTGGTCCGGGAGACAAGGGAAGTCACCATCTCCGCCACAGGGGAAAAGGTCAAGGCCCTGGTGTACTTGATGCCGAAGGATAAGTTCAACCCGAAGGAGATGTACGCCGTTTACGCCCATGGCGGCGACTGGCGCAAATTCGTCATGATGCCGAGATTCGACGGGTACCAACACTAAAAGAAGCCGGCAGGTTCCGGTCGACAGTCGTCAGCGAAGAAACAGCGAAAATAAAACAGAAAATGAAAGACAACCGGGGACACGGGAAACCGCGTCCCTTTTTAATTTTGGGGGCTTATGGTTTCTCGGATCGCTTTTCTCTATATAAGCTACTTTGCCTGGGGCTGCCTGGTTCTTCTGCCGGTGGTTTCCCTCCAGGAGGTAGGGCAGGGCTTCTACCGTTTTTTCGGCTTTGCCGTCGTCTCGCTTCAAACCGTGGCCTTGGGCCTCGCGCTTTTTATGGGTCCGGCCTTCAGCCCGGCCCTCCATCAGGCCGCCTGGGCCTTGGCCGCCTCCTTGTTTTTCACCCTCTGCTTTACCATCGCTTTGAAAATAAGGATTCGCTGGTTTCTTTGGAGTTGTTTTGGGCTCGCCGTTTTCAGCGGCCTCGTTGAAATCTCCTTTTTTCCTTGGGAAGGACAAGGTGGCCAAGGCTCTTTGGCGCTTCACGCGGTTTCTTCCTCCTTGTTGCTGGGTTCGGTCACGCTTGCCATGATGCTGGGCCATTGGTATCTGGTGACCCCCAAACTGTCGATTGACCCCTTGAAGCGCTATTCCGCCGCCTATATCCTTCTCACGGTCTGGATGGCTCTCTTGGTGGCTTATAACCTTTATGGCGCTAAAAGCGCCGCGGAAACCAGCGGCCTGCCTGATGTTTTTCAACGGGAATTTATCTTCATCCTGTTCCGGGTCGCTTGGGGTATCCTTGTGCCCTTGGGTTTATCCTACTGGATTTGGGCGACAGTGAAGATGAAGTCCACCCAATCGGCCACGGGAATCCTTTATGCGGCCATGGTTTGCACCATGATGGGCGAGGCCATGGGGGTTTATTTGACCCTGAGGACGGGTATCCCGTTTTAGGATCGGATGTAAGGCGGAAGGTGCCAGTCAACATTTCAACTTCGTGTTCTTCGTGAACTTCGTGGTGAGGGGTTTTGTCCTTGGAAATTAATACTTTTTGTCCCGAATGCGAAAACGGCATCTTCCTTTATGATTTGCCTCGGGCCGGCCGGATCCCCTGTAAAAGGTGCGGCAAGGGAAGGGAGGCGGTGGGAGGCGGTGAATTAGACTCCCTAGGCGCCATCGCCCGGTGCGGCATTTGCGGTTCCCGGGAGTTTTACCGGCAAAAGGATTTCAACACGAAGTTGGGCCTTTGGGTCCTGGCCCTCATCGTGGGCCTTGCGCTGGTATTTAACCGTTGGCTTATCCCCATCCTGGTGGCGGGCGCCGTCATGGATACCCTGCTTTATTTTTTCTTGGGGGATATCATTATTTGCTACTCCTGCCGGGCCATCTACCGGGGACTGCCCTTTAACCCCAAGGTGGAGGGGTTTGACTTGAAGATCCACGACCAATACGCTTTCAACAAAAAGAAGGAATGATAAAAAAATCAGTAGGGCGAAGTTAGGAGTGAGTAGTCAATTCCTAACTCCTAATTACTAATTACCAACTCGCGGCAAAGAGGAGTGGAAATGGCAGATCAAGTTTCAGGTCAACCCAATGGTAGCGGATCCGAACCGCCCCTATACGCCCCGGAAAGCGGCGCGTCGCTTTTCGTGAAGCTCTTCATCGTTCCGGCGGGGATCGTGGCGGTGGCGCTGGGTATTTTCCTACTGGGAACCCTCGCTCTGCAGCATCCCAAAACCGCCGAACAATACCTGCAGGAACTCAAGAGCGACAGCACCAGCAAGCGCTGGCAAGCGGCCTTTGAGCTGTCGAGGATGCTGTCCCAGGGCGAGAAGATCCAATTCGACGAGAACCTGCGCGGCCAATTGGTTCAAACCTTCGCTGAGGCGAAAAAGGACGATCCCCGTATTCGCGAATACCTGGCGCTGGTGCTGGGCAACCTCAAGGAGAAAACCGCCGTGGCCGTCCTGGCCGAGGCCGTTCATGACGAATCCAATGACGTGAAAGTTTACAGCCTTTGGGCCTTGGGCAACATCGAGGATCCGGCCGGAGGACCCGCGGCCCTGGAAGGCATGGCCGATCCGGACCTGGGCGTCCAACGGATGGCCGTCGGGGCGGTGAGCTCGCTCAAATACGCTCCCGCGAAGTTCGCCTTGGAAAAGAACCTTGTCAGCTCTTCCACCGGCCTCCGTTACGATTCAGCCGTGGCCCTGGCCCGTTTGAAGGACGAGAAGGCCGTCCCGACGCTGTTGGAAATGCTCGCCCTTCGCGCCGAGGGCAAGCCGGGCGAGGAGATGATCCCCTCCGCCAAGCTGGCGGCCATCGAGGGGGCCAAGGAACTTAACGACGCCGGATTAAGGGCTTCCGTCGCGGCGCTGGCAAAAAACGATCCGGACCCCAAGGTCCAGGATGCCGCGATAAAATTCCTCAAAAAATAAAGAGCATGGGGGCGGGGCGGTCCCTGTGGAAGGCGGCAGGCCCATTCTCCCTCTCGGGGCGCCTCCTGGAAGGCCCTGGCGGGGGCCGGGGAAGGGGGAGGCGGAAATGGAATGCCGGTTCAGTGAAGAAAGCTCTTGTAAAACCAGCGATAGTTTGAATAAATGTAATCCGTTGAGACGATATCTCCAGGAGGTGATTTTGTGACCAAGAGTGAAATTCTGTCCACGCTGGCGACCGACACCGGTCTTAAGAAGAAGGAAATCGAAAACGTGATGATGGCGCTTGAGGCTTTGATCTTGAAGACCCTGAAAAAAGAAAACAAAATCAAGCTGGACGGCCTCGGCGTGTTCCAACTCAAGGACCGCAAGGCCCGCCTCGCCCGCAACCCCCGCACCGGCGAAATGGTCAAAGTGGCCGCCAAGCGCGTGGTCAAGTTCCGCGTGGTGAAAAGCTTGAAGGAAGCCGTCCTCAAAAAATAGATTGGACTGGTGAGTGAACCGGGTTTTGGATCAAAACCCTTCATGGTCTCAACAAAGGCCCCGCATTGCGGGGCCTTTTCTTTTTTACGGGAAATTTACCTCCGGTTAATCTGCGGAAGCGAAATTCGGCCTTTTCACCATGAACCGGACTTGGAACTTTTTTTGTGGCCAAAGTCATGCCTCCCTTCGTGAAAAAATGAAAGCTATCCATTCGCGAAGAAGATGATCGTTGTCAAATATTGTTCTTTTCTTTCGTTAAAAAAGGTTTAAAGTTTCTAAATGAACGCCGACCAACCCGTCCGCCAGATCGCCATTGAGATTCCAAACGCGGTTTCCCTCTTTGAAAAATACGGCATCAACTATTACCTGGAGGGGGAAAAAAGCCTCGAGCAGGCCTGCGTGGCGGGGGGGATCCCCTTCGAGCGGGTCCAATTGGAATTGCGCGAAATCGAGTCCAGCCAAGCCGCGGGCTATGCCCAGGAGCCGGACTGGTCCCGGGAAACCATGGCAGCGGTGATCCATTACCTCCTCCGTGTCCACCATGTCAAAACCAGGTTGATGCTCGACAACATTGAGTTGGCCTTGGCCCAATTGACGAAAGGAATTTCCGGATCCTCGAAGCTGGACCTTGTTCGTGAAATGTTTTTGAGAGTGGATAAGGAGCTCCGCAACCATATGCTGGAGGAAGAGAAGACGGTTTTCCCCTATTTGGTTTACGCGGAAAGGGAATTGGCCAAGGGAACGGCCGTTGAAAAAATACCGCAGAAGGAAAAAAGTTTTTCCGACTCGATCCGCAACATTCTTTTCGAGCACCGGTTCATGGACAAGGGGTTCCATGAAATCGAAAAGCTGGTCCTTCTGTTCAAGGAAGACCGGACCTTGGCGTCGCTGGAGCCCTTGGACAAAGCCCTCAATGAGTTAAAAAAAGACAACCAAAAACACGTCCATTTGGAAAACAACATTCTCTTGAAGAGGACCGCCCAACTGGGTTTAATGGATTAGGAAGCCTCTGGAACGCTTGTTTTGGCCGGGTTAACAGCTTGCCTCTCCGTCAAATTCGAATTTAAACCAAACATGAAGGGCGCCTCTGACATGAAGGGTGATAAAAAGGAAGCCAAGCCTTTCGGGCCCAAGGGCCGGACAAAAGTCGGCGTGGACCTGAAATCGGTTTGTTCGATCGACCACGAGTGCCTGGGCTGCGCGACGGCTTCGGAAAGCTGCTGCGCGAAATACGACGTCTGCGTGAGCGGGGCGGAACTCAACCGGATCCTTCCGCTATTGCCCGAGGCGGCCAAACTTTGCCCCCACCTTAAAACGGAGGATGGCTACGAGAATGTCTTTGAGGAGGCCGAGGAAAAGGGCCAGTACGCCCTGGATACCCATGAAAACGGGCTTTGTGTATTCGCCTATAAGGCCAATGGACTCATCCGCTGTTCCCTGCATTCGGTCGAAATCAAACTGGGTTTGCCCCTGGGTTCGGTCAAGCCAGCCGTCTGCATCCTTTGGCCCCTGACTTTTTCGGAAAAGGGAAATCAATTGACCCTTCATGACGACGCCTTAGGCTGCGCCTGCAGTTCCCCGCGAAAGACCCCCTCGAATGAAATTTCCCCGGCTTTG
>CAZUXW010000078.1:0-12998 GCA_964624625.1 uncultured bacterium
GTTTACAACATGATGGGCGACGCCTACGCCAAGAAGCAGGATGATAAGGACGCCTTTGACGCTTACCTGGAGTCCCGCGACCTCTATGGAAAACTAGGCAACATGGCCAAGGTGGCCAATATCGACAAAAAAATCGCCAAACTGTCCCCGGATAAAATGGACATCAAGCAGCGCCAGAAGCTGTTGTCCTTCACCAAGACCCAGGAAGCTGACGTGATGGCCGCCGAGGGCCGCTTGGACGAGGCGGTGGCCTATTACCTCCAGTTGATCGCCGCCGAGCCCATCAATTTTTCCTACCGCGAGAAGCTGGCGAACTTGTTTCTGGATAACGCCATGGTGACCGAGGCCGCGGCCCAGCTCAAGGGCATCGCCGATATCCATATCCGCGAAAACAACCTGGACCAGGCCCTGGTCGTCGCGGGGAAAATTTCCCTGATGGATCCGGAGGGAATGGACACCTTGAGGCTTTTGGCCAGCATCGCCAAGCTCAAGGGAGACCAGGAAGGCATCAACAAGCATAACAGCAAGCTGGCCCAGCTCGCCTTCGACGCGGGTTTATATGAGGAGGCGAGGAGTTCCCTGGAAGCCGCCGTCCAAGCGGGCCAGGGAGGGCTCAAGCTTCTTCATGCCAAGACCCTCATGGCTTTAAAGCAGGGCAAGGAAGCCAAACAGCAATTCGAGCTCTTGCTGCTGGAAAACCCGCAGGATGACACTATCCTCGAGCAGTTGGTGGGCCTGTCGGAGGAGATGAAGGATTGGAACGGAGCCCATTCCTATATGACGGCCTTGATGGTAAAGCGGGGCGAGGACGGGAAGCTGCTGCCCCGCATGGCCCGCATCCTCCTGCAGACGGGCAAAAGGGCCGAGGCCATGCAAATCTACCTGAATCTGGCGGCCAACGCCCTCAAGGAAAACAAGCCGGAGGCTGCCTTCAGTTATTTTGATTCCATCCTGGCCCTGGAGCCGGACAACCTGGAAGCCCTCAAAAAGAAAGCCGAGCTGTACCTCAAGCTGGGCAAAAAAACCGAGCTGATCGAGGCCTACAAGAAATTGCAGGCTGCCTACACCCAAAAGAAGATGGTGGAGGAAGCGAAAAGGGTTGGCTTGATTCTCACGAAACTCTCCGGACTCAAGTAAGCCAGGGTGATGGAGCCCCCCTCCTTTCCCAAACGGACCAACGCGGACATCGAATGCCTCCGATGCGGCGCCAGGAACATCCTTGAGAACCTCATCTGCGGCCGTTGCGGGGCAAACCTGCCCCTGGTCTACAATGACGAGGGAAATATCTTGAAATGGCAGGAAGACCCCTATTACGGGTCGGTATTTAAGGGCGAGAAGCGCCGGAAAATGTCCCAACTCCAAAAGGGGCTTCTGGTCCGATTGGCGATTATCGGCTTGGTCATAGCGGCCGCCGTTTTGCTATTGGGGCATCATTAAGGTGAATTTTGTGAAGGCTGGCCCGGGGATTGGATCGCCGCGCCAAGGCCTTCCTGGATCCCGAGCCCACCTCCGGATTTCCGCAGGTTGGCGCTATTCCTTCCCAATAGTCAGTTGCTAAGCACCGCAAAACCCTCTAAAATCCGAGGTTCTGAACCCCCATCAACAGGAAAACATGGAAACCTTGTCGGCCGAAACAACCGAAAAAAAAGTCTTTATGGAAACCTTTGGCTGCCAGTCCAATGTCCTGGAATCGGACCACGTGACGGGGCTTCTTCTCAAGAACCATTTTTCCATGACTCCCACCCTTGAGGACGCGGACGTCATCCTTTTCAATACCTGCTCCATCCGCGCCCACGCGGAAGACAAGGTGTTCTCCCGCCTGGGCCAATTGGCCGAGTGGAAAAGAGACAGGGCCGGCCGCGTCATCGGCGTGATGGGCTGTATGGCCACCAGCTACAAGGACCAATTGATGGAAAGGGCCCCCCACTTGGACCTGGTCGTCGGCCCGGACCAGTATTTAAAAGTGCCCCAAACCATCCGGGAGGCCTCCCGAAGCGGGATGAGCCAGGTGTTGGCGGATTTTGACCCCATCTACTTCCCCGAGAACGACCCCTTCCGCCTTTCCCAGCCCCACAAGGCCTTCATCGAGATCATGAAGGGCTGCGACAAATTCTGCACCTTTTGCGTGGTTCCCTTCACCCGGGGAAGGGAAATTTCCCGCCCCTTGGAAAGTATTCTGGCGGAAGTGGAAAGTATCGCCCAAGCGGGAGTAAAGGAAGTCATGCTCCTGGGACAAAACGTCAATTCGTACGGCCTGGGGTTAAGGTCCAAGGGACAAGGGGCAAGTTTCTCCGGACTCTTACGGCAGGTGGGGGAAATTCCCGGGATCCAAAGGGTCCGCTTCATGACGTCCCATCCCCTGGACATGCCCGATGACCTGATGGAGGTGATGGCGTCCACCCCCGCCGTTTGCAATTCCATCCACCTGCCGGTTCAATGCGGCTCGGACAAGGTCCTGAAACGGATGAACCGGAAATACAGCGTGGCCCATTACCTGGAAAGGGTGGAGAAACTCCGGGCCTCCATCCCGGACCTTTTCATCACGACCGACTTGATCGTGGGTTTTCCCGGCGAGGAGGAGAAGGATTTCCAAGGCACATTGGACCTGCTGGACCAAGTCCACTATGACGCGGTTTATAGTTTTAAGTATTCCCCCCGGTTGGGAACTCCCGCGGCCCGCATGCTGGACCAGGTCCCGGAAGAGGCCAAGGACGAGCGCCTGGCCAGGCTCAACACGATGGCCTGGCGCCATTCCTCGGAGAAATGCGCGGAAAGGCTGGGCAAGGTTGAGGAAGTGCTGGTAGATGGCCCCGCGGACAAGACCCCGGACGCCTATTACGGGAAGAGCCGCCAGAACCGGACCGTGGTCTTTCATCCAGCCCAGTCGGAAGCCTACCAGGCAGGGGATGTGGTTTCGGTCCTGGTGGACAAGCACAAAGTCGCGAACCTTTATGGAAAAGCCACAGCCACAGAAACAAAAAAATGATTTGCCTCAGATGAACACGGATTAACACGGATGGATGAAAAAGGAACAGGGCAAATGGTTGAAACAATGAAAAAAGAATCAAGGAATATTCGTTTCGGAAATATTTTTGTATATCTGTGTTCATCCGTGTTCATCTGTGGCTACCTGTCGTTGTTTTCGCTGCTCGCGGCGCCGACGCCCGTGCCAACCGCCGACAACCATCCGCTCTTTGAAAAGGCCCAGGAATACTTCAAACAAAAAAAATACAAGGAAGCCAAACAGATCCTGAACCAGCTGGTGGCCAAGGCCTCCCCCCTGGAGGATTACATCCCCAAGGCTCGTCTCCTATTGGCCAACCTGCAGGATGATTTTTCCGTTTCCATCGCCCAATTCAAGTCCCTGGCGGCCGAGTACAGCAACCGTCCCGAGGGTGAGGAGGCCCAAAAAAACCTGGGGGCCCGTTATTACCTGGCGGACAAGTACCAGGACGCCACGGAAAGCTACGAGGAATTCATCAAGAATTACCCCAACAGCGCCTCGCTTTCGGAGATCCGCTACTGGCACGCGTCGGCGCTGCTGGCCGAGGAAAAAAACAACGGGGCCGTTGAGGAGTACCGCCGGGTGCTGGAGAAGTCCCCGGACAGCTCCTGGGCCCCCAAGTCGCTGCTGGGCATGGGCAACGCTTATTTCAAGATGAAAAAATATAATGACGCGGAAAAACAATACCTCAAAATTCTCGACCAATATCATTTTTACGACGAGCTCAATTTGGTTTATTTTAAGCTCGGTCAAACCTACGAAATGGAAAACAAACCCAAGGAATCCCACGCGGCTTACCAAACGCTGGTGGAGAAATATCCCAGGGCCTTGGAAGCGGGGGACGCGAAAGACCGGATAGCGGCTTTGGAAAGACAACGTCCTGATTTGGCGCCGGTGGCCGTAAAAAGGGAAGAACCGCCCCCGATCCCAGCTTCCTCCTACCCGCCGACTCCAACCTTGGTCCTGGCGGAGAGGGAGCCCACGCCGGCCCCTACCATGGCCGCCGAGCCGGAAGAAATATTGAAAACCAAGCCTTACCACGTACAGATCGGTGTTTTCTCCCAAAAACTGAACGTGGAGAAAGCCAGGAAACAGGCGAAAAAGGCCGGCTACGATTCTTTCGTGGTGAAGTTAAGGACCGTGGACGGCCCCTATCCCATTTACAAGGTGCGGGTGGGCCATTTTGCCGACCGGGCCTCCGCCGAGAAGGCCGCCAAAATCCTCACCAAGAAGCTGAGGGAAAAAGCGATCGTAGTGGAAGACTAAAATAGGCCGCTGTCCGCTGTCCGCTTTCCGCTGTCCGGGGGGGGGCGGGGGGCGGGGGGCGAAGGACAGGTGTTTTCTTGGATGACTTAACCCCCATGATGAAGCAGTACCTGGAAATGAAAAGGATCCACAAAGAGGAGATCCTTTTTTTTCGTTTGGGCGATTTTTATGAGATGTTCTTTGACGACGCCAAAACCGCCGCCCGCGTCCTTCACCTGACCCTGACCGCCAGGGCCGGGGGCCAGGGCAACAAGGTTCCCATGGCCGGCATTCCCTATCACGCGGCGGAAAACTACATCTCCAAACTGGTCAAGCAGGGATTCTCCATCGCCATCTGCGAGCAGACGGAAGACCCCTCCCAGGCCAAGGGCCTGGTGAAGCGGGAAATCGCAAGGGTCATCACGCCAGGCACGGTTCTTTCCGCCTCCATGCTGGACGAGAAATCCAACAACTACCTGGCGGCCCTGATCCATTCCTCCCAGAGCCTCGGGTTGGCGGTGGTGGACGTGACAACGGGCGAATTCAAGACCTGCGAGCTGACGGGCCCCGAGCGTTTTTCCGTGGCCGCCAATGAGCTGTCCAAGTTCAACCCCTCCGAGATCCTCCTGCCCCAAAGCCATCCGCCGGCCCCCGAATGGGGAATGCTTCTCAAGTCCCTCAACGGCGCCAAGCAATCCCACATGGAAGACTGGAAATTTTCGACGGAAGAGGGGAAAGAGGTCCTGCACGAGCATTTCCAGGTGAAGTCCCTGGACGGCTTCGGTCTGTCGGGCTCGGACCAGGCGGTCCGGGCGGCCGGCGCCATCCTCCAGTACCTGAAGGAAACCACCCACAGCGTCCTGTCCCATCTGGTGACCCTCTCCACCTTCCAGGTCGGGGAGGGGATGGTGCTGGACGCCACCACCCAAAGGAACCTGGAAATCGTCAAGTCCATGAGGGACGGCGGCAAGGAAGGGACCCTTCTTTCGGTCCTGGACGAGACGGTTACCTCCATGGGAGGCCGCCTCCTGCGCCAATGGCTGGTTACGCCCTTGACTTCCGTTTCCCAAATCAAGCGCCGCCAGGACGCGGTGGAGGAACTCTTATCCCGCAAGGAAGAAAGGGAATCGCTCCGCGACTTTTTTAGGGAAGTATCGGACCTGGAAAGGCTGGCTGGGCGTATCGGCTGCGGCACGGCCAACGCCAGGGACCTGGTGGCGCTGCGCATCACCTTGGGGCTCCTGCCGAAGATCCACCATCTCCTGTCGGGCTTCAAGTGCCTGTGGTTCAAGGAGAGGGTGGAGGCTTGGGACAACCTGAAGGAAATCCACCAACTCCTGGAAAAATCCATCGCTGACGAGCCTCCCTTGGCTTTGAAAGAGGGAGGCCTCATGAAAGCCGGTTTCAGCAAGGAACTGGATGAATTGAAAAAGGGATCCTTGGAAGGCAAGAGTTGGATCGCCCAATTGGAGGAAAAAGAAAAGAAGCGTACCGGCATCGGATCCCTCAAGGTCCGCTACACGTCGGTATTCGGCTATTACATCGAGATTTCGAAAGCCAACCTCGATAAGATCCCCGCCGATTACCACCGTAAGCAAACCTTAGTGAACGCCGAGCGCTTCATCACCCCTGAACTGAAGGAAATGGAAGGCAAGGTCCTGGGAGCGCAGGACAAGGCCGACCGGCTGGAATATGAGCTTTTCGACCAGATCCGTGCCCAAGTGGGGAAGGAACTTTCCCGCCTCCAACGGGTGGCCCGCATCATCGCGGAGCTGGATACCTTTGGAAGCATGGCCGCCGTGGCCGACCGGGGAAGGTATGTCCGGCCCGAGGTGGACGATTCCTGCGAGCTCAACATCGTGGACGGCCGCCATCCGGTCCTGGACCGCATCCTCTCCTCGGACCAATTCGTTCCCAACGATACCAAACTGGGAGTGGAGGGCACCGAGATCGTGGTCCTCACGGGCCCCAACATGGCGGGGAAGAGCACCTACATCCGCCAGGTCGCCTTGCTTTCCCTCATGGCCCAAGTTGGTTTTTACGTTCCCGCTAAGTCGATGAAGGCCGGCATTGTGGACAGGATCTTTTCTCGGGTCGGGGCTTCCGACGCCCTCACCCAGGGCCAGAGTACCTTCATGGTGGAAATGGTGGAGACGGCCAATATTTTGAACCACGCCACCTCGAAGAGCCTTTTGATTTTGGATGAGGTCGGGCGGGGAACTTCCACCTTTGACGGCGTTTCCATTGCTTGGGCGGTCGTGGAATTCCTGGCCCAGAAACTTCGGGCCCGCACGCTTTTCGCGACCCATTACCATGAACTCACCCGGCTTGCCGGCACCTTCCCGAACGTGAAAAATTTCAATATCGCGGTTCGGGAATGGAACGAGCAGATCCTATTCCTTCGAAAAATTGTGGAAGGCGGCACGGATAAGAGCTACGGCATCCAGGTGGCCAGGCTGGCGGGGGTTCCTAAGGAAGTTGTGGCCAGGGCCAAGAAGATTTTGGCGGGGCTCGAAACAGGAACCTTCCTGGGGAAAAGCCCTGACGCTCTCCCGGCCAACGATGAATCGGCCAAAACCGACATGCCCCAACTTTCCTTTTTCGGTTCCGACGGTAAACACCCGGTCCTCGAAGAACTCAAGGGCCTGGACCTGGATGGATTGACTCCCCGGGACGCTTTGAATCTGCTGGCGGAGTGGAAAAAGAAGATAGAAGAATAAAGAACGAACGACTTTACCCCCGGGCCTGAACCAACGGCTTGGTAGGCCCTGAACAAGCTTGCAGTGGCTTGTCCGAGGCGTGACTCGCGATTATTACGACTGTCCACAACCGTACTTTTAGAAATAGCTCCAGCCCCGAAAGCCGATTTCCCCTTGTTTTATTGGTTGATAATAGTGCTGTCAACCTCCCCCAGTTTGACTAAAATAACGAGTCCGGCATACCTTCGCCGATTCTCTCAACACCTGGGACAAGCTGTTTGAAAAAAGACGACAAAATCCAAAAGAAGCAATTTCCCTATGATTTCCATGTGGAGCTGGAGACGCGCGCCCATGGGAATATCGTAGCCCGCTGCCCCCAACTGCCGGGCTGCCAAGCCCAGGGCAAAACCCCCAAGGAAGCCCTCGAGAACCTCAAGAACGTCCTGGACCTTTATTTCGCCTCGGCCACTCCCGCTTTTTTCGAAAGCCTGGAGCAGTTCAACGAGATCCCCACCTTTTACGGCATGGCCGAGTTCCGGGGGGCCCTCTACGCCGCCACGGGCCGCGACCAGGTTTTAAAGTCCAGCAACGGGGCTCCTGGTTCCTGGAACAAAATTTTCATTACCAAGAATGATTCGAAATTTTTCACGCCGACCCCCAACAAAAAGGATGGGGCGGGGGACTACACCACCCAGATCTACTGCCTCCAGCCCTACGCCGCTCCGGGCCGGGAGAAAGCCCTTTTCGCCGGCACCAACTTGAACGGGGCCATCTACGCTTCCTTGGACGGTGAAGTCTGGAAAGAAGCCTTCTCCACGGGGGAGGACCGAATCCACGCCCTTTGCGAGTTCAACAGCCGCCTCTACGCGGGGACCAGCTCCCAGGGAAAAGTTTTCGCCTATGACGGCCTGCAGTGGAACACGGTGGGCTCGCTCAGCGAAGTCGCCGTCACTTGCCTTGGCGTCTTCAAGGACCGTCTTTACGCCGGTACTTATCCCTCGGGCCTTATCTTCTCCACGCCCGACGGGCTCAATTGGGAGGAAATGACCTCCACCGGCCAGTCTTTCGTCCAATGTTTCAAGGAACATAACGGGGCCCTTTACGCCGGCACCTCTTCCCCCAAGGGCGTGAAAATATACCGCACCCAGAACGGCCGGGACTGGATATCGGTGTACGAAAGCTCCCGCGAGGCGAACCTCTATTGCATGGAAGTTTTCGAGAACACCCTCTATGCCGGCACGGGGAATTCGGGAAGAATCCTCAAGACCCAGGACGGCAACGACTGGACCACGGCCTACGCGGGGGACGCGGAGGGGGTCCGCTCCTTCGCCATCTTCAACGACTACCTCTACGCGGGCACGGAAAACAACGGATCCCTCCTGCGGTCGACTTTCGACATGGCGCGCATCCCGGTGATCTCCGAATTCACGATCGAAAAGCTCTCCTCCTCCAGCGCCGTCGTCACCTGGGCCACGGATATCTCCTCCACCTCTGAAGTCCATTACGCCGAAAAACGATTCTCCCCGGACCTGCGGAAGGTCATCGTGGACAAGGGATTGGAGTTGCGCCACCGGGTCCACCTGACGGACCTCAAGGCTGAGACGGAATATGAGTTGAAGGTGGTCAGCGCCCACCGCTCCTCCTCCTTGGCGGTCAGCCAGGTCCACGGCTTTAAAACCTCGGAGGTCAAGCCGCCGGAAATTTCCTCCACGACCCATCCCCATCCCGGCCGGTGGGAAAAAGACGCCAACATCGAGATCCTCCTCAACCCCTCCCTGCCGCTGGTGGGCTATTACTATTTGTTGAATAAATATCCGGAAACCATTCCCGCGGCGCCGGACGCCTCCCATACGGACGAAAAGAGGATCGCCCTCACCCATACGCCCCAGGGTGTTTGGTACATCCACGTGGTGGGGGTGGACGAAGCGGGCAATATCGGGACCTCGGCCTCCCATTACAAAATCCAAATTGATACCGAGGCCTTGCCGCCGCCGAAGGTCGCCAGTTCCACCCACCAGGACCCGGAAAAATGGGTCGCGGACCCGACGCCGGTCATCGCCTGGGACAAGCCTTCCGATCTTTCGGGCGTGAAGGGTTATTTCGTCAAGGCCGACCACGAACCGGTCACCGTACCTGGGCCAGGCACGGGGGATTTCACCGAGGAAAACCGGCTGACCCTGGGGCCCTTGGAAGACGGACTCTGGTATTTCCACATCACGACCCAGGACCAGGCGGGGAACGTGGGCCTCCAGGCGGCTCATTTCGCCATCCGAATCGACACGAAAGCCCTGGCCCCTGCCTTGGCCTCGCCCTCCCATCCGCAGGAACAACAATGGTACTCCAACAATAAAGTGGAAGTGGTTTTCACCCCGCCCCACGACCTCTCCGGGGTGGAGGGGTACTATTACGTGATCGACGCCGAGCCCCAAACCCTTCCCGATCCGCAAAACGCCAGCTGGACGGCCAAGCACAAGGCGGTTTTCACCGACCTCAAGGACGGCATTTGGTACGTGCACGTGCGCACCAAGGATCGGGCGGAAAACCTCTCGCCCCAGGCCGGGCATTTCAAGGTTTGCGTGGATACCTTGGCCAGCCCCCCCCAGGTTTCATCGCCGACCCATTCCGAATCGGGCCATTGGTACCGGGACCGCCGGGTGGTTTTGAATTGGGAGGACCCTTTCGAGCATTCGGGCATTGAGGGCTATTACTACAATATCGACCGCAAGTCGGACACCGTTCCCAACGGCCAGACCTCTCTCTTCACCAGCCAGAGGACGGTTTCTTTCGAGCTGACCGACGACGGCCTTTGGTATTTCCACATCACCACCAAGGACAAGGCAGGCAACGTGGATTGGAAGGCCATCCATTACCCCTTGAGGGTGGACACGGAAGTGGCCAGGCCCTTTGTTTCCTCGCCCACCCATCCGGAGCAGGAACAGTGGTACTCCAATCCCAAGGCGGTTTTCAAACTTTTGCCCCCCGACGATCTTTCCGGCGTGGTGGGCTACTATTACACCTTCTCCGAGGACCCCTCGACGGTACCGGCGCCGCCGAACGCCTCCTTCACCGACAAGAACGAATTGACCGTGGATATTCCCCGGGATGGCGTCCATTACCTGGCGGTGGTTTCCCAGGACGCCGCCGGCAACACCTCCAAGGATGCGGCCTTATATAAAGTCCGGTTGGACACGGTCGTGGAGGTTCCCCAGCTGGCCTCCTCCACCCACACGAATCCCCAAAAATGGCACGGCACCCGCCGGGTGGAACTGGTTTGGAAGGATCCGGCCGACCTTTCGGGAATCGAGGGCTACTACTTCGTCTGGAACCACGAGGAAGTTTGGGCCCCGGACATCAAGGCCATGACCTGGACCACTTCCCGGGGCACGGTATTTACCCTGACCGACGACGGAGTTTGGTTCGCCCATGTCTGCGCAAAGGATAAGGCCGGCAACCTGGGAGCCTGCGCCCATTTCAAGGTCCAGGTGGATTCCCAATCCTCCATTCCCGTCATCAAGAGCCCCACCCATGCCCTCAACCAGTGGGTGAAGGTCTCGGCCCCCAAATTCATGTGGGACGCGCCCAGGGAATTATCCGGGGTGGAGGGCTACTACGTTTCCCTCGACAGCCAGCCCCATACCATTCCCGGACCTGGCAACGGCAAGTGGATCACGGAGACCTCCATTACCGCCCCCGCCTTGAAGGACGGCAAATGGTATTTCCATGTTTCCACCAAGGACATGGTGGGCAACCTCAGCAAGGAAGCGGCCCATTACTGCGTTTGGATCGACACGGCGGCTCCTAAATCGCAAATGAAGCCCCTGCCGGTCATCGTGGACAAGACCCAATTGACGCTGGAGTGGAGCGCCACCGATCCCCACGCCGATATCATGGGTTTCGACGTCCAAGTGAAGACGGGAGAGGGACCCTCCTGGGCCGAGTGGCTCAGCAACGTGACGGATAAATCCGCCGTCTTCAACGGCAAGGACGGTGTGAAATATTCCTTCCGCTGCCGGGCCAAGGATTCCGCCGGCAACGTGGAAGCCTATCCGGAGCAAGCCATGGTTTCCGCCACCATCGATATCGCTCCTCCGCCGCCGGTCGCCCAATTGAAGGCCACGCCCCTTGCGGGAGGGGACATCGAGCTCAAGTGGAATCCCGTAGAGGACAAGGTTTCCGGGACCGATTACTATCGGGTCTACCGCTGGCTGGAAGGGGAGAAGCGTGAAAAGATTTCCCTGGATGGCGCGGTGAAGGGCGTCACCTTCCTGGATCCCGGGGCCCAGTTGAAAGAAAGCACGGTCTATTATTATTGCGTCCAGGCCGTGGACCGCATGGGCAACGAACAGCACGAGGGCAACCAAAGCGCCGCCTGCCTCTCGGACCACGGCGTGGGCATTCCGGTTATTTCCAGCCCCACCCATTCCATCGACGATTGGAGCTCCAACGGGTCGCCGATCCTCACTTGGGACGCTCCCGCCGACGCCACCGGCATCGCGGGCTATTACCATGTTTTGGACCAAAGCCCCAACACCAAGCCGAAGACCGAGGGCTCCACCTTCACGGACGAGCGGCGGCTGGAATTATCCGATCTGGCCAGCGGCATTTGGTACTTCCACTTGATCGCCAAGGACCGGGCTGGGAACCTCAGTGAGGAGGCGGCCCACTACCGCTTGAAGATCGACCGGGAAAAGCCCTCGGCGCCCCAAATTACCTCCACCACCCATCCCGATTCCCGCTGTTGGTATTCCAGCAATAAAATCCAGGTCAAGGTCGCCTCGGCCCCGAAGATTTCAGGGGTGGAAGCCTTCTACACGGTCTTGGACCAGAATCCCGCCACCCTACCAGCGCCAAACGAATCCCAAAGATCCACCGAGCCGGAAATGACCTTCAAGACCGGCGAGGCGGGGGTCTGGTACTTCCACGCGGTGGTGAAGGACAAGTCGGGAAATTTTTCCGAGCCCACGCATTTCAGGCTCCAAGTCGCGGCCGGCGAAATGCCGCCGCCGGTGGTGGCCAGCCCCACGCATCCCCGCGAGGATGAGCCGTTCAACCACCATGATCCCCTGTTCACCTGGGAGGACCGCCATGACGGAAGCTTCAAGCCGGTGGGCTATGTCTACAAGCTCAGCCAAAACGACCATGACAAGCTGACCAGCGAGGACCAAATCACCACGGAACGGTCGGTCCAACTGAAAAACATCAGCGAAGGCACCTGGTATTTTTACGTGGCCGCGGTCAGTAAAAAAGGAAAGCCCGGCACCTTGGCGTCCCGCCGCAAAGTCATCATCCGGCGCCTGGGCAAGGTCCAGGGCACCTTCCTGCGCAAGGACGGGGTGACGCCCGTGTCCGGGGCGAAGGTGGAAATGTTCAAGGGGGACAAGGCGGCGGCCTCGGCCATTACGGACCCCCAGGGAAAATTCAATTTCTCGGGGCTCCCCGAGGGACGCTACGAGATCCGCCTCCACAGCGATTTGCACCCGGTGTTGCGGTTGAAGGACTTGACCATCACGGTGGAGGAGGGCCTGCCCAACGCTGTTTTTGTGGAGGATTTGGGTATTTTTCCAACGCCCCCGGAGCCTGGACCCATCCGTTTTTATTATTTCCTTAAGGAAGACTGCACGGTCACCTTGGAGGTCTTCGATTCCACCGGGGGACTGGTGGGAAAAATCGAGGACAAAAAAGAAGGCGGAGCCTATGCCGTCACCCTTTGGGACGCCATCGGCAAGGCGGAAGGGGAGTATCTCTATAAACTTTCCGCCAAGAGCATCACCAAGAACACCATGTCCCGCTTCTCGGTGAAGAAGTTCCGCATTGGAAAGTCTGCTAAAGAATTGGCGAGTCAGCCAACATAATTAGCTGTCATTGCGAGGAATGACCGCTGAGTAGGCGGTCGTTTATGACGCGGCAACCCCAGTTTAAATAAGCCTTTTCCCAAATGCTTTGCCTTGTCCCTGGCACCTTCCTTTTGTTGACTATTCTTGCTGGTGTTTGTACTATACGTCCTCGTTTCGCTTCCCCCCTGGGGGAACGGCCTCGCGGCCGCGTGACAA
>CAZUXW010000079.1:0-12208 GCA_964624625.1 uncultured bacterium
TCATCATCCTGGACGAGGCGCAAAACACCAGCCCCGAGCAGATGAAGATGTTCCTCACCCGCATGGGCACCGGCTCCAAAATGGTCGTCACCGGCGACGTCACCCAGATCGACCTGCCCCTGGGGAAGTCCTCGGGGCTCATTGAGGTCCAGCGGATCCTCTCCAAAGTGAAGGGCATCGAGTTCGTGGTGTTCAGCCCCAAGGACGTGGTCCGGCACCAACTGGTGCAGAATATCCTGGAGGCCTACCATCTGAATGATGAGGAAAAGAAAAGGAATGATTAACCACGAAGGCACCAAGACACCAAGGGAAGCCGGAAGAGGAATCACGTTTAATTTTTATAAACATCTATTTTTCTTCTCTTGGTGCCTTGGTGTCTTGGTGGTGAAATAGGTTTATGAGACTTTTTCTTCGCTGTTCAGTGAAGTCTTCGCCCGTCTCGGCCACTTGGCTCCGCCGCTTGTCCGGCCTCGCCTTGAGGACGGTCAAGGGAGCCTCCTTCGAAAAACACTCCGAGCTTTCCATCGTCCTCACGGGCGACGGGGAAGTGCGCCGGCTCAACCGCCTCTACCGGAAAAAGGACAAAACCACCGATGTCCTTTCCTTTCCGCTGCTGGAAGGGAAAAAACTCGACGGCGGAAAGGGGGGCTTTCTCCCGCTGGGCGACGTGGTCATCAGCCTGCCCCAAACCCGCCGTCAAGCCGTTCAACAAGGCAAGGAATTCAAGGCGGAATTGGCCCTTTTGCTGGTCCATGGAATTCTCCATCTTTTAGGTTATGATCATGTCTCCCGGCTCCAGGAAAAACGAATGTTTGGTTTACAGGGCCGAATCTTGAAAAAATTCAGGGCTTAAAACACTAATGGACACTTACCTCTTATCCCACATCATGCTGCTGGGTCTTCTCCTCCTGGCTTCCATGTTTTTTTCGGCGGTTGAGACCAGCCTTCTTTCCTTTCCCCGGCCCCTCCTCCAGTCGCAGTTGGAATCGCCGGGAATTTTGGGCAGGGCTTTCAAGGAATGGCACGACCACCCCAACCGGATATTGACCACCATCCTGCTGGGCAACAACGTCGCGAACGTGGCGGTCACCACCCTGGCGGCCTACATGTCGATCCACTTCGCCGAGATCAACAACTGGAGCAGGGCTGTCACGGGAACCGTCGTTTCCGGAACCGTCATGGCGGTCCTGATCATCTTTGGCGAGGCGATCCCGAAGGTCATGGCCCGGACCCACTCGGCCAAAGCCACCCCCTGGCTGGTGGTGCCCATCTATCTTTTCGACCGATTCCTCTCCCCGATCAGCTGGGTGCTGGCCCATTCGGTGGCCCTGCTGTTTCCCGGTATCAACCAGGCCTCCGCCTCCCTGGTAACGGAAGATGACATCAAGCACTTGATCGAGATGGGCAGGGAATCGGGCTCCATCCACGAAGACGAGACCAACATGATCCATTCCATCCTAAAGTTCACCGATACCAAAGCCAGTGAGGTCATGGTTCCCCGCACGGAGATGTTCTGCGTGGACATCAAAACCGACTTCGACAAACTTTTGGACCTGGTGGTCCAAAACGGCTACTCCCGGGTGCCCGTCTACAAGGAAAGCATGGATAAAATCGTCGGCATCATCTATACGCGCGACCTTCTTTCCATTTGGAAGAACAAGGAACTCATCGTCATCCAGGATCTTCTTCGAAAACCCTACTTCGTTCCAGAGTCCTCCCGGGTTGACCGCCTTTTGCGGGAATTTAAGCGGGGGAAGGTCCATTTGGCGATTGTGGTGGATGAGTACGGGGGCACGGCGGGTCTCGTCACCCTGGAGGACCTGGTGGAGGAGATTTTCGGCGAGATCCAGGATGAGCATGATTCGGGTGAGGAAAAAGCCATTGCCAAACTGGCGGATGGTTCATGGGTTGTTGAGGCGGATTTGGCCTTGGATGAGGTCAATGAGGCCCTGGACCTGCACCTGGTTCCCAAGGGCGAGGTCGCGAGTTTGGGCGGTTATGTGATGGAAATCGCCGGGAAGGTCCCCAAAAAGGGCAGGGTGATTGAGGATCGGGAGGCCGTTTTTAAAATCCTGGACGCCAGTGAGACGAGCATCCTCAAAATCAAAACCGTGAAGCGCAAAACGCCCCTGGCGGCCCAGCCGGCGGAGGCAGCGGCTTCCCCAAAACCCCGCAAGAAAAAAGCGAAGGCCCCGTCGCCGGAAACGCCGATGGTGGAAGCGCCAACCGAAGCGCCCGTTCATGAGACCGCATCTGAGCGGGAAACAAAAGCTTGAACTGAATTAGCCGTTCGCAATTAGGAATGGGAAATTTAACGACGAATTCCTAACTCCTAATTCCCAATTAATCGAGGGGGTTTTCCGAGATGCAGTATTTAGATTGCCATAACCACACAGCCGAATGGTCCGACGGCCGGCAGTCCATTGATCAGATTTTGGAAAGGGCCAAGGAAGAGGGGGTCCGGGTGGGTCTTTCCGACCATGCGGGCCTGGGTGATTACCTCAACTCCAACGACAGGCTCCTGGCTTACGCGGATTACCTGTCCCAATACCCGGTGGCCAGGGGATTGGAAATGGACCTGGGGAGAAGTTTTATCGTGGGCGACGAGGTCCGCAAGAAATTCGATTACATGATCGGCTCGGTCCACGGTATCGAGCTGAACGGCGTCCGGCTGGGCTTCAGCCCCCTCATCAAGTTCCTCAAGGGCGGGTTGCCCGATTACGACCCTAGCGCCCAGATCAAGGACTGGGACGCCTTTTTCAACCTCCACTTGGAGATTCTCGAAAAGGAATTTTCCTCGCAGGATTACAGCATCCTGGGGCACTGCACCATGCTGCCGGCCATCGCCCGTTCGAAAAATCCAGACGAGGCCTTTCCCGAGTGGTGGGAGGAAAAACTGGTGAACCTCCTTTTGCAGTATAACGTGGCCATGGAAATCTCCAACCGGTGGCTGACACCCTACGACCGCTTGATGAGAAAAGCCGTGGACGGCGGGGTGAAGTTTTCGGTCGGGTCGGACGGGCACGAGCCGGCGAAGACCTGCAACTTGGACTTCCCGAAGAGTATGATCGAAAAGTTCGGCGTCAAACCGGACCGGATATTCGATATCAAACGTAAAGTCGAAAGCCAGGGCAATTAGCCACGGATGAACACGGATTAACTCGGATAGGATTTAAGATTGAAAAAAGGAAATCATTTGAATTTATTTTTCGCCATCCGTGTTGATCCTTGTTCGTCTGTGGCAAAGATGCCATTGATGGGTCTAGTCCGTGGCTTTTATGGCAACTGATTTCATTTGCGGGGCGGTGGCTATTTTGGGCAAGCCCAACGTTGGCAAGTCCACCTTCCTCAATTCCGTCTTGAAGCAAAAGATCGCCATCGTCTCCCACCGGCCCCAGACCACCAGGGGTTCCATGGCCGGCATTTACCAGGACCAGGGCTCCCAGATCGTTTTTTACGACACCCCCGGCATCCACCAGCCCCACAATAAACTCTCCCAGTACATGCTCCACGAAGTGGAGGATGTACTGGATGGCGCGGACGCGGCCCTGTTCCTGATCGACGCCAAGGATGGCATTCAGGACGAGGAAGTCCTGACGGCGGAGTGGCTGAAAAAGTTTAAAAAGCCGGTCCTCTGCCTCTTGAACAAGATGGACAAGGTGCCGGCGGGAAGAATCCAGGAGTTGGCGGGAAAAATCAAGGCGGAATTGGGGGACTGGCCCCAGTTCCGCATGTCGGCCATCTCGGGCAAGGGAGTGCAGGAGATTCTCCGGGAGCTTCAAAAAATCCTTCCCCGCCAGCCGGCTTTATTTCCAGAGGAGGAATTGACCAATAAAACCATGAGGGAAATCGCGGCGGAAATGGTGAGAGAACAATGTTTTCTCCAACTGCAGGAGGAGATTCCCTACGGGGTGGCGGTGGTTGTCGATGATTTTGTGGAAAAGGCTCCGCCCGCCCCGGTGGTCATTAAGGCCACCATTTATGTGGAAAAGGACAGCCAAAAGGCCATTGTCATCGGGGCCGGGGGCAAGCAATTGAAGGCCATCGGAACCTCCGCCCGGCTGCAGATCGAGAAAATGCTGGAGCAAAAGGTATTTTTGGAATTGTGGGTGAAGGTTTTGAAAAATTGGCGCAAGGACGAGGAAGTTTTGAAAAAGCTCGGCTACAACGTCACGAAAAAGAAATAAAGTTTTGTCTGTATGGACTGTAGGAGCAGGCCTCCGCGCCTGTCCTGGGCACCCGCAGCGGGGTGCCCCACCATTTTAAATAACCAAAGGTCCCATGAAACCCAAACACCTAAAAACCAAAATCGTCTGCACCATCGGACCCGCCTCGAGGTCGGAAGAGATGCTGGTGGAAATGATGCGCCGGGGAATGACCATGGCCAGGCTGAATTTCGCCCATGGCACCTTGGCCCAACATACGCAGGATATCAAGAATATCCGGCTGGCGGCCCACCGGGAGAAACTCCACTTTCCGATCCTCATCGACCTGCCGGGGCCCAAAATAAGGGTGGGGAAGCTCAAACATGAGCCCCTCCATCTGCGCCAAGGCCATGTCCTGTGGCTGACGACCAGGAAAATCCTGGGTTTGTTCCTGGACCGGATCCCCGTGGATTACCCCCAATTGACCCAAAGCGTCAAAAAGGGGTCGCTCATCTACCTGAACGACGGATTTATCCAATTGAGGGTGTTGGAGGTCAAGGAATCCACGGTGAAGTGCGAGGTCCTGATGGGAGGGAACCTGTTGTCCCACAAGGGGCTTAACCTCCCGGACGCCAAAATGTTCGTGGAACCAGTCACGGACCAGGACTTGAGGTATATGGAGTTCGGCTTGAAGCAGGGGGTGGACCTCTACGGGGTTTCCTTCGTGGAAAAGGCCTCCGACATCCTGAAGATCAAGGCCGCGGCCAAGGGGTTGGGTTATAAAATCAGGACTGTGGCGAAGATTGAGAGGGCGGAGGCGGTGAAGAACCTGGATGCCATCCTGAAGGTGACCGACGCGGTGATGGTGGCGAGGGGCGACCTGGGAGTCCAAATTCCCCTGGAGGATGTTCCCTTGGTCCAAAAGAGCATCATCCACAAGGCCCGCCTGAAGGGCATTCCCGTGATCACCGCTACCCAGATGCTGGAATCCATGGTCCACAATGTCAGGCCCACAAGGGCGGAAGTTTCCGACGTGGCCAACGCCATCTTGGATGGGACCACCGCCGTTATGCTTTCCGAGGAAACCGCGATCGGGGACTACCCCCTGGAGACGGTTGAAATGATGGCGAGAATCGCCGGCAGGGTGGAGTCGGGTTTTAAGGTCCACCCGCCGGTCCTGAAAATAAACCTATAGGGGCAGGCGCGAGAAAGGCAGTTAGGAATTAGCAATTAGGAGTTTGGAATTTACACCCAGCGCGCCCCCGCGGAGGGGGGGCCCCTAGAAGATGAAAACCAAGGAGGAAATCATGAAAATCACCATCTACCAAAAACCGACCTGCACCACCTGCCGGCAGGTTTTCGCGGCGTTGAAGGAAAGCGGGGTGGAAATGGATTCGGTCAATTACTACCTGGAGCCGATTTCAAAGGCCAAACTCGCCGAATTGGTCAAGAAGATGGGGGTAAAGGCCTCCGAACTGTTCCGCTCCAAGGAAGAGGTTTACAAGAAGCTCAAGCTGGGGGAGAGGGAAGTCGCGGACGCGGAAGCCATTGAGCTGATGGTGAAATACCCGGATTTGATGCAGAGGCCCATCGTGGAAAAAGGCGGCAAGGCCATCCTGGCCCGCCCCGCGGAAAAGCTGAAAGAAATCCTTTAGGCGCCAGGCTTCGGGGCCAAGGTTCCAGGGAAAGCCGGGGCTGGAACCTGGCGCCTTGAACCTAGGACCTTCTTTTGTCGAACTCGATCTCCCCGTCCTTCAACCCGATTTGCCGCTGGGCCCTGGCCGCGTAGTCCGGCTCGTGGGTGACCATCAACACCGTGGTTTTAGACTCGCGATTGACCCTTTCGAAAATGGAAATGACCTTTTCGCCGCTGGCCGAGTCCAGGTTGCCGGTGGGCTCGTCGGCCAGGAGGTACTTGGGCCGCATGATCAGGGCGCGGGCGATGGCGACCCTTTGGCGCTCCCCGCCGGAAATTTGGCCGGATAATTTTCCCCGGATGTGCCCGATCTCAAAATCCTTCATCAGTTGGACGGCATAGGGCCTTAATTCCTCGTGGCGGTTGGTCTTGCGGGCGGGGAAGAGGACGTTCTCCTCGCAGGTTAATTCGGGCAATAGGTAGTGGAATTGGAAAACAAAGCCCATGTTCTCGTTGCGGAAGTGATGGAGTTCCTTGCTGGTCAAGTTGCCGACGTTGTGATCGTCCAACAATAGGGTTCCGCCGGACAAGGGGTCCAGGGTGCTGAGGGTATATAGCAGCGTGCTTTTTCCCGAGCCGGATCTTCCCGTGATGGCCACGAACTCGCCGTCCTTGATCTCGAAGGAAAGGCTTTTCAAGATTTGGGTGGGGGGATTTCCCAGGGCCTTGACGATGTTTTTGGCGTTGAATCCCATGTTATCCCCCCTCGGCCCTGAGAATTTCAATGGGGTGCAGGCGGCTGGCCGCGTAGGCGGGGAGGAATCCGGCGACGATTCCCGAAAGAAAAGCCATGAGGAAAGCCACGACGTAAAAGTAACCGTGCCAGGCGATCAACATATGATTGACCGAACTCATTCCCATATTGGTGCCGAATTGGATGCTTTGGATATAGAGGCAGGCCAAGGTTCCCACTCCGAGCCCAAGGAGCCCCCCGATGAATCCCAGGATGATCCCTTGGGAGAGGAAAAGTTGGATGATGTCGGAGGCCTCAAATCCCATGGACCTCAGAATGGCGATTTCCCCGCGTTTTTGCTGAACGATCATGTTCAAGATGTTATAGATGCCGAAAGCCGCGATCAAAAGGACGACGAAACTCAGGGTGTAGCGGATGGTGTCCTGCATCTTGAACACGGTGAGGAAGTTCGCGTTGGCTTCGTCCCAGCTTTGGATTTTTTCCCGGCTCAAGGCGGCCCATTGGTCGGCGACCTCCTTGGCCAGGGTGATGTCGTTTAATTTGACGATGATCTGGGATACCTGGCCCGGCGTTTGGTTGACTTGTTGGACATAATGGATGGGGGCGTAGGCCACGACCTCGTCGATTTGAACCATGCCGGTGCTGAAGAACCCGGCGACCTTCGAGGGAATAACGCTTCCCTTGATGGTCACGATATTCAGGGTGTCGTTCAAGTGGAGTCCCAGTTTTTGCCCCAGGGCCTCGCCGATGATGATCTGGAATCCTCCCTTGTCCAGGTCCAGGAAATTACCCACCGTCATGTCGTTTTGGACGTCGGTAGCCTGGACCTGTTTCGCGGCCTCGACCCCGATCAAGCTGATGGTCCTTGATAATTTGCCCCGGGAAACCAGCGCCTGGGCAACCATTTGGGGGGCATAAGCCTTCACTTTCTCGTCCGCGTCCAGGCGGTCAAACCATCCCTGGGGATATTGGAGGTGGGGCGGTTCGTCGTGGCTGACAGGCGGGACCGTCCAATGGACCAGGCTGCCGGGGAAAAAGAAGCCGTCCAGTGAATGTTCCTCGATAGTGGCCTCTTCGGCCTTGATGCTGATATGGGCCGCGGTGTTGATAAGCCGCTGGATCAACAGCTCCCGAAATCCGAGCATGATGCCGGAAAGGATCAGATAGGCCGCCGTGCCGAAAATAATGCCCATCAAGGCAAGGAGGGTTTGCCGGGGGCGGGCAAGCAATTGGTGTATCGCCAGGAATAACATGGTTGGTCCCTTCGGGAATTATCCGATTATTTGCTTTTCGCCGGAAGCAGGATGGTGTCGTCGGGTTGGACGCTTTTGTCCGTCACCTCGACCCAGGTTCCGTCCGCGGCGCCCAACTTGACCGGAACCTTCTTGGGAATCCCCCCCTTGAGCAGGGTCACGATCCCCTTGTCCACCGCCACCAGGGGAATTTGAAGGACATTGTCCTTGGCCGCCACCTGGATGGCCACGTCGCAGGTCATTCCCACGAGGATTCCGGAGGGCAGGCCCGGGACCTCGATGTTCACGAAAAATTCCCCGTCCTTGGGATAAATGGCGGAAACCGTTCCGTCCAGCTTTTGGCCCCGGAGGCTCTCGAAACTCAGGAAGGCTTTTTGTCCGATCCGGACGGGAATGGCGCCGGATTGCTCCAGCGAAACCACGATGTAGGGATTTTTCAAGTCGGTGAGCGTTAACACGGCCAGTTGGGGGAAGATCGTCTCCCCTTCCTTGTAGGGCAGGGAGGTGATGACCCCGTCGAAAGGCGCCCGGGTCAGGTGGTTATCCATGAAGGATAACAGGGAGTCGCCTTTTTTAACCGAGGCCCCCTCGTCGATATAAAGTTTTTTGAGGGTGTCCGTAATACCCAGCTTGAGCTGGTAGGTGTGGCGGGCGGTCACAGTGCCGATGCCGTAAACCGATTCCACCACTTTCCCGATCTTGGGATGGGCCTCATTGGCGAGGGAGCGCATCACGTGGATGCCGAATCCTCCCCCGATTAAACCGAAGAAGGCCAGCAGGGTTAGGCCCCAGTGCTTTTTAATCCATCCGATTATTTTCATGGCAAACTCCGTGGGGAAAATCCGACAAGGTCAGGCCTCCATCCTAGCGATAGTTCGGCGAAGGGGCATGACCAAAATCATAATAAAGTCGAATCCTTTTAAAGTCACCCTCGCCCTGCCCCCGCCCCTTGAGGGAAAAGGGAAGCGTTAATTTTGGCCCTGTCTTGATGATAAATCATCCTTGTTGAAAGATTTATTGGCGTTGGTAACGTTATAATGGCGTCATTCTTCGGAGGTTTTCTTGGATCCTTTATTCATCACCGGACTCGTTTTGGCTTTCCTCGTGGTTTGGACCTTGGGCGCCTTTTTTTACTGGCGGATCAACCAGGCGACCAAGGCCGGCGCAGCCCATCAACAACACCAGCCTGCCCTCAAGTTGGCCGAGCAATGGATCGCCGATTCCCAAAAGAAAATGGAGGTCCTGATCCAGAAGGCCGAGCAGCCCCTCAGCCTGGCGCAAAACGAGCTTTTGGAACTCAGGTTGGAGGCCAGCCGCCTGCCCCAGGGGGTCAAGAACCTCAAACTGGTCCGTGAATCCCTGATGGGGCCCCTCCGTCCCGCGGTCCTTTCCCGGACCTTGGCGGAAATCACGCGGCTTTATCTGGAAGAGGGTGAGTTCCGTGAGGTTCAACCCTCGCTCGTCTGCTGGAAAACATCCCTCGGGGAAAGGTTTTGCTTGGAGATTGAGGGGACGGACGATTCCTTTGCCGAACCTCATATGAAAAATCTCTTGTCGCTGGTGAGCCAATCCGCCCCTCTGGCCGAGGGAGGGTTCCTTTATTTCAAGCGTGAAAAAAATTACCTGGCTTGTTTGGCGAATCCCGAATGGGAGCGGGGGCTGAAGTCCCGGGGACTGATCCTCATGGACCTCAAGGGATTGACGGCGCTCTTGGTTTCCCTGCGATTGGCGGGCGACGTCGAAAAGGTGCTTCAGACTTTCGACGAGGGGGTCGCCTCCACATTAGGACTCACGGGACAATCGGAGAAGATGAACGAGGCCTTGTCGCGTTTGGGGGCTCATTCCCTTAAAAGCCGGACCGCCCTGGAAGGGACGCCGCCCATGGATTTGAGGGAAAAACCGTGAGTCTAATCAAATTAAAACTTTTAACCACAGGTGCCTGCGGCACCGCTGAGGCACAGGTAAGATTAAGAATAACCCCTTTCATTTTCGCTTTATGGCCGACTGTCGATAAATCTGAGAGTTTTACCCAAATGGTTTGCCGTTCCTGCCTGTGCCTCTGTGGTTCGCAAAGCGAACCTGTGGTGAAAGGTTCTTTTTTGGGTGGTTCCTGCCAGGGTGTTGAATAATGAGCCTCGATCTCTCCGTGCGCTGTTCCCAGGAATTCACGGTCGGCGACCTTTGCTACCACGCGGGCCAAGCGCTGATGGAAACCTTGGGGTTGACCCATATTCCGGACCTGTCGGTGGATGTGCTGGAGGAGGGGAAGCCCGTCAGCGTCGATAAGGAGTTTATCTGCGGAACCCAATGCCCCCTGCTCCTGGTCGGATTCAGGGACATCGAGGGAAAAATAAAATTGCTCCTGTACGATGTTCCCAAGTCGGCCCTTTCGGGGGAGGATCCGGGTCTTCGGACCAGCATCCTGGCCGGGGAGGGCGGAACCAAGGCGGGGGAACCGCTCAGGATGGCCTTGGGGGCCAGCGTGGCGATGGGCTTGGCACGGATTCAGGACACCCTGATCAAGGATAACCGGCTCTTTTTTGGCCAGGCGCCTGAAATGTCGCCGGAGGAACTGCGCAGGGCCCTCCGCCAGCATGGGCTTTTCCGCGATATCCAAGAAGCGGCCAAAAAAATGTTTTTCCGCACCCCCTTGTCCGCTTTCGAGCCGGAAGCCCTTCGGGCCCTGCAAATTGAGGAACAAATCGACAAAGTCATGGTGGATATGCTGGGGCTCATTAAAATCACCCATCGGGTGGACTCCAAGCTTTTCACGAAGTTTTACTCGCTTTTGGATGAGGTGGTCTCGGGCAACCGGATGGATGAGGAGCGCAAAAGCAACCTGCTGGGCCTCCTGATCTTGATTTACGAGTACTTGAAGGAAGAAGCCAAGCGGCTAAGCGACCCAGGGCCCCTTCTCGCGGAAGCCGGGAGGGTCCGGGACAAGATGAAATCCATGGGCCTGGAACTGCCGTAGGTATAAAGATTGAGGCGGTATAAACCACGAAGGCGCCAAGAGAGACAAAAAAGTATGCCCTGTTTTAAGAATTTTTCCAGGGATTGGTTCTAGGAGTTCTTGGCGTCCTTGGTGTCTTGGTGGTGAAATAGACTTGAGGAGTTTTCAATTGGGTTTAAAAGATTGGCTGGGGACAAACCATTTCGTGACGAAACCGGGGGATCCGGATCCTTTCTTTCGGCCGCGGAAATACCAAAAGGCCAAGCCTGAGGTCGCGGAAACCGTCCGTGAGGTTATCGCTTCCTTGACCGCGCTAAGGCTGGAAGAATACCGCGAGAACCAGGGTCTTTTCCGGGTCACCCGCTCCGTGCTTTTTCCTCCCTCCGCCCAGGACATCAATATTTACGTGGTGCAGGGTCTGGACGGGACAACGGGTTTGGAAATGACCTCCGTCTCCCGCGGCGGTAAAAGGGACTGGGGCCAAAACAAGCGCAACCTGAGGGAAATTTTGGCGGCGTTGGACTTGAAGATAAAGCCGATTTAATTTTTTTAATAGTCATTGCGGGGTCCGGCCCCCATCGGGGTGGTTTGGACCGTGGCAATCTCTGTTGAATTCGTAACGTCGAAAGTAGAACCTGAGGTTGCGGTGTGCCATTCGAGCCTATCGGCTCTGCTCCTCGCAATGACGGATATGATTGAAAGGCCAGTGCTGCCCTTGACAGCCCGCATAAAATCCGTATAATCCACCCCAGTCGCCACCTTTAAACGGAGTCCGAGAGGCTCCCAAGGGAATGAAGATGAAGCCCGCTTGCGCTTTGATAAATGAAAAAATCGACTCCCGAACATCCTTCCTGGGTGATTCGGGATTTTTTTTGTCCCTTTGTTCCCTTGTCCCTGGAACTCGGAGCCTGGAACCTGAAAAGGGGAGTGGTTGATGACCCCCAAAATTAAAGCGTCCATCATGGACGCCCGCGACATGGACCGGGCCCTGACCCGCATTGCCCATGAGATTCTCGAGAGAAATAAAGGGATCCAGGACCTGGTCCTGATCGGCATCAAGAGCCGGGGGGAAGTGCTGGCCGAGAGGCTGGCGGCCAAGATCAAGGCGATCGAGGGTACGGCGGTCCCTTACGGGGCCATGGATATCACCTTCTACCGGGACGACGCCGGCATCCATAAGCCCGAAAAACCCCCGACTTCCACCGATCTTCCCTTCGACGTGAACAAGAAGAAGATCATCCTGGTGGATGACGTTCTCTACACAGGCAGGTCCGCCAGGGCCGCCATCGACCAGATCATCGACTTCGGCAGGCCCACTTTCATCCAATACGCGGTCCTGGTGGACCGGGGCCACCGGGAATTCCCCATCCACGCCGATTACGTGGGCAAAAATATCCCATCGTCCTCCAAAGAAAAGGTGCTCGTGCACGTAAAGGAAAATGACGGCAAGGACGAAGTGGCGATCGC
>CAZUXW010000080.1:0-11563 GCA_964624625.1 uncultured bacterium
CTCCCCTCAAGGGAGAAGGGGAATGCTATTTCACAAGGAACCCCATGCGGCTCTCCGGAAAATTTTTTCTAATCCTCCTCCTTGCCTCCGCGGCTTCGGCCAAGCCTGGCCCGGACTTGGCCCAATGGGTGAATCCCTTCATCGGCACCTCCGGAGGGGGCAATACGTTTCCCGGCGCGCTGGTGCCCTGGGGCATGGTGTCCGTCAGCCCCCACAATGACCTCTCGGCTCCCTCGGGCTATTACTACGGCAAGCCCTTCCTTTATGGATTCGGCCATGTTCACCTGAGCGGAACGGGGTGCCCTGATTTGGGAAGCGTGCTTCTGCTTCCCACAACCGGCGATATCAATCCGGACCCGGAAAAAAACAAAAGCGCTTACGACAAGGAAGCGGCCTCGCCCGGCTATTACCGGGTGACCCTCAAAACTTACGACATCCAGGCCGAGATGACCGCCTCCACCAGGGTGGGCCTGAGCCTCTATACTTTCCCTGCCCGCAAGGGCGACGCCAATATTCTCATCAACGTCAGCCACCGCCTCACGGGAGATCCCGTGACAGTCAAGACCCAGTTCGACGCCCATGTCAAATTGGTTTCCAACCGGGAAGCGGAAGGCTTCACCCAAAGCGGGGACTTTTGCTCCGTCTACGCCGGCAACAAGCAGACGGTTTACTTCGTCATCCAATTCAGCAAGCCGTCCGTATCCGCCGGTACTTGGCGGGGAGGCGAGGTTAAAGGGGACCGGGAACAATCGGGCAGGGATATCGGCGCCTTCTTCCGCTTTTCCACCGCGTCCTCCGAACCCATCGAGGCGAAGGTCGGCGTTTCCTATGTCAGTGTCGAGAACGCCAGGCAAAACCTGAACACCGAGATGCCGGAGTGGGATTTTGAGACGGTAAGATCCAAGGCGCGGGGCGGCTGGAACCAGGAACTTTCCAAGATCGAACTCACCGGCGTCCTGGAAGAACGCATGAAAATTTTTTACACGGCCCTTTACCACGCCCTCATCCACCCCAGCGTCTTTTCCGACGTCAACGGCCAGTTCCAGACCATGGGGCACCATGGGGTGGACACGGCCGAGACCTACAAGTACACCCGCTATCATGTTTTTTCACTCTGGGATACCTACCGCAACCTCCATCCTTTCCTCGGGCTTTTTTACCCGCTGGTTCAGCTGGACATGACCAGGTCCATCGTGGAAATGGCGAAGGAGTCGGATGGGTTTTTGCCGAAGTGGGAATTGGCGGGCAACGAGACCGGCGTCATGGTGGGAGCCCCCGCCGTGCCGGTAATTTTGGACACTTACCGCCAAGGCTTAAAGAACTTCGACACGGCTTCCGCTTACGATTCCATCCAGAAAACCCTCAACCCACATGACAATAAAATCTACGGAGGGCTCAAGTCCCTGCTCCAATTGGGCTATATCCCCAAAAACGACGACAGCGGGGATTATCTCTGGGGGAGCGTTTCCACGAGCCTGGAATATTCCTACGACTATTGGTGCCTGGCCCAGATGGCGAAGGATTTAAAGGACAAGGACAATTACGAGAAATTCATCCATTTATCCGGCGTGTACCGCAATTTCTACGACCCTGCCACCGGTTTTTTGCGGGCCAAAAACCGCGACGGCACCTGGATGACGCCTTTTGACCCCCTGGCCAAATGCTGCGACCAAAGCTGGCCGGACAATGGCGGTCCGGGCTATGTGGAAGGCAACGCTTGGAATTATCTATTCTTCGCGCCCCAGGATATTGAGGGATTGAAGGTGCTGATGGGCGGGGACGGGATGTTTGCCGACCGGCTCCAGGAATGCTTCGACAAGGGACACTATGACCCGACCAATGAGCCGGATTTGGCCTATCCCTACCTGTTTGATTATGTCCCGGGGGAAGCTTGGCGCACGCAAAAAGAAGTCCGGGCCATCATGGACAAGAACTACGGGACAGGCCCCAACGGCATCCCGGGCAATGATGATGCCGGCACCATGTCGGCCTGGTATCTCTTCTCCGCGTTGGGCTTTTACCCGGCCTGTCCTGGAAGCAATGAATACCAAATCGGAAGCCCGATCTATAAGCAGGCCACGATTCATTTGGATAAAGAGATCTATCCTGGCGGGTTGCTCATCCTGAAAACCATTGATAACTCGGTGGACCATCCGTTTGTGCAGTCGGTGTTGGTTGACGGAATCCAGCAGAAGCATATGTTTTTCAAGCACGACACGCTGGTTTACGGAAAGACCATATTGTTCAGGATGGGGCCGAATCCTTCGCGGTAACGGGATAGGTCTTCATCCTGGATTCCTTCAGGCCCTTAAGAGCGAAAAAATCCAAATCCCCATGGAAATCAGGATGAGGGTTAAACCTATTGTGATGATTCGGAGGATTTTTACCTTCTTTTGAAGGCTTCGAATCACCCGGTCATCCCGGCGGTTTTTATAGATTTCGAACCCCTGAAAAAGCAGGGGCCCTATGATTTTTATTAACGAACCCAATACCATCCTATTCCGCTCCTGGAAGGGAAACCGTCGTGCCCCCCGGCTTGATCAAGGGGGTTTCCCCCTATTTCCAAATCACTTCGAGGGTCGCGGTGCCCCTTATGGCGGCGCGGGCCTCAATTCCTTCATTGTCCGCGTAGCCGTCCAATATCTCAAAAGTGTTCACTTGGGTTCGGACATGGGTCAGGCGGCCCAAAGCCCTGTTTAGTTTTTTATTCATTTTTTCTTTTAGGATATCCATTTTCGCGCCGACGGGGACTATGGCGATCCGGCGCAATTGATTTTTAAAATCGGATTTGAAAATAAAATCGGCAAGTTGAAGCAGCAAGTCGTTGGATTTAATGTCGTATTCCAAATCCGGCAAATCAAACACCCGCCGTTCCGGGAGATACCGGGGAGTGCCCCTCAGATAAAGGACCAAATACCCCGGCTTGCTGTCCAAAGTGATGATCGGCGGATTGTAGTGCAGTTTCACCTCAACGATCACTTTGCCGCCCGACCCATAAACCCGCAGTCCCAGGATGGTCAGTTTCCGATCGCCCGAGCCAGGCAACACCTTGCCGATAATCTTCATCCTGGGGTCGCGAAAATACCGGTTGGCATCCTCGTAATTGATGTGGGTATTGGTCATCGCTTGAAAGATTCCCGGCCCTGGTTGGAAAGGCTCAAGGGGCGGCATTTCCACGGGTATGGTCCGGGGTTCAGGACCAAAGCGTATTTCGGGCGAGGCCACCATTTCCAATACCGCGTGGAGGGTCGAGGACTGTTGGAGGTCGGTTCTCATCTTTCCGACGCTCAAGGATTTGGGCTGGATTAAAAGCCAGAGGTCCTGATCCATCCGAATGGGCGATTCCATCTTCGTCCAGAGGGCCCTCATGCGCGATTTCAAAACCGTTTGCTGCGCCACCTGTTTTATCCCCCCCTTGACTAGGTCGGAAATGTGGTGGAAAGCCTCGCCTCCGGGTGGAAAGATAATGTCCACCGGCATGCGGATGATGCCGGGTTTTACTGGCGGAAAACTCCTGGCCGGCGATGGAAGGACCTTAACGGCCGCATGGGTTTCAGGGGATGGAACGGCCTCGAAGCCGGTAACGCCCATCAAGAAAAGAACGGGGAATAAACCGATTCCCATCCTTGTGACGCCGAATCGGAAGCGATGATTCCAGGATTTCAATGGGTTCACGTGATTGGTTCCTTGCGCTTTTGGTTACCCCCCGCCCAGCCGGTTCATCTTCCGCGATCAATGGAGGCAATCCGGTTTTTTAACAGGCGTTTTCTTCGAAGGCCGGGTATTCGAAGATATTCTCCCGAAATTAGAAACGGCTCGGAAGAAGCGGCGGATTAACAAGAGAAGATCCTGTTAAGAGCAAGAATCAAGCCCGGGCCCACAAAATTTCAGCTCCTATTCACGGCCTTCCCCGGTTAAAGAACCGGCCGGAATTTTTATCAAAAAAAGAATCAATCAAAATGATCGCGTTTGTATTCTCGGTTTGATCGGCCGTTCCCTCCCAAGCCTCGAATCATTCGGATTCTTACAAGGCATGATAGTTGCTTTGTATCCCCCTACTTGAACATCGCAGGCTGTGTTTCACCAATTGGAATGCCTCAAAAGGGCGGTCCGACCAACCATTAGCCGGTAAAAGAAAAGAGGATTCATGTTTTCGAGGACAAAGAAAGTGCTGCTGTTTGTGAATAAAAAGATGTTATTGACCCTGATGTTGTCGGTCGGCCCGGTTATATTTATCGCTGCCGGCTGCGGAACCTGGAACCCCGGCACGACGGGTCCGGCCCCCATGGCGACCTCAACAAATACGCCATTGATCACCAACACGGCCACCAAGACGCCCACAGGCACTCCTTCGGGGACGCCCTCGGCCACGGCCTCGACAACACCCACCCCAAGTCCCACGCCAAGTCCCACGAACACGCCTACGGCTACACCCACGACGGCGTTATGCAGCCCGGTGTATTCCAATCCGACGGCGCTCACTCTTGGAACGGCTGGTAATTTTGTGATTCTTGGGGAAACAGGCATCACAACCACCGGAACAACCAGCGTTACAGGAAATATGGGAATTAATAATACGAGTGGAACCTATGGATACAGTTCCATGACCGGATGGGGCTTTACTGGAGTGGTGTCGGGGGGTGGCGGGTGTGACTATAACCAATCAGCCCTGGTAACTGGAAAGATATATTCCGGGGAGGTGTCCGACCTTTCGTGTCCAGCCACCATGTCCACTACCACTGCGGGCGGGGCAATCTTCGACATGGAGGCCGCCTACAATGCCGGCGCAGCCGCTACCTCTGATGGCACGGCGGGCACGACGGGAGGAAGTTTAGGCACGCTTACCCTTGGACGGGGTGTCTATTCGTTCTCGGGCGCCGCTGGTAATGTGACGATACCAACGGATCTCACTCTTTGCGGCGGGCCAACCGATGTCTTCATTTTCCAAATCGCGGGCACACTCGACGTTTCGGCCAATATTATCCTGAACGGCGGCGCGTTGCCGGCCAATGTCTTCTGGATCGTCGAAGGCTCCGGCGCGACCATTGAAGGGGGTGCGACGGGTTTTCATTTCAACGGAATGCTGCTTTCGAAAACCCAGATCAATTGCCAGTCTCTTTCCACCGTCACGGGTGGACTGTACGCCCAAACCCTAGTCTCCCTCATCGCTAATACGGTGACACAGTAATCAATGGTCTTAAGGCGGGGCGGAGGTAGGCAGGTAAGGGACGGGTCATCAAGGCCCGTTCCCTCAACTCTTTAGAAGTCGGCAATCAATCAATAAAGAAAAGGGGATTTTGATGAAAAAGTTATTTTCAAAGGTTTCAGCGGTAAAAATCACGAAGGCGGCTTTGTTGGCCTTGGTCATCATGCTTCCCCAATCTGGGCACACGGGCGTCAAGGGAGGAAGCTTTGAGGTGACCCCTTTCTTGGGCTACAATTTTTTTGATCCCTGCCAAAACCTGAAGAACAACCTGATCTATGGCGGGCGGTTGGGTTACAACTTCACGAAGAACTTCGGTTTGGAAGGCACCTTGGAGTTCGTCAATAGCGGGGTTAACGACAAGACGCTCACCGGGGACAACGAAGGGCAGTACCGAAGCCCCATCGATAAAGTGGACCTTTTCTTTTACCACATCGACGTGGTTTACAACTTCATGCCGGATGAGGATTTCAGCCTCTTTGCCTTCGGTGGAACCGGAGGCCTCAACTACAGCCCCTCCATCGCCAGCGGGGACATGTCCACTTTCGACTTAGGGTTGGGCGCGAAGTTATGGATGTCGGAGCATCTCGCGCTTCGGCTCGATGTCAGGGACAATATGGTCACTGAAGTCTTCCATGAGTCCGCTATTTTTAAAAATGCCTACCAAAACGTTAACACGACCCTCGGACTGGTCATTGCCTTCGGCGGGGAACCGGAAACGAAGGAAGCTGCCAAGGAAGCCACCCCAGCGCCCACACCGGTGGTCGTTTACGTGGCCGAAGAACCTAAAGCCGAGGAAAAGATAGCGGTCGTGGCCAAACCCGACATCGAGGAGAAAACACTGGTCCTGGCCTTCGAGGATGTGCATTTTAGTTTCGGCAAGTCGGCCCTCACGGATAACGCCAAGGCGATCATCAAGAGAAGCATTCAAATACTCAAAGACAACCCCAAGGCCCATATCCGTGTCGCCGGTTATACCTCCGCCGCCGGAACGGAAGATTACAACCAGAGATTGAGCGAGCGTCGGGCGCAAGCCGTTGAGGAATACCTGATCCAAGAAGGGCTCGTCTCGAAAGACCGCCTTACCAGAATCGGTTACGGCGAGGATCGGCCGGCGGTGCACGAGGTAGCGCCGAAACAACATTACTCCATGGCGGCCAAAGCCAACATGAGGGTTCTTTTCGAGGTCGTTGTTAAGTAAGCCGGGGAATTCGGTCGGATTGAAAGCGGGCCAAAGCAGTGGATAAGTATTCAAATCATTCAAGTGTCCAGGATGGAGTGAGGTCTTGGACAAAGACCCGAAAATATTTTCTGAATCGAATTAAAAATATTCCGGGCCGGTTTAACCGCCGCCGAACCGGCTATCAAAATGATAGCCGGCCGGCTTCGTTTTGTTTTCATTCCTTAGCCATCTTTGACTTTCGTTCGTTCGGAAAAATCCTCCGAAAAATATTTTTGGAGAAAAGAAGGGGAACTGCCGCCCCGGTATTGACCCCCTTGTCCGGGTTACTTAAAGTGTTGAGCAATGCTTGATAATAGTTTTCAAAAGACGATTTTTCACCTGACCAGCCTGGTAACGACCTGGTTTCCCCGGGGCGGAGCTTGGTTTTTCGACCACACCATCCCCCCCATCCTCGGAAATAAGCTCCTGGTGGGGCATATCTTTAAAAAAAATATTGAAACCGTTCAAATGGTGCCCAAGTTTGAAAAAATTCTCGTCATCCCGGATATTCATATCGGCGACGCGGTAATGATGCAGGGGGCGGTGCAGGCTTTCAGGGATTTTTTTCCCAAGGCCAGGATCGACTACGCCACCAAGAAATCGGCGGCCTGTCTGATCGAGGGCAATCCGGCTATTTCAAACCTCTATCCTCTTTTCACCGGCGAGACTTACCCTTCCGAAAGCGACGTGGAAAGCATCCGGAAGTTAGTCGCGGAAAATTCGTACGATCTCTGTTTCAACTGCTCTCCCTTTTTTGAGGATGACCGTCTTTTCCCCAAGGGCCAGAAAATCCTTAATTTCCTCACCTGCGCCCCCCAAATGGTCCGAAATGACATTGATCGGTTGAACCTCAACCATTTCCTTTTTCAGTCATATATGTTTGTGGATAAATTATTAAAGGAAACAGCCGGTGATCCTCCTTTGCGAAAGGCTTTTACGGGCGTTCCGGTTGTCCTCTCCGACGACGCTTTTCAAAAGGCCCAGAACTTATTGACGGAAAAGAATGTCAGGCAGGATAAACCCATCGTCTTGATCAATCCCGATACGGCCTCGCCCTTTACCCTAATTCCGTTTGAGCACCAGGTCATCCTGTTAAAGCGGATGCTGGGGATGGACGCCAAGGTTCTTTTTGGAACCGCTTTCGTCCATAGGGAACTTGAGAAAAAAATCTTGGACGCCTTAACGGCGGATGAGAGAAAGAAGGTCGTGGTCGTCCCGCGCACCTTATCCCTCGACGGCTATGCCGCCCTGGTGGATTTCGCGGACGTGTTCATTTCCGGGGATACGGGCCCCCTTCATATCGCCGCTGCCCGTAAAATATCCAGAACCGGAAAGGCGAAGTTCCGGAACAGGACCTTTGTCATCTCGGTTTTTGGAGCCACGCCAGCCCGGATGGCGGGATATGATTCCACCGATCCGCTTTTTCCCCCCGCCAACCAGGATGCCCCGTCCCGGACCTATGTTTCGGAAAGCCCCTGCCGGAACATCACCTGCGTGAACAAGATGGCGAAAACCTGCGGGAAACCCAGGTGTTTCGAAAAACTGGATGTTGAAAATATCATCGGGGATATTCAACTGCACTTGGAAAAATGGAAGCGGCCTTTAGCTAAGCTCCCGCCGCCGGTTCATTTCGAATGGCCGGTTGGGTCAACTGCTGGCCGCAATTAGAAAGAGTTTTTCGCCGGCCGGGGCCGTCCTTTTGGTGGACCGTTGGGCTTCCGAAAAAGCGGAGTAACCTATTCCGGTGTAACCAACAAAACCAAAAAATATAAACCTTGACGCTGGTGACCGGTCCGCCGGCACGGGCCAAAGTTGATATTTTTTGATAATCGAAAACAGAATCCCGGCCAAGGGCCGCCTCTTGAACCGTCCGTTGGTTAATGACCCCCGTCCGAATCATGTTGGATAGCACCGTCCTCCTGGAATTCTTGAGGGTGAAGCGGGAATGATATTGTCCTTTCCCCGGTTGTTTTTTCGTCGACCGGTTTTTTTCGATCCCTTGCTATTCCCGCCCAATATGATTTAAATCATAGAGGCAGGGGATGTCGTCCGTTAAGTTAAGCGCCGTGGTTTCAATACAGGTTCTTACTGGAGCGGCAAACGATGAACCTATTCCCGATGACAGACCCCATTCCCCTGCCGGCACCGGTCTGGCTCTTCAAGGCATTGGACATCCTCACCCTGTCGCTGCATTTCACCGCGGTTCAAATACTCCTGGGAGGGCTCCTCGTCTCGACTTGCCTCTCCGCCTTTGGAATTTCCAACCCAAGGGCCCGCGCCTCCGCGGCCGCCATGGCACGCCGCCTGCCCATCGTCATGACTTACGTGATCAACCTCGGCATTCCTCCGCTTCTTTTCGCCCAGGTCCTCTACGGCCCGGCCCTCTACACCAGCAATGTCCTGATCGGCGTCTATTGGTTCTCCGTCATTTTCCTCCTTATGGCCTGCTATTGGCTCCTCTACGCCTTCGCGGACGGGACAGCGGCGGGGAAAAATGTCTGGTGGAAGGGCCTGATGGCGCTCCTGTTGGCCGGATGCGTCTCCCGGATTTTATCCACCAACATGGCATTGATGCTCCGGCCCGAGGATTGGCAAGGCATGTATTCTTCGGCGGCCTTGGGCAACCGGCTGCCGCCCTTTGACCCCACGCTCACGCCCCGATGGCTGGTGATGCTTACCGGCAGCCTTTGGGTCAGCGGCTTTTGGATGGTTTGGATCGCGGGCCGGAAAACCACGGCCGAATCCTTGGGAACATTCCTGTCCGGTTTTGGGGGCGGCCTGGCCAGCCTGGGAATCCTCCTTCAATTGCTCATGTTCCGCCTGGTTCTCCGGCTCCAGCCTCCTGAGGTGTCGGCGTCAATCCAATCCAATCATTTTTACCATCCCTTTGAACTTCTTTATTATTTCCTGGGAGCGGCCGCCTTCCTATTCGCTGTCTTCGTCCTTGCCCGGAAGCCCCGGGCGGGCTGGTCCAGTTTGGCCGGGGCCCTGCTGGCCTTTCTTTCCATCGCTTCCTGGGTCATCGTCCGGGACGGCATCCGGGACCTGACCTTGAAGTCCAAGGGTTTCGACGTCTGGGCCCAGCCCATTGTGACCAACTGGCAGGTGGTCATCACCTTCCTTTTGGTCTTCGTGCTGGGCATTGGCGCCATGGCTTGGCTTATTTCCGTGATGATGAGGGCCAAACCCGTCCCCGAAGGAGGCGCCCGTGAGTGAACTCAATAGGCCCGTCACCCGCCGCGATTTCGTGAAAATATCCCTGATCGGCATCGGCGCTTGTTACGCCGGGGCCTTAGGCTACCCTGTCTACCGCTATCTCACTTCGCCCGCGGAGAGGGAATCGGCCCTGACCGCCGTGACCGAGGTGACCTTGAAGGAAGCGGACAAACTTCCCCCCGGCAGCGCCTTGATGTTCAGCTTCGGCTCCATTCCTTCCATGCTCATCCACCACAAGGACGGAAGCTGGGTGGCCCTGGACGCCGTTTGTACCCACCTGGGCTGCACGGTGGAATACCAGCCAGTGCGCAACGTCATCCATTGCAACTGCCACGGCGGGGAATACGACGCCGGCACGGGGAAGAACATCAGCGGCCCCCCGCCCCGGCCCCTGACGCTTTACGCGGCCAAGGTGGTGGCTGGTGGCGTGGCCATCTCCAGGATATAAGGGAGCATTATGAAACAAAAAATCTGGCGTTGGGTGGACGAGCGGCTGGACCTGTCCGGCATCATCGCTTTAGCCAAGCACAAGACCGTGCCCCAGCACTCCTATTCCTTCTGGTACTACTGGGGCGGCATCTCCCTGTCCCTATTCCTCGTCCAGGGCGTGACGGGTGTCCTGCTCCTGATTTATTACCAACCCGGTCCGGCGGCGTTCGAGTCCGTGCGCCAGATCACCTTCGACATCAATTTCGGCTGGCTCATCCGGTCGGCCCACTCCTGGGCGGCGAACCTGATGGTACTGGCTATCTTCGTCCACATGTTCTCGGTATATTTCATGAAGGCCTACCAGAAACCCAGGGAATTCGGCTGGTGGAGCGGCATGGTCCTGCTCCTATTGACCCTGGTCTTCGGTTTCAGCGGTTATCTCCTGCCCATGAATGAACTTGCTTTTTTCGCCACCAAAGTGGGACTCCAGATCGCCACCTCCGTCCCCCTCATCGGGGGGAAAATCGCCGAGATCGTCCAGGGGGGATCGCAAGTCTCAGCCTTCACGGTCCAGCGCTTTTTCGCCCTCCATGTGGTAGTCCTGCCGGCTCTCTTCATCCCCATCCTCGGCTTTCACCTTTGGCTGGTGCAAAAGCACGGTAACGCCGTCCCTCCCTCGGTGGAGGCCCTGCCCCCGGCCCAAAAACGGAGCATCCCCTTCTTTCCGAATTTTATGATGCAGGATTTGGCCATCTGGCTGATCGTCCTGAATATCCTGACACTATTGGCCGCCATCTTTCCCTGGGACCTAGGCGACCAGGCGGACCTCCTCAAGTCGGCGCCCAAGGGGATCCATCCTGAGTGGTATTTCATGAGTTCCTTCCAGGTCTTGAAGCTCTTCGGGCGGTGGTTTCCCGGGGCCGCGGGCGAGGGTTTCGGCATGGTCCTTTTCACCCTGGGGCTGGTCCTTTGGTTCCTGGTGCCGCTTTATGACGCGAGAAGCGCCAGGGGCCGCCAAGCCAGGAACGCGACCTACTTCGGGTTATGGGTATTGGCGGTCCTGCTAGTGACAACGGTCTGGGGCTATCTGGGTGAGTAAAAGGAGTTATTTTAAATGAATTATCCATTCTGGGTCGTGCCCCATATCGGCAGCGGCTGGGTGATCGGAATGATCGCCATTTTCCACGTGATGATTTCCCAATTCGCAGTGGGCGGGGGGATGTACCTCTATTTCGCCGAGCGCAAGGCCCTGAAGGAGGGGCGCCGGGACTGGCTGAAGATGATCAAGAGCCATTCCCGTTTTTTCCTGATCCTCACTTCGGTTTTCGGCACCGTTTCGGGCGTGGGGATTTGGTTCGCCATCGGCCTGGCGGCCCCGGAAGCCACCAGCACGCTGATCCATAATTTCGTCTTCGGCTGGGCCATCGAGTGGGTTTTCTTCCTGGTGGAACTCAGCACGGTGATTGTTTATTACTACACCTGGGACAAGATCT
>CAZUXW010000081.1:0-11453 GCA_964624625.1 uncultured bacterium
CCGACGAATTCACCGACCATTACTCCGACCGATACCCCGACGAACACACCGACCAAAACCCCCACCAATAGCCCCACCAGCACGGCGACGAGGACACCGACCATTACTCCCACCGATACTCCGACCAATACGCCCACCCTGACGGGAACCTTGCCGCCCACGGATACCTTTACCCCGACCGGCAGCCCCACTCTGACGGCCACCGACACACCGACGGAGACCCCGACCTACACGCCTGTTCCTCCCACCGCCGTCATCGCCATCGGTCCCTCCGCGCCTGGCAATTCCACACAGATTCCCGGCGCCGTGAAGGTGCCGGTACTGCAGGTAAGTGTGTTGAATACCAGCTTGGAGCCTGTGACTTTGCGTTATCTACTGTTGACCTCCTCGGGAAGCGGGAATGATTTAACGGGCATCTCGTCCGTGAAGCTGTCCCGGGCTGGGACCGTGGTGGCCAGCTCGCCTTACTCGGCCGACGACGGCGTCGTGACCTTGGGCGGCTTCCCCCTGGAAACCTTGTCGGCGGGAGCGAGCCAGGTTTACCTGGTGGACTATGATTTCTCCCCCAATGCCCCGACGGGAACCTACACCAGCGCCGTGTCCCTGGACGGGGATGTCCAGGGCGGCGGACTAACCTCCGGGCTTGCCTTGATCGTCACTGGGGCGCCGGTGTCCGGCGCGGTCATCACCCTGGTCAATCCCACGAACACCCCTTCGCCGACACCGACCGATACGCCGACGAACAGCCCCACCAACAGCCCGACCGCCACGCCCTCCAATACGCCGACGAACAGCCCGACCAACACTCCCACCAGCACGCCCTCGCCCACGGATACCCCCACGAACACGCCGACGAACAGCCCGACGGCGACTCCCACGAATAGCCCCTCCAACAGCCCGACCGCGACCCCCACCAACAGCCCTACCTCGACGCCCACCAATACGGCGACCGCGACTCCCACGACCACCCCTTCGGATACCCCGACCCCCACGCCCAGCCACACCCCGACGAACACGCCCACCAGAACCCCCACGAACACCCCGACGCTGACGCCGACCAACAGCCCTACGGCCACTCCGACCTTGACGACGACCAAGACTCCATCCTCCACCCCGACCAATACGGCCACCCTCACGCCGACCTTGACGCCCACTTCCACCGCGACCATGGTACCGGTCGACCACCTGGTCTTACTGGGCCCAGGGACTCCCTTTACCGCGGGAACACCGGGCCCCGTGACGATCCAAGTGAAGGACGCCTCGGGCCAGCCGGCTACTTTCCAGGGACCGATTTCGCTAAACCTATCGTCCAATTCCACGGGCGAACATAACTTTTTATTATCCGCCCTGGGTCCCGTGATTACTTCCGTCACTCTCCAGGGGGGAAGCCCCCAAACCGTGGTTTATTACCGCGATTATCTGGCGTCCAATCCGGCTTTGACCGCATTGGCGGTGGCCGCCATCCCAACGCCCTCCGCCAACTTGGGGATCACCGTCAATCCCGCGGCCCTCTTCCAGCTTCAAGTGCTTCTCCCGGGTCAAACCGCCGATCCGGGTGAGCCGACGACCGATGCCTCGGGCCGCATTGGAAACCCGAACACCCAATTGACCGGAAACGTCGTGGCCGCGACCCTCCACGCGGTGGACAAATATTTCAACGTGATTTCCGGCAATGGGGACTCAACCGCGTTAAACTTCAGCGATCCCGGAGTCCCGTCCCAAAGCCTGGCCTTCGCCTCGGGAACCGTTTCGACTTCCTTTGTGTTCGCCACCGCGGGAAGCCAGACCTTGAGCGCGTCCGACCTGAGCACGGGAGGCATCAACGGCGTGAGCGACCCCGTATCGGTCCAGCAGGGCGTGAACAGCAATGTGTTGAACGTGGTCCACCAGTCCCCGAACCTTTCCACCGTCATCCTGGGCCAGGCTGTCACGGTCCTGACCTTTGACCTGAAGGTTCAAGGCGGCAGCCATGACGTCCAGTTGACCGACCTGATCGTCTTCGCGAAGGACCAGACGGGGGCCGGCATTCCCATGAACTCCGCTTTCCAGGGACTGACCCTGGTCTCGGGCGCGCAAATTTACCCCCTGTCCGTAACGGGCGACGCGGCGGTTTCCGCCACCATCCCCGCGGGGGCCTTGACGGTCCTGGCCGGCGGAAGCTTGTCCGTGACCCTCATCGCGGATATCTCGGCCAACGCCTCCGCCAAATCGGCGGTGCTTTATGTCGGCAAGAATAGTTTCGTCGGAAACGACGCGACGAGTCCGGCCGTGGTCCTTGGCTCGAGCACTTCGTTCGGGGATTCCACCGGTTTTCCGATGGAGTCCCAAACCATGGTCTTCTCCAACGGGGATTTGGCCGGTACTTATGGAAGTTATCCCAATCCCTTCCGGGCGGGACAGGAAAGCGCGACCATCGAGTTTTACCTGCAGTCCGCCTCCACCGTTTCACTCACGCTTTACGACGTGATGGGGAGAAGGATCGGCTCCTTGTTGGATCATCAATCCCTTCAGCCCGGATTGCAGAGGATTCCTTGGGACGGCCGGAACGGGTCGGGCCGCTCGGTCGTGAACGGCGTTTATTTCGCGCAGCTGGACGTCAATGGGACGAAACTACTTATTAAAGTGGTGGTGATCAAGTGATAAAAGCCAATCCGCAGTCCATCGTCGGCAGCCGGGGGTTGTCCGCTTTCGGTTGGAACCTGTCGACCCGGGACCGTCAATCCTCCGCTGGAACGAAACAATTATTTATTCTTATGGCTTTTGCCGTGACCATGGGTTTTCTTATCCCCGCGTCGGGAAAGTCGGCGGTCACCCTGGACAACGGCGGACTCCAATCGCCCTTTGAGCTGGGGGGGTCGGCCCGGGCCCTGGGGATGGGGGATACGGCGGTCGCCGTGACGGGGGACGGAGACAGCTTTTTTTCCAATCCTGCGGCCTTGGCCACGATCAGCCAAAACGAGATATTGACCTTTCACGCCCCGCTATTACTCGACACCCTTTATGACGCGGCTGGTTACGTTAATCCCATCAGCAGCCACGCCAGCTTTGGCTTGGGCTTCGCGCGGATTGCCACGGATGACATTCCGAAAACCCAAAACAATATCCAAGCCCTTTCGACTTTCTCCACCGAGCAATTGCAGGGTTTGGTGGGCTACGGGTTTAGGGTGATGGAGGGGCTGGATTTCGGGGCCTCGGTCAAGTATCTCCGGGAGCAAGTGGATACCTACCAGGGAAGCGGAGTAGGGGTGGACTTGGGCCTGTTGTACCACTTTGGCAAGGAAGCCGCGGATTACCGGAATTTGGGTTATAAAAACTTTACCCTGGGGGTATCGGCCTCCAATGTTCTCCAGCCCCAGGTGAAATTGGTTCAAGCCGCGGATTATCCGGCCCGGGTCCTCCGCCCCGCCCTTTCCTACCATTACCAGCCCTCAGCCTCCAGCAGCTTATGGGTTGCGTTTGAGGGGGAAATGATGACCACCGGAAGCCCCCTGATTAAAGCCGGGGTGGAATATGGGTTCAATGAAATGGTTTTCGCCAGGGCCGGTTTTGACGGAGCGAACCCGACGGCCGGGGCCGGATTCAGGATCTCGGGGATTGAAATCGATTACGCCTTCAACCAGGGGGACTTGGGGGCCCTTCACCGCTTTTCCCTGACCTACCGGTTCGGCCAGTTCCGGGACCCGCTCCAGGCCCAAAAAATCGACCTGCTGAAATGGGTGGCCCGAAGCTACACGAAGTCCGGGGACTACGACCCGGCCATCCAGTCCTGGAAAAACGTCCTGACCGAATATCCCGGCGACGAGGAAGCTTCCCGTTCCATCCGGGACCTCCAACAAAAACGCAGGGACGCGGTGGCGGAACAGTTGAACGCCGCCAGGGAGGCGGTCCACAAAGGCGATTTCGACAAGGCCCTGCCTTTGCTCGCGCGGATCATGACCCTCGATCCGGGTAATCCGGACGCCAAGGCGCTCCTCAAGCAGGTGGACAAGAACATGGTGGTTTCCACCAATTACATTAGGGGCGTGGAGGCCTATAGCAAGGAAGATTTCGAGATGGCGGTCCAGTACCTTCAAAGCGTTTATGAGCTGGACCCCAATTACCGCGACGTCAAGTTTCTCTACCATGACGCCCAGGGCCATTACATGCCCCTTCAGTCCATGTCCAAGGAATTAACCGACCTTTACGCCAAGGGAGTTGATTATTATATGGGCGGCCAATATCGGAAGGCGATCGAGTCTTGGGAGCAGGTTTTGGCGAAGGATCCCAAGAACTTTTTGGTCCTCCGCAATTTGGAAGAGGCCCGGGCCAGGTTGAAGGATAAGCCTGAGGCCGCGCCTGCCGAAAATAAGGAACCCAAGAAATAACCATGAACTTCCACAATCTTTTATATCGACTCGCCTCCTATATCCCCTTTGAGCCGAAGCGCCGGCAGTTCCGCCTGGAGGTGGAAGCGAAGGACATCGAGCTTTTAACCATCAAGGATTTTGTCCAAAGGGTCTGCGACGCGGCGGGGTGCGCCCCGAAAGAAACGTCCAGCATCAAGCTGGCCATTGACGAGGCTTGCAGCAATATCATCCGGCACGCCTACCAGGGACGAAACGGGGGGAAGATCAAGCTCGAAATGGGCATCAGCTTCATGGACCTGAAGATCAAGATCACCGATTACGGAAAACCGTTCGATTTCAGGGGCATCAAGGACCCGGACCTGAACCACTACGTGGATATCGGGAAAAAAGGCGGGTTGGGAATCTGGCTGATTAAAAAAGTCATGAACCGGGTGAATTACCACGCCTACCATGACCGCAATGAGCTTTCCCTTTACCGCCGCCTTTCCAAGGCTCCCCCGACGGAGCTGGGGCTTAAAAAAGGGGCCTTCACGGTCTCCACCAAGTTCGCCGTCGGATCCGCCCTCCTCGTCATGGTCCTGGTTCTCATGGCTTATTTCCTCCTGAGCTTCCGCCAGGAAGGAGGCTTGATCCGCCAACAGAGGGAAAAGGTGAACATGGTGATGCAGGCCATGGCGACCCAATCGGGGGCCGCGGTCGCGAAAAAAAACGATTTGGAGCTGGACCGGTTGATCCGCGACGTATTGCGGAGCGACAAGGATAAGGTCTTCTCCTACGTCTTTATCATCGGATCCGAGGGAAAATACCTGGCCCACTCGGACCTGAACCAATTGTTCAAGCCTTACAAACCCGCGCCAGGGGCGCAAACGTCGCGGGCCCCCGGACTTCAAAGCTTCGGCTTCAAGACTTCCGAGGGGATGACCACGGAGTACGCCTCCCCCGTCTTCTTCCGGGGCCAATGGGTCGGCGAGGTCCACGCCGGCATGCCCGAGTCCGCCATCCGGCAGATGGTTTCGGCGGACCGGGGAAAATTGATCCGTATGCTCCTGATGATCACCCTGGTGGGGATCATCGGCCTCTATTTCCTTTCCCGCATCGTCATCAAGCCTTTCCAGCGGATATTGGAGGGGGTCCATGCCATCAGCATGGGCGACCTGAATTCCAAGCTGGATATCACCAGCCAGGATGAGTTCGGGCAATTGGCCAATATCTTTAATGAGATGACCGGCCGGATCCAGGATTCCCAAAAGGGCATGGTGGAGCAGGAAAGGATCCAAAAGGAAATGCAGGTTGCCCAAGAAATCCAACATACTTTGCTTCCGGCCGAATTCCCCCAGATCGAGGGCTACGAAATCGGGGCCACTTACCGGGCGGCCAAGGAAGTGGGCGGAGACTATTACGACTTTTTCTGGGTCAATCCCACGACTTTGGGGATTGTGGTAGCCGATGTGTCGGGCAAGGGGGTCCCGGGATCCATGGTCATGACCATGATCCGCACCGCCATGAGGCTGGAAGCCAGGGACAATACCTCGGCCTCTTCCGTCCTGGCGCGGGTCAACGCCCATGTGACGGGGGACATGAAAAAAGGGATGTTCGTCACGATGTTCTACATCGTGCTGGACTCGCGAAACCGCACCATCAATTTCGCCAGCGCGGGCCACAATCCCATGATCCTTTACCGCGGAAAAACCAAGGAAGTTTTCTTCCTGAAGCCCAAGGGCTTTCCGGTGGGCATTGACCTGCCGGAAGCGGACATGTTCGCCAAGAACATGGCGCTGCAAAAGGTGAGCTTGGAGAAGAACGACATGATGGTGATCTATACGGACGGCATTACCGAGGCCATGAACCCGGAGAAGGAGCAGTTCGGGGAGGACCGGCTGGTGAGGGTGATCAAGGAGAACTCGCACCTGACCCCGGCGGAATTCGTCGAGAAGCTCAACGAGAGCATCGCCCAATTTACCCGGGGGGCCGAACAAAACGACGACATCACGGTCGTGGCGATCAAGGAAAAAATGCAGGCCGAGCAGGTGGTGTTCAAGTTCCGGAAAAAATTAATGGACCTGGTCGAGAAAAAAGGGTTGTCGGTCGCGGAAGCCTGCCGCCAGATGAACATCTCGCCCAACGCCTATTACCGCTTTAGGAAAATATTGGAGGAAAAGGGCAGGGCCGGGTTGAAGCCCGAGCGCTCCAAGAAACGGTCCGTCATGAGGGAGCTTTCCCTTCCGCAAAAACAAGCAGTCATCTCCGTCATCCGCGCGAACCCGGAGTTCGGGGCTCAGCGCATCGCCGAGGTCCTAAGGAAAAGCACTAACCCCATGAAGATTGACCCTAAAGTCCTGTACGAGTATTTGAAACGGAAAAGCCTTAGCAGCGCGCAGGAACGAAAGTCCTTCGCCGTCAATGAGGTTGACACGGTTTAGAACCCTAGTGATAATAAGGCCCTTGTTCGGGTCATTTTGCCGGAGGAATCATGGAAAACATCTCAGTCAACATTTCGGACCATCCGCAAAACAAGGAAATCACCTTGCTCGCGGTGAAGGGTTTTATTGACACCACCACGGCCCCCGAATTCGAGAAAAAATTCCTTTCCGTGCTAAGCGACAAGAAATTCAAGCTGGTGGTGGACTTGAAAGACGTGAATTACATCAGCAGCGCCGGTTGGGGTATTTTTATCAGCGAGATCAAGAGGATCAGGAACCAAAAAGGCGACTTGGTTCTGGTGGGGATGAATCCCGAGGTTTCCGAGGTGTTCGAGCTTTTGGAATTTAATACCATACTGAAATCTTTCCCGAATATTGAGGCTGCGGTTAAAAAGGGTTTTGAGAAGGCCTAAGCTGTAACACGGTCGGTAAGGTTGTTTCGCAGGGCCGAGCCATTTGACATTTTCAGGATTGGAAAAATCCGGAATTAGAAGACCATGGAAATCTCCCCACTTAACTCCCTGATTGAGATCGACGGGAAAAGCTTTAACATCACCACCTCCCTGATCGCCGGCAAAAACCGCCTGTCCTCCTTGATTCAATTAAACGGCAGGGCCATTTCCCAAAGGGATTTTGACCTTCCTGATGGGCTGGACCAGGACGGCCTGAAGCGCACGCTTCAAGACACCCACCGAACCAGGTCCGTGGAATTGGAGTCCATTTTCCGGCTCAACCGGAAAATCGAGGAAAAACCCACTTCCGACGCCTGCTGGAAAATCGGGGTTATTTTCCTCTCCAATGGTTTTTACGAGGACGCCCGCCAGAAATTCATCAAGTCCATGGAAATGGACTCCCATCACCTCCAGGCGGTGAAAAGTTACGGCATTACCTTAACCCTTTTGGAGGACTATGACGGGGCCCTGGCCACCCTCAATCACGCCCAGGAAATGGGGCCTTCTTTCGCCGATATTTATTACCATTTGGGAAATGTGCACCTTTACAAGAGGGAATTGGATGAGGCGGTCCAATGCTACCTTCAGTCCCTGCAAATCAATCCACGCTACGCGGATGCCCGCCTCAGGCTTGCCACCGCTTGCGTCGGTTATTTGGCCCAATCTTCCAGCGGGTTGACGGAAACCAGGACGATGGAGCTGTCCGAAAGGGCCAAGAGCGAGTCCGAGACCGCCGCGACCCTGAATCCCAAGGTCCGCAACCGGGCCTACATGATGGCCACCGACTACCTGAAAAACAGGAAATATTCCCAGGCTTTCCAAACTTTTTTGGAGGTCCGCCCCAGGTATGTTCCCCGCATCGGGGACGAAATCATCTTTTTCTTCACCTTGACCCTCCTTTATGGAAGCGAGGGGATCGATCTCCAGATGACGGAGCAATATATCGATAAATTAACCAAGGTGATCGAGGAATATCCCCACTACGCCGACCTCCATCATCACCTGGGGACGGCCTACCTGATCAAGTGCCGGTTTGACGTGAATCGTTCCATGAAGGAGTTCAAAAAGGCCTTGGAAATCAATCCCCAATTCCAAAAAGCCATCACGAACTTCGGCGACACCGAGGAGCTGCATAAGAACGTCCTGACGGTCCTGAAAAAGGCCATCATTCCATCCGGAAATTAAGGCCCACCCCCACCTTTGCCGCCGCTGCGACGGGAAGCCGCGATGGCGGGCCTTTTAAAGCCCTAAAACATTGAATCGAACAAGGGTTGATGGATATGGAGGTTTGTTTTACCCGGCGTCCTAGCGTCTTTGGGGTAAAGGGGGACTGCTTTTTGATTCGGATTGAGGTTCGATCGGGAAAGGGTTCTACTCTTCCTCGGGCGTTTCGCTTAAGGAATAGTTGGTTTCGAGGAATTTGACGTGTTCCGGGGTCATGGTTTCGAAATTAATGCCATAGGCGAAGCGGCCCATGGATTTCATGGGGTTTTTCCGGGCCCAAACGACTTTTCCGGTGTAAGTGACATTATGGCTCCCGTCCAGCGAGCTTAATTCCAATGAAATCATGCTATTGTTATCGATGGATTTGTTGGAATATATTTGAGAGCCTGTGGAACTGACATTGATGAGCTGGGCCAGGAAGGTATCATTGTCTTTCATGGAAGACAGGATGGTTCCCTTGACGGACTTGACCATGACAACCCGCCGGTTGATCCGCTTGAAGTTCTTGGATTGAGGCCGAATGATTTTTTTCATTCCGTTTTCCCCCTGGGGTTCTTAAGGCGGGTATAGCATAGCATTTCAACTATCGGACGGGTAAAAAAACCAAATGAGGAAAAAGCAACAATGACAACGGTTCGAGTGAGGTTCGCGCCGAGCCCTACGGGGTTTCTCCATGTGGGAGGCGCCAGGACGGCCCTATTCAATTGGCTTTTCGCCAGGCACGCGGGCGGTAAGTTTATTTTGAGGATTGAGGACACGGACCGGGAGAGGTCGAAGACCGAGTACGAGGAAGCGATCATCCGGGACCTTCAATGGCTGGGACTGGATTGGGACGAGGGTCCTTCCCTGGGCGGGGCCTTGGGCCCCTACCGCCAGACGGAAAGGGCCGCTCTTTACCGCGACCAATTAAAAAAACTGATCGGTGGAGGGCACGCTTACCATTGCTTTTGCACCCACAAGGAATTGGAGTCGGACCGTTCGGCGGCCCTGGCGGCCGGGAAGAATTACCGCTACTCGGGTAAATGCCGGAGCCTGGACCCCGTCGAGGCGGAGCAAAAACGGAAGACGGGACAGCCTTTTTCCGTGCGATTAAAGGTGACCGAGGGGGTCACTTCCTTTAACGACATCATCCGCGGCCAGGTGACGGTGGATCACGCCGAAATCGACGATTTTATCCTCGTCCGCAGTGGCGGGGAGCCGACTTACAACTTTGTGGTCGCGGTGGATGACGCCTTGATGAAAATTTCCCACGTCATCCGAGGGGACGACCATCTTTCCAACACCCCCAAACAGATCCTTATTTACCGGGCGCTGGGTTTAACGACCCCCCTATTCGCCCATATCCCCCTGATCCTCGGCGAGGACCGGTCGCCCCTTTCCAAGCGGCACGGGGCCAGTTCGGTTGGGGAATTCAAGCGCCAAGGCTATTTGCCCGAGGCCATGATGAATTATCTGGCCCTGCTGGGCTGGTCCCTGGACGGGAAGACCGAGCTTTTCAGCAAGGACGATCTGGTGAAAAAATTCAGCCTGGAAAGGGTCGTGAAAAGCGCCGCCTGCTTTAATTATGACAAGCTCCAATGGCTCAACGGCCACTATATCCGGGAATCCGACGACGAGAGGATCTATCAGCTCTGCTTGGAATACCTTTGGGATATGGACGCGATCAACGAGGTTTTCATGAGGGAAGGCGGACCCGCCCTCAAGCGCATGATCGGCACCGTCAAAAACAGCCTGAAGACCATTTCCGACGTGGGAGACCAATTGACTTACTTCCTGGGAGAGGTCCATTCCTACGATCCCGAGGCCTTGAAAAAGTATTTGGTTCCAGGGACCCTTCCTTTTTTGGAAAAGGCCGTTTTCATCCTCGAGGACACGGTAGCCTTCAGCGCCATGTCCTTGGAGGAAAAGTTCCGGGGGGCCGCCGCGGAAATGGGGAAGAAGTTCGCCGAATTCGTCCATCCCATGAGGCTTGCCATCACGGGCCGCGCCGCCAGCCCCAACTTGTTTGAATTGATCGAGATTTTGGGCAAGGGGCGGTGCATCGTGCGGTGCCTCCGGTTCATTCAAATGATCAAGGTTGAATCGGCTAAGATCTAACGGGGTTATTCTCTAATCGATTTTCGCCCAGGCAAACACGGTAAAAATGGGGGTTGGGATTATTCATTTTTTCTTGTTAAAATTAACAGGAATAAAGGATGAAGGCGCGGTCCTTCGGAAAAGAGCGGGTTATGGCCACCAACATCATTGAGTTCGTGTTTCAGCGGGGGGAAAAGAAGGGACGGCTCCGGCCCGTCAACCGGAAGGACTGGGCGCCGATTGTGGGTTGGTGGAACGATCCGGACGTGCGCCGGCTATTTGACGTGCATTTCGTGGACCAGACCTTTTCCGACGCCGAGAAATGGTTCGCCAAGAACGGTTCGGGGGAGGATGACAAGCTGCCCCGGTCTTTCGTGATCGAGGTGGATGAGGAAGGGAAATGGGTTCCCGTTGGGACCGCGGAATTCTATAACGAGCGGCCCTCCCATAAAACGGCTGATTTTGGTTTCTTGATCGGCGACAAAAATTGGTGGGGCAAGGGTATCGGCACGGAAGCGGCCAAGCGTATGGTGAAGTATGGCTTGGACGAGCTTGGGTATAAGCGTATTGGCGCCGTCTCGGCGGCCTATAACGTGCGTTCCTTAAACGCCCTGCAGAAGGCGGGGTTCCAAATTGAGGGAATCCGCAAGAGCTACGTGTTCCGCGACGGCCAGCACCATGACCAAACCATGATGTCGGTGATCAAGGCCGACTAGGGTTATTGGTGCCAGGGAACCTTTAAAATTCATGTCAGGTTGGGGTTCGTCGGCGCAGGGGCCGGCCTCTGCGCCAGCCCGCCTTTAATTTTGGCGGTTTTAGGTTGTTTCTTTCGGTTTGAAATTCCCCGGTTTGTGCTAAAATTCCACCCCGCTTCATTTTTGGACCTGTTGGGAGATCGTCTAACGGTAGGACAGCAGACTCTGACTCTGCTTATC
>CAZUXW010000082.1:0-11368 GCA_964624625.1 uncultured bacterium
TCGGTCCTGGTGGAGGAGTTGGTCGCTGTATTGGTCAGGGTGGGCGACGGGGTCCAGGAAGCTGTGTTGGAGGGAGTCGCGGTCGAAGTTTTGGTGGGCGAGTCCGTAACCGTATCCGTCCCAGTCGGTGTTGGACTATTTGTTGGAGTCCGGGAGGCTGTCGCACTCGGCTGGGCCGTTCCCGTGTTGGTGGGCGTCCAGGTATTGGTATTGATCGCCGTAGCCGTGGGGCTAGGGGTAGGTGTCTTCGTCGCCGTGTTGGCCGGTGTATTCGTTCGGCTGTTGGTGGGCGTATTGGACGAGGTCAATGAGGGCGTATTCGAGGGCGTGCTGGAAGGCGTCTTGGTTGGTGACAAGGTTGGAGTATTGGAAGCCGTCATGGTGTTCCCCGCCGTATTGGTGGAAGTAGCCGTGGGCGTACGGGTGGCGCTATTCGTGGAGCTGGGCGTAGAGCTGTTGGTGGCGGTTCTGGTAGCGGTGGAGGTGGAACTATTCGTGGGCGTGTTGGAGGGAGTGCGGCTGGGCGTATTCGTCGCGGTATTCCCCACTGTATTGGTGGAGGTGGCGGTCGGGGTGCGGCTGGGCGTGGCCGTAGCGGTCCTGGTGGGAGTTGGAGATGGCGTCGTGGAAGGAGTCGCCGTCCTGGTCGGGCTATTGGTGGAAGTCCTCGTGGCGGTATTGGATATCGTCGCGGTCGGGGTATTGGTCCTGGTCATGGTGTTCGCGGGGGTATTGGTGCGGGTAAAGGTGGGAGTGGACCCGCATGGCGGATAGGTAATGGTCGCGTCAAAAGCCCCCACATTCGTCGGGGGCTGTTGCCCGTCGACGCGGCAGTTGCACATAATCGTGACACCCCGCGCATGGTGGAACTCAAAATTAACCCCGCTGGGCCCTGTCACCGTGACCGCGTCCAGAACGATATTGGTCATGGGCGCCTCGGTCACGGCCCACATGATCCCGGGGCTCTTGGCGCCGCTGGCCGCCGTGGAGGCCGTGATATGGCTCAAGGTAATATTATTCCAAAAGGGCGTGGTGCTGGTAATGGCCTGGGTATCGTCCGTGGTGGGAGGCAGGGAGGATGGGTTGGGATAAAAACTGGTCAGGAAAAAAGGGTAGAGGAGGATCCCGGTCATCGTGATGTTGGAATAGGTAAGGTTGTTCATCGTGCCGCCCCGGTCCCGGCCGGTTTTCCATCGGATGCCGTATTGGCTGCCGGTGAAGGTGCAGTTGTTGACCAACAGGTTGCTGACACCGCCTTGGGTATAGCCCCCGATGGAAAGGCCATGGCCGGTGCCGAAGGTGCAATTCTGGATCGTCACTCCCGAGGTCGGATCCGTCCCGCCCAGTTGAATCATGTCATCGCCGTCGCTGATATAAGAATTCTCGATAAGAACGTTCGAGCCCCTTAGGTCGATTCCATCGGTATTCGGCGAAGGCCAAGCGGCCGTGATGCTGACACCCCCGACGTAAATATTGGAACCGGTTCCCAAAAGCTGGACATGGAATTTCGGTGAATCCTTCACCGTAATCCCGGTGATGGTCTCCCCCTTCCCCTTGGAGAGGTAAATCATGGCGGGGGGCCGGTTGTCGGGATTTCCGTTGTTGAAATCGGTCCACCAAGCAGCGCCCTGTCCATCCATCGTTCCGCTGCCGTTGATGGTGATATTGGTCAATCCCGTTCCGTAAACGAAACTGGTGTTTTGGGGAAAGGTACCAAAGGCGGTCATCCGGAGGATGGAACCGGCGGCCAGTTGAAGGGTCATGTTGCTCTTCAAGGTGATGGGGCCGCTCAGGAATGTCCCCGAGGGAACCAAAACGGTCCCCCCGCTCCCCACCGCGTTGATGGCCGCCTGGATGGCCGCCGCGTTGTCCCCGCTGCCCGTTGAGGCGTTATAGGGAGCGGAGGTTATGTTGATGGTTTGGGACCAGGCGCTCAAAGGCGCGAAGCACCCAGCCAGGGCCAGCAGGAACCATTTCGGTTTCAAGAACCGGGTTTTCATCCTTACCTTAATACCATGAGTTTAAGGACTTGGTGTCCCGCGGAGGAATCCACCACCACGTAGTACAACCCGTTCCCTAGGGGGGTCCCATGGTTATCCGTCAGGGTGAAGGAAAGGACTGAGGAACCAGCCGGCACTTGCTGGAATCCTGCGTCCTTGACTTTCCTGAACTGCACCGTGAACAGCCGGATCCGGACGTCGGAGGGAGCCTGCAGGGTCAGAGCCAGGTTTACCGGCATCGAGCCATCCGCGGGATTGGGATAAAGCACGGGAATTCCCGCCGTCATGGCGGGGGTGGGGGTGGAAGTCGGGCTTAAGGACGCCGTGGCCGTGACAGTCGGCGTGGTGGTTTTGGTAGGAGTGTTCGTGGCCGTATTCGTATGGAGGATCGTCGGACTGTTGGTCGGAGTCGAAGTCGCGGTTTTCGTCCCCGTCAAGGTTGGGCTGGCGGTCGACGTTCGGGTCGGGGTGGAGGTTGGGCTGTTCGTGGCCGTCCCCGTGGGGGAATTTGACGGTGTCATCGTCGCCGTGTTTGTGGGCGGCGTGGTCCCGGTCGCCGTGGGGGTCGGCGTGTTCGTATTCACCGCCGTGTTGGAGGGAGTACTGGAAGGGGTTCGGGTTGGAGATTCCGTAGGCGAAGCGGTGAGGGAAAGAGTGGCGGTCATTGAAGCCGTAGCCGTCGGTGACGGGGTTCGGGACGCCGTGGGGGTGGGAGTCGCGGTCAAAGTGTTCGTGGGCGAGTCCGTGGCTGTGTCCGTCCCGGTGGGTGTGGGACTATTGCTCGGAGTCCTGGTCGCCGAATGGGTCGGAGTGTTCACAAGAGTATTCGTCCCTGTGGCCGTGGGACTATTCGAGGGCGTGTTAGTGGAAGCGGGCTGGGTATTGGTGGCGGTTGAAGTTGGGGTTTTCGTCCCGGTTTGTGTTGGACTATTGGTTGGAGTCCGGGAGGCTGTCGCGCTCGGTTGGGCCGTTCCCGTATTGGTGGGCGTCAAGGTATTGGTATTCACCGCCGTCGCCGTGGGGCTGTGGGTGGGTGTCCCCGTCGCCGTATTCACCGGCGTGTTCGTCCGGCTGTTGGTGGGCGTATTCGTGGCCGAGGCCGTGGGACTGTTCGAGGGCGTGCTGGAAGGCGTCCTGGTCGGTGACGGGGTCGGTGTAGCCGAAGCCGTCACCGTGTTCCCCACCGTATTGGTGGAAGTGGGGCTTGGGCTGAAGCTGGCGGTTCGAGTCGCCGTGGCGGTGGAGCTGTTCGTGGGCGTGTTGGAGGGAGTCCGGCTGGGCGTGTTGGTGGCGGTATTGGCCTGGGTATTCGTCGAGGACGGCGTGGCCGTTCGGGTCGGGGTCGCTGTCGCCGTTCGGGCGGCCGTATTCGTGATAGTGTTGGTGGCTGTGGCCGACGGTGTGAGGCTGGGTGTATTCGTCGCTGTCCGGGTGGCCGTATTGGACATCGTCGGAGTGGGGGTGTTGGTCCTGGCGGGGGTTAGGGTCGGGGTTAATGTTTTGGTGGGGGTGTTGGATGAGTTGAATCCTGTCAATTCCAGCCGCAGGTAATCATACTCGAAACTGTTGCCGTTTCCGGCCCCTCCCGCTGCCCTCAGGCCCAGGTCAATCTCGTTCATTCCCGCCTTCAGTTTGGTCCCGGCGAAGTCCAGGTAAGCGTCGCCCCAAGCCCCTTGGGAGCCCAGGCGGACAGTGGAATCGAAGCTATAGTTGGGCGGGAAAAAACCGGTCGCCGGATTGGCGATCGCGGCGTAATTGCCGTTGGTGGAACCCATGACTGAGGCGGTTTGGACCGTCCCGTTGATCGTGAGGATGCAAGCCGAACTGTAGGCGGCCGCGAAGGCGATGTAAAGCCTTGCCGTTTGGGCCGCCGAGGGAGCGGAGGCCAAGTTGAAATAGATTTTGGACGTCGACCCGGTGAAGCCGCCCGATCCATTGGGAACCGTGGGCTGGCAATAGTTCCAGTCGCTGGCATAGCTGCTGGAGCCAACGACAAAACTGACGCCGTTGGGAAATTCTCCCGTGTAGTCGAGGAAGGCGCCCCAATCGGCCGGGGTATTGTGGGGAGCCCCTCCCGCGTAACCCGGCAACACGCCGCTAAAGGGAGCCACTTCATGCTCGCCGTTGCGGAATTCATTCGAATTCCTGTCCGGAATTCCAATATCCCAAACGGTGGGGCCCAGGCGCAAGGGCGTCCAGGTCACCGTTCCGAGATTCAAGTTTTGGCCCGCGGCCAGGGTAACATTGGTCTTTTCGAAAGTACCCACCACGCCCGATCCGAAGGCCCACAAGTTATAGGTGCCAGGCAGAACTTTAGGAATGGTGAAGCTGCCGCCCGCTCCTGTCTTGACCCAAAACTGGTAAGTCAGGTACTGTTGTTGAAAGTCCACACCGCCGTCGACAGGCGCCAATCCAATCCACAAACTCACGGGCGAGGTTCCCGGATTGTAGGGATCGTTGATGGCTAGGGTGCCGTTCACCGTGCCGCGGCCGCTCGTTTGGGGATAAGCAGACCCAGCCATGCCAGCTACCGGCTGGGGATTGAACCAAGTGTAGGGCCAGGCCGATTGTTCCGCTTGGGCCTGGGCTTGGGCGTCCGCCCAAAGCACCCTGGCCTTGAGGGAAACCGGATCCCCCGCCGGTCCCGCGTACTTGCTGGCGTAAATGAAAGCCGGTCCGAAGGTTTTTGAGGAAAAGGTCCCAGCCGGCTGGTCGCCGCTCGATCCAAACCCGTAATGGCCGCCTCCGAACATATTCAACAGCGTATTGCCCATGTGTTCGGTGAGCTCCCGGTGCATGGGACCCCCGTCATAATATTCGTGGCTGGGCAGGACCTGCCAAACGCCGTAGGAGGAAGTCGAGGAAGCCCAGCCCCAGGTATCGAGCTGGCCCAGCGGATCACTGTAAGCATATTTGCATTCCGTTAAACCGTTATAAATTCCAGCGGTCCACTGCATCACTTCGGGGGGCGCGCCGGCCACGGTCGTGACCGCCGTATTAGGAGGGGCCATTTGGCGGAAACGGTAGGGGTCCACGCACAACCAGTCAAAGATAGAGCCTACGTACATGTTGGACCGCAATTCGGCGCCGGGGTAGTCCGCATAGCCGGCTTGGTGGGTGAGGATCATCGTGTTGTAGACGCCCTGTTGCCCCCGGAGAAGGTCGTAATAAATGGCCATGTCCATGGGGTCGGCGTTGGATTGAAGCCACACTTCAGCCTGGTTGCCGCCGTTGCTGGCGGGGTTCACGGTCAGGGTATAAACGGGGTTCGTCAGACCTGGCCCGCCGGAGCCGTCGAAATAATAGGACCCCCCGCCATGGCCCCCGGCCAGAAGGTTGGTTCCGTTGTAGGTGAAGTTGGTGAGGTTCCCGTTGCTCTTGTTGATGGTAAAGGAAACGATGCCGTTCGCCAGGACTACGGTTCCCCCGTTATCCGTGACGGTGACGTTGCCGCCAGTCCCGGTTCCACCTCCGGGAACATTGGCGAGAGACGGGGAGGGATGGGCAAGGGACAAAAGGACCATCATTGCCGTTAAGAGGAGCGCTGGTCCGTTGAATTGAGAGGCAGTTCTAGTAAAGGTCACTCGAATCCCTTCAAGGATGAGGAAAATCGTTTTAGTTGTGGAAAAAGTGTCGAGGGTCAGAGGCCACAAAAGAAGCGCTTTCAGGACAAAGCCCTTTTGGGCGTCAACCCAATGAGGAATTATAACCTTGGGCCAAATCATTCGACAAGAAAGTCGGCAAAATATTGTCGTTTTAAGGTCAATAATATTATTTTTTATTTCAGGCATGAAAGGGATGAAAGCGGAAGGGTTCTCGTTTACTTTACCGGTCCAAAAATTTTCGCCGGAATTTCCGTGGGGCAATCCCCCTTTTTTCCGAAAATTTGGATGGAATGGGGCACCGATTAGAATCCGCTCTTCAAGGCGACTTTTGAGATGGGATGGCAACCCTGCCTGTGCAATCGACGGGCTTCTTCCAGTCTTAAACTTTGCCGATAGATTTCCAAACGAACTCCCGTTCATTTTTTGAACCTTCGGCTGAAGGGCGGGGTTGAAACTTTTGAGATCTTCGCCAATTTGGAAATATACAGGGGTTCCTGAAAATATTCGCGGACATACTTCCCCGCCCTTTCGATGGAATCCGCGAAACGATGGGCGCGCCTGGCGGCCTCCTCGATTTGTTTGCGCCGCCCGATCCGGTTTTGGGAAGGATCCGCCGGGGTGACGAAAACCCCTCCTTAATTTTCCAGTTTGCCGCCGACCGTTTGGGTCAAGGTCTTCGCGAAGGAAAAATTGGGGCGATGGAGGCGGTGCACCCGGAGCCTCTCCGCAACCGGATCCGCGATTCGGGCCGGGGACTTGACCGGGAGGATGGTGGTTGGCACCCGGGAAATGCCGGTTGGGGGTTTTGTTGGGCCATGCCCTGGGGTTAATCCAGGGTCCGCCGATTCACAGGGCGCTTCAAGCGACGGGAAGCGGTTTTACCTGAGAACCAGCATCTTCGCCACCGACCTGCCGGCGGGTGTGGTGACGACAACGTAATAAAGCCCGCTGGCCAGCGGCGTTCCCCAATGGTCGATTAACGCGACCGCCAAGTCCTGGCCTGGCGCCACTAATACCGGCGGCTGGTCGAGAACCTTTCGGAAGGCGGTGGTAAATATCTGAACCTTGACCGCGCCGGGAGCCGCCAGGTCCAGTTTCAGATGCACCGGATTGGATCCGTCCGAAGGGTTGGGGTAAAGACCCGTTTTGGACCAGGTCGCCTTGGTCGGCGTCGGGGAGAAAGTGCCCGAGGGAGCGGGTGTCGGTGAAACGGTCGGGGAAGGAGTCGGGGTCTTCGTGGGGGAAGCGGAAGGAGTCCCGGTCGGCGTTGCTGTCGCGGTACCAGTAGCCGTAGGGGTGAAGGACGAAGGAGCGGTGGCCGTAGGACTGATCGCCGCCGTGGGGGTGCGGGTCGTCGTGGCCGTCGCGGTCCTTGTCGGGCTGTTGGAGGGCGTGGGGGAAGGCGTGTTCGTGGCGGTATTGGCGCCGGGACTATTGGTCGGGGAGGCCGTCAAGCTATTCGTCGCCGTGACGGTTGCCGTATTGGAAGGACTCTTCGTCGGGGATTGGGTCGCCGTCGGCGTAGCAGTGGCCGTAGGCGGAATCGTCAGGGTTCCTGTCGGCGTTATCGAAAAAGTCGGCGAAGCGGTCGCGGAAGAAGTCGCGGTGGACGAGGGGGTTTTTGTGGGGCTGTTGGGGGCCGTTGGAGTCGTTGTCGAGGTGGCGGTCGGGGTCCAGGTCACCGTGGGGCTGTTCGTGGGACTGACCGTGGGCGTCCGGGTGAAAGTCGGAGTTGGGGAGTCGCTGGCCGTGTTGGAAGCCGTGGGGGAGGGGCTTTTCGTAGCCGTAGGCGTCGTCGTATTCGTCGGGGTTTTAGTGGGAGTCGGTGTGGAGGTTCGGGTCGGGGTTGGGGTCACGGGACAACTGGTGATCAGACGGATGTTGTCCAGGTAAAAACTACCGTAAGCCCCCGGCCCGGTGGACGCATTACTGTTGTAGATGAAATACAACCTGGTGATGGGCGAGGCCGGGTTGAAAGCCCCGGTGAGGCTGATGTTGAAGGTGACATTATTGTTTTGCCCAGACACCAGGCTGACGTTATTGGAGGCCAAAGGCTGTTCATAGGTTGTCGGGGCCGAGTCGGCGGAAAGGAACAATTGGCTGTAAGTGGAACCCAGGATGCCGGCCGGCACGTTGATGTCCAACACCACTTGGACGACGTTCGTAAAATTTGTGGGCGTGAAACCGTCCAAGTTGAGGATCTGGTCGTTCCATCCCCCGACAGGATTGTTCGTGACGGACGCCTGCAGGGAATGGGTCAATTGGGTGGCGTCGGTGGTAGAAATCGTATGCGCGGCATTGGTACCGGTCCAATTCCCGTTTTCATTGATAGTTTCCGCGCCATTGAAAATCTGGATACAGGTCGTTGCGGTGGGTGTGGGCGTCTGGGTCGGCGAGTTGCTGGGAGTCGGGGTTGGCGTCGAGGTCGCTGTGGCCAAAGTTCCCGTAGGAGTGGCCGTGGGGGTAGGGGTGGGAACAATGGAAGAAGCGAAGGCCGACAACAGGAATTGATACTTCCCCTGGTAACCCTGGTCCGGCTCCGTCACTTGCCAGGAATTCTCCGGATAGGCGGCTCCCCAATCCTTATAGGATTTCATGGGCGGCTCGTTTTGCGGCGGGCTGATGACAGGCCCGCTGGCCGGGGCGTAATCCTTGTCCGGTCCCCCCGAGAGGATCCCCGGCGCCGGTCCCACCGCACCCCCTCCCGAATTCCCGTCAAAAGTGGATCCGGCGGTAAACCAACTGTGGTAAATGGACATGATGGAATTCGACGCCCCCAGGTTCGCGCCCTTGTTTCCCATATTGGTGAGAAATACATAGTTCAATGGATTGCGGCCGTGAAAATAATGGAGATACTCCTCGGCCTGGTTCGCAAAGGCCGTCAAACTGGCGGGGGCGTCCGCCGAAGTTTTCACGGCGAACAAAAGCTGGTTGCCCCAAGAAGCCTTCAGTTGGTTGGAACCCCAGGTGTAATGTCCGTCATACATGTAGCCCAGGTAGGGGTCGCCGCTTTGGGCGTTCATGATGTAGTTGCGGCATTCGTTCCGGATCGAATTCTTGATGGCCGTGACCTGGGCCGAGGAAGCTCCCGGAGCCAAACAATAGGACACCATGCCTAATTGAAGGGGTTCGCAGAGGCTGGGATCGAAATGATCGGCGGCGTTGGGCGGGCTGGAAACGGGCTGGAATCCCGAATCCGCCACCGAGGGGATATTGTAGTGGGTGTCAAAGTAATTCTGGTAGACGGCGGATCCCGTAAGGGCGAATAATTCCGCGGCGGCTCCGACCCGTGCCTGGGCATCCCAAGCGGCGGATGAATTGTCGTTCGCGTAGAGGCCGGTCGGATTGCAATAAACCGGTGAAGCGTTGGCTTGCAGGTAATTCCAGGCGGAAACCGCGGCCGCGGAAACCGCGGCCGAGTAGCCTGGATATTGGGAGTTGTAAGCTTGAAAAATCCTGGCGCCGAGGGCGAAGGCCATGGCCCCCGTGGCGGTGGAGGCGGTCGTGACATTAGAGTAATAGCGCTGGGTCAAGTCGGTGGAAGGATCCCCCGTGGTGCTGTAATTGACCTGGTTGACCATGGAAAAAAGGGCCCCATCACTCGACCTTTGCATCCGCATCATCCAATCGAGCTCCCATTTCACCTCGTCGAGCATATCGGGCACGCCGTTGCCCGACTCGGGGATATTCGTGTTATCGGGATAACCCTGCGGGTACCACTCGACGGAATGAAGCAGGTACCAAAGGGTGGCATGGGCCCAGGGAACATACTTGCCGTAATCCCCCGCGTCGTGCCAACCGCCGTGAACGTCCCTGGGCGACCCCAGATCCGTACCGTTATCATATAAATGGGCCGTCAAATCCTGGTTGCTGTTCTCGTGACATGCGGAATGGTTCCAATTGGCCCCGCCGTTACCGGCGGAAATATTTCCGCCGCAGCGCTGGTAAAAAAACATCCGTTGGGAGGTTGTCACGACCCCGTTATATACATTGTCCTGGATGTTGAAAGGAAAGGATTGGCTTCCCGGATTGGACCCGCCAGGCACGGATATATAGTAAGTTCCCGGCGTGGTGAAGGTCGAGAAGGTTCCCTGCCAGGCTTTATCGCCGGATTGGGAATGAGTGGCGCCGGCCCCCCATTGGACCGTGCTGCCGCTGTACATGAGGGCGTTATCCGAAAAGCGGTGAAGCTCAAAAGTGGCTCCAGGAGTGAAGGACGACGGGATTCCGAGTCCTACGTTCGGCTGGGCAAAAATGACAATTTTGGGATCGTTCGTTTTATAACCGAACTGGTCCACGATGATATTGGAGGAGGCGGCCGAATAGGTTGGACCACCTGACAAAAAAAGAAATCCAACGAGGAATAGTTTGAGTTGGCTTTGACTCGGGGCCAAAAAGGAGGTCTCCTGTTCCAACGTTAAACCAAATAGTTCAAAAAAATTCCCTTTCGGGGTTTTAGCTTTCGCTTTTCCCCGGAAGGGAATGATCAAAAGGGCTTTCTAAATAAAAACACTTACCGTTCGATCAACAGCTTTCCGACGGACCTTCCGTTCGGCGTGGCAATGACCACGTAGTAAAGGCCGCTGGCCAAGTTCGTTCCCCATTTATCCTTCAAGAGAACCGGCAGGATCCATTTCCGGGCCAGATTGCCGCTGATGAGGGTGGCGGTAACATCCGAAGAGGCGGAGCTGTAAGTTGTTTCTTGAACCTTACGGAAGGCGACGGTGAATATCTGGACGGAAACCGAGTCCGTGGCCTGCTGCAGGTTGACCGCCACCGAGACGGGGGCAGTCCCGTCGGCGGGATTCGGGAAAACCACCGGCGTGCTCCCCACGGTCACGCCCGTCGGGGTGATGGTGGCCGTGATCGTCGGCGTGATCGTCGGGGTGAAGGTGACAGTCGGGGTTCCATTGACCAGGGTGATCGTGGCGCCGTTTACCAGCGCCCCCGTGAAGAGCACCGGTTTGGCGGTGATCAGGTTGGTTCCCTGGATGTCCGCGCCAGGCAAGAGGGCCGCGCTGTAGGTCCCGGTCGGCGCGCCGGCCGAGAAGTTATAAACCACCAGGTAATTAGCCGCGCTGCCGGGAGGAATCGTGTTCGAAAGGTTCAAGGTCACTTGGCCGTCATCCGCCGCGTAAGAACCGGTGGCCAGCAGTATTTCGGACGGATCGACCATTCCATTGCCGTTCGTGTCCAGGTAAAGGGCGACCGAGCTGATGCCTGAATTATCGTTGCCCGAGCCGGAGGCGGTCAGCCTCAAATGGGTCACACTGGCCGAGGCGGCTCCAAGGTTCAGGGCCTGAATCTCCAGGACGGGAACTCCAATGGTTCCTGGCAATTTCGTCGAGGAAGAAGGAACGACAGGGCCGGATGCCACGGTCACGGTCTCAGGCGTGGCTGTCGGGGTATTCGCCAACGTCGCGGTCGGGGTCAGGGTTGAGGCGGCCAGGTTGATTTGCGCGCTGTTCTGGGCTGCGCCGCTGAATAAGATCGCCCCGCTCGCGTTGGTTCCGGTCAGGTTCACGGAGGGATTGAAGCTCGTCGAGTAATTACCGGCCGCTGCCGTGGACGAGAAGGTATAAGTCACTAAGTAGGTATTGGTTCCCCCGGGCGGGATGCTGTCGCCAAGGTTGATGACGACCGTTCCATTGTCCGCGCTGAAGGTTCCGTTGGCCAAGGGGGTGTCCCCGGCGTCAAAGACGCCGTCATTGTTGTTGTCCAGGTAGACATTGACGCTGGCGATGCCCGTCAGGTCGTTCCCTG
>CAZUXW010000083.1:0-11267 GCA_964624625.1 uncultured bacterium
CCACCGCCGCGTCAATGGCTTGCGGCGCCATGACTGGCTCATCCCCCTGGATATTGACCACGATATCCACCTTCTGGTCCCGCAGGGCGTAGGCGATGCGGTCGGTTCCCGACTTCAAGGAGGAGGGCGTCATGACCGCCCTGGCCCCGGATTTCTCGACCGTTTGGGCGATTCTTTTATCATCAGTCGCCACCCAAACCTCGCTCAAACGGCGCGCCTTCTGGGCTTGGCGGACGACCCGGACGATCATGGGCACCCCGGCGATCATCGCCAATGGCTTCCCCGGGAAGCGTTGCGCGCCATACCTGCTTGGAATGACTCCCACTACTCTTAGTTTCATCTCAACTCCCATTGGCGAATTTGTAATTAGGAATGCGGAATTAGGAATTTTAAGGACTTTAATTACTAATTCCTAACTCCTAATTCCTAATTTTTAGCGCCATAGCGCTGAACCACCATTTGGATCAGGTTCGTCGTCGAGCGGCCTTCCACCACGGGAATATTGAGGACTTGACCGCCCCAGGACTGGACCAGGTCGCCGCCGATGATCTTGTCCAGGGCCCAGTCCCCGCCCTTCACCAGTACGTCGGGTTTGAGGATTTGGATGACGTTAAAGGGATTGTCTTCCTCAAAAAAGGTGACATAGTCGACGCAATCCAGGGCCAGGAGCATTTCGGCCCTTTCGGCCAGGGGAAGAAGGGGCTTGAGGGGGCCCTTGATGCGCTTGACGGAGGCGTCGCTATTGAGGCCCACGACCAATAGATCGCCCTTTTTCCGGGCTTCCTGGAGGTAGGTCACGTGGCCTAAATGCAATAAATCGAAAACACCATTGGTGAAGACGACTTTTTTGCCTTGGTTTTTTAAGGTTTTTAAAACGGGCTCTAACTTGGTAGGTTCTAAAAAATGATCCAATTCATCTCTATCTCACTTGGGATGGACAATTATAGGGGAAGGCTTTCGTTCTGACAACCTGAACTTCAAAAAAAATTAATCCTTCAAGTGTTTTTCTTCCAAGCGGGAAAAAAGAGTCAAGAGGATCAGGACCGCGCCTAAAACTGTCATCGCTCCGGAGAGGGACCACTTGGCCAGCCAACCGCTGATCAGGTTCATGATGACCAGCGCGAAGGTCCGGATCATGGAGGCCGCCGAAAGGACCGTCGCCCTCTTGTCGGAAGGAATGTATTTGTTCATATAAGACGTAAAGACCGGCATCCGGCTGAGCCCGAAAGAAAAACCCAGAATCACGGCCAAAATCGTAACCGGGAGCCAATGGACCAGTCCCAGAACCAAAAACATCGCTCCCGCGATGAGGGTGGCCCACAAAAGAAAGCCCCTTTTGGATCCTGCGACCCGTTCTATTTTGGCGATATTCGACAGGATCAGGATCTGCCCCGCGCAGCTTAAAGCATGCACGATCCCAAAAAAACGGATCGGCATTCCATCCCTTTGCAGGAGGGGTTGAAAGAGCCAGATGAGAGCCCACAGAAAGGCGTTGGTTATCGCCAGTTCCAGGGACAAGACGCCCAAAATCTTTTTCTGTCTGAAAAAGCCTATGCCTTCTACCAGGATTTTCCCATAAGGCCTTTTCGCTTTTTTCTTCAGGGAATGGGGAGGTTCCTTGAGGCCGAGGGCGATCAAAAGGGCCAACATCGAGGGAATCACGTAAGCCGCCATGGGGGCCGCCAATCCCCAGCGGTCCGCGATAAACCCGCCGGTCAAGGTGGCCACGATAATGCCGCCCAACTTAAACTTTTCCATGTGGGCCAGGAACGACTTGGATTCGCGCTCCCTGCCCAAGGCCACCAGGCTGTCGTAGGCCAGTGCGTCATCTGCCCCCGAGTGCAGGGTGAAAGCGAAGGCGAAAATAACCTCCGCCGCCATAAAAACCCGGAAGTCGGGTTTCAGGATATAAACCACTGTCCCCAAGGTCCCCGCCAAGCTTCCCAAAACCAGCGACCATTTGCGGCCCAAGCGGTCCGCCATGGCTCCCGTGGGCACCTCCAGCACGAAGTTCCAGAAGAAAAACCAGGAGTTCAGCAAAAGAACCTGGAAGAGATCCAATCCGCCCCATTGGGTGAAGAACACCGTCATCACCGACGAGAAAAAGAACATCCAAAAGAACAACCGAATGGCGTAAAGTTTACGGAGGTTCCACCGGAAGGATTTTTGATTTTCGCGGATTTTCAACCAGGTTTCCTCAAGCGGGCCTCAATACCAGCTTCACGATTTCCGGTTTGCAGTAGGTCCTGAGCGGCGGGTAGCCGCCGATACCCCGGTGGGCGAAAAGGGTCGAGTCCCCTTCGCGGACAAATCCTTCCACGTATTTTCGACCCGTGACCGAGGGAATGATCAAGGGTCCCCAAAGGGGAAAACAGATCTGGCCCCCATGGCAATGGCCGGAGATCTGCAGGTGGGTTTTTGTGCGGCGCGCCAGGTAAAAATGGTCCGGGTGATGGGCCATCAGGATTTTAGCGTCGGCTTCGGCCTCCAAAATCGGCCTTTCGTTCTTCTCCCCTTCCCAAAGATCATCCACTCCCATGACCGCCAGGGTCTTCCCCTTCTTCTTCAGCAAGACCGCCTCATTGCGCAAGACCTTGATTCCGTCCTGTTCCAAGGCCTTTCTCATGGCCAACCCATCCGACCAGTAATCATGGTTCCCTAATAGCGCGTAAATACCCAAGGGTGCCTTCATCCCCTTAAAGAGCCCCTTCATGGCAGGGACATGCTTTTGGAAGGAAATAAAATCACCCGTCAAGGCGAAGAGGTCCGGCTTCATTTTTTTGGCGGCATCCACCAGGATTTTCAGGTAATCCAGATTGATATATTTCCCATAGTGAATGTCCGACAACTGGACGATGGAAAGACCGGAAAATTCCTTGGGCCAATGGGGCAGCTTGACCTCATATTCCGTTACCTCGGGCTGGTAAATCTGGTTCTCAAATCCGACATACTTTAAAAAACCGAAGGGAGCGGTAAAACTCGCGGGAATTTTCAAATCCTTTCTGGCCAGGATTCGGAATTCGACGGGTCTCTTGCGGAAAAAATACCAGAAGGTAAATTCCAGCCAATAGGCCGCCACGGAAAGAACCGAAGCCGCCGTAAATAGCTTCCATCCCTCCGCCAGGGGCCCCCACCCCGAAGCGGTGAAATCCCAATGGCTGGCCAGGAAATAGCCGGGGATGACCTGGACTACCAAGGTAATCGCGGTCCAAATCAAGGTCCAAAGGGTTTCCTTGATCCGGTAACGGGGCCTAAAGCCGATGCGGTTGGTGAGGTAGATGAAAATATTGAATTGGAGAAGGAGGTAAACCCAGAATAAGGGATGGGACATCATTGAAAATGAACCAAAAAGGAAAAACATTCTTTCGCCACAGATGAACAGGGATTAACACGGATAAAGATTCTATTTTTTTTGTTTTTTAAATCTGAAGCCATCCGTGTCCATCCGTGTTCATCTGTGGCTGATTGATTTTAATGATTCATTTCTTCAAGAAGCCGCTGGCTCAGCTCCTCCGCCGAGACCGTGGCCACGCCCAGCTTCTCCACCTCGATGCCGGCCGCGTAATTGGCCAGGGCCGCGGCCTGGAGCAGGGAGGCCCCCGCGGTCAGGGCCAGGGTCAAGGTCGCGATGACCGTGTCGCCGGCTCCGGAGACATCAAACACTTCACGGGCAACCGTGGGGATGGTCCTCACCGGCTGGTTTTGCTCGAACAAGGTCATGCCATGCTCACTGCGGGTCAAGACCAGTGAACGGCATTGGAGGCGCTTCATGACCTTAAACCCGATGGTCTCAAAATTCTCGCCAACCGCCTCCGGCCCCAAGGCCTCGGTGACTTCCTTCATGTTGGGCTTCATGACCGTGACTCCCTTGAACTCAAAAAAATTGTGGAACTTAGGATCCACGGTGATGATTTTTTTATGGGCCTTGGCGTAGGCCACGACCTTACGGATGACCTTCGCGGTCAAGAGGCCTTTGTTGTAGTCCTCGAAAATGACCCCGTCGGCCTTTTGGATCGCCTGGATGGATTTTTGGATGACTAAGTTCTGCTGTTTTTCAGAAAGCGCCGATTTGACTTCACGGTCATAGCGCACCACCTGCTGGGTGTTGGCGATGACCCTGGTTTTTTCCGTCGTGGGCCTGTCCCCCAAGGCCAGGAGGCCCGAGGTGTTGACCCTATAATTCTTGAGTTCCCGGACCAGTTCCTTTCCCGCCGTATCCCGCCCCATGGTTCCAATGATGGAGGCTTCCCCGCCCAAGGCGGTAATGTTGCAGGCCACGTTGGCGGCCCCGCCCGGCATCTTCCGGTCCCTTTCGTTAATTTCCACGACCGGAATGGGGGCCTCGGGCGATATCCGGGCCACCGAACCCTTGATGTAAACGTCCAGCATGACGTCGCCGATGACGACGATTTTCTTTTTCTGGAGGCCGCCGATCAGGGACAAGAGTTCGGATTTATCCACCGAGGACAGGATAGGATTATTTTTCAACGCAAACTCCTCAGGACGGCGGTTGATTGGAAACGACCCGCAAGGAACGTCATTTTACAGTCCCCTCCCTTAATTATCTAGGAACATTCACCCGCAAAAGGGCCAGGTAATCCCCTTGAACGGGGCCTGCCATCCCATAATAATGAACGGGTGCGAAAGAAAACTGCCAAGGCCCGAACCAAGCCAATCCCTTCCCCGCCGGCTCCAAAGCCCGATACCATCCCCGGGACCTTTCCCGTCCTGTTTTTGTTTTTCTTGTTCCGTTTGTGTTTCGGATTATCCACGGATATTTGGTTTGTGGACCAGCGGCAGATTTATTTACTGGGTTTAAAATTTTATGCCACAGGTCTTTGGCCCTTTTTCGGCCCGGACGTGGCGGCCCGCATCCAGCTGCCCGGCGCCCTCCAGGGCTTGGTCGTCGGCCTTCCTTTTTATCTACTTCCGATACCGGAAGCTCCTTACTTATTTTTGGCTCTTTTGTCTTTTTCAGGGCTTTGTTTTTTCGCCTGGTACTGCTCAAAACGCCTGCCTGAATTTCCCCAGTGGATTATTTGGGCTTGGCTCCTGACCGCGCCCTGGACCCTGAATTGGTCCACCAATATCGACAATGATTCCTACGCTTTATTCGGAGCTTTCCTTTTTTTTATCGGCTTCCTCGAATCCACACCGAACCTAAGAGGGGACATCCTATCCCTCCCCCTCGCCAACTTCTTGATGGGCTTCGGCTTTCTTTGGAACTTTCAATTCCACATGTCCTACGTGATATTGGCCCCCTATTTAGTTTATTCCCTCTACCGCCAGGTCAAGGCACCTACGGCCCCAACCTTATCCAACGCCGCCTTTATGGCGTTGGGCGCCTTTTCCAGCGGCCTTTTCATTATTCCGACTTTCGTAAAATATGGGCCGCTTCAGGGAATGGGAGGATCCGGAAACGCCATCGCTTTCAACGGGGAAAATCTCAAGGACTTCTTTATCGTCTTGGCTCGGTTCCTTTCGCTGGCCAGCTGCGAGATCCCCAGGTTTCTCGGGGCCAATTCCATTGACCGCCTGTCATTTTTGCGGGACAACTGGTGGATCGCGCCTTTCGCCCTGACGGCGGGAATCCTTGGGATTCTACAAGCCCTAGTCCTCTTTTTTTCCGGTTTCCGAAGCCAAAATCCTCAAAAGGGCTGGAAAGCCGTTCGAAATCTAACTTTCCTGACGTTCCTGCTGATTTACGGCAGTTTTCTCTTTGCCATTAAAACCCCCGCCGCCCATACCTACTACATCGCCCTGCCCATCGCCATGCTCTATGGGTTTTACGTTTTTAGCCCCTGGGTGAAACACCCCTGGTTCCTCAACACGGTTAAAATTCTATTGGTGTGCAACATCCTTTTCCACGCCGGCTTGGCCCTGCACAACTTCCCCACCAAGTCCCTCTATAAAGGAAGGGACATTTTCGCGAGGGCCATCCAGGAGAAGAATTACCATTTGTTGGGGGAAAGACGGCCGGACACGCTCTACTGAAATGACAATTAGGAATTAGGAATGAGGAATTAGGAGTTAGGAATTAAAATCTTTAAGTCGCTTGCCGCCGGAATTAAATTCCTAATTCCGCATTCCTAATTCCTAATTTTATTTTCCGATGTTGGGTATCGTCGCGTCCAACAGGTCCACGTCGATGCTTCCGATCACGATGCCGCTCTTGATCTTCACGGGAATATGCTTATCGTCGTCCGTCACCCACAGGTCAATGTCCTCGTTATTGCGGAATACCGTGCCTTGCTGGATCATGGGCTTCACCCTCAAACAGTCAAAAGTCCCCGCCTGAACCGTGATCCGTTCTTTTTTCCCGACCTTGACGATTAAATGGTAGTTCTTCCCGCCGGACTGGGTGGGAATGTCGTAGGATTTTCCCTCCTCGAAGGGCAATAGGCGGAAATAATAAAAACAGGAAATAATATCCTGGGAGAAGGCGGCGATGTCCAAGGTTTCCGGCGCCTCATCATTGTGCTGGCGGACCACCTTGTGCCTGAGCTGGTCGTAGATTTCGAGGTTCCTGGCTTTGTAATTACCCTCATGGACATTGTTTTGGAATTTCCAGGACAGGAAATCCACCGAATCGAAAAAGCTGGTCTGGACGTCACTCACGGGGAAAAGGCTGGTTAGGGGAAATACGGAATTGGCCCGGACGGTCAAGGAGAGGCAGGGCCTTCCCGCCACCGTGGTGTAATCCCCCACCTCCAGGCTGGCGTAACCGCCCAGGACCCCCAAAGCCCTGATCTCAAACTTCAATTTTTCGCCCGGCGCGAAAGCCTTGTTCAATTTGGGCCGGGAAACCTTGTCGACCTTGGGGGCGGGCGGTTCCGGGGTTGCGGTTGGCACCGCCGTTCCATTGGTTAAATTCGGCGTCTTATGTTTCGAACCGGTCGGGACCGGCATCATCGACTCATGGGGATCCGGGAAATAAAGGGGTGAGACGATTTTTAAAAGAGTTCCTTTTTTCAAGGGCTTGTTCAGATCCAACCGGTTGGCAGCCGCGATCTTCCCCGCCTTGGAGGCTTTTCCGTAATACCGTTCGGCGATCGCGGGAAGCGTGTCGCCTGGCCTGGTCTTATACTCCACCGACAAGGGCTCGTTCATTTTTCCCGCCAGGGATAAGGCCTCCGGCCTCTTGGCTTCACGACCCTCCACATAGTGCGTGCCGCCCTTGGCCACGAACAGCAAGGAACAACCTTGTAAAAACGGCACGCAAATGAGAAAGCTGATCAGCAGTCGACTGTCGACAGTCGACTGTCGACAGTTTTTAGAGTGGCTCATTTTTTACCGGCTTTTTGAATGTACTTTTCCATGGCCGCGAAGACTTCCGCGCCCGTGATGGCGTCCATGGGGTCGTGCTTCGAACAACGCCCTACCAGGCAGTCGGGGCATTCCAGGTTTTTCGGCATCAAAACGGTGGACTCATTGCCCCAGGGCCCCCATCGGACGGGGGTCGTCGCCGGAATAGGGCAAAAAAGGGAAACGGTCGGGGTTCCCACCGCCGCGGCCAGATGCATGGTGCCGGTGGAACCGGAGAGAAAGCAGAGGGCTCCCTCGTAAACCGCGGCCAACTGCCTCAAACCGCACTCCCCGATCAAGGTCACGGGTTTTTGTTCCGGCGGAAGGGAACCGTGAAGGGCGGTTACTTGTGAAATGAGCTGGGCCTCGTCCGGCCCTGCCGTGACCAACACCCTCAAATTCTTCTGCCGGGACAAATGGGCGATGATTTCCCCGTAACGTTCCGGCTTCCAATTCAGGGCCGATCCCTTGTGCCCGGGATGCACCACCACATAACGCATTCCCGGGCGGATTCCCTTTTCGATCAATAAGTCCCGGGCCGAAGTCCTCTCTTCCCCGCTTAAGGGAAATTGAATCGCAGGCGCCGCCGGATCCAGGCCCAGCGGCTTGACCAGATCCAGGTTATATTCCACCTCATGCCGGTCGCAGGCCGACCGGTGGACATAAATCCTTTCGTTGTAAAGGGAGCTGTACCAACGGTAGCCGGAACCGATTCGGACGGGAATCCGCGCCAGCCAGGCCGCCCAAGCCTGGAAGGGCCTGGGATAAAGGGCGATAAATACATCCGGGTTGACGACTTTAAGGCGCCCCGCCAATCCGACAAGATTTTCACCCTCATCCAGAAGCTCCACCCCATCCACCGCCGGGTGGCCTTGGACAATTTCCCGGGCGTAGGGACTGACCAGTGCGGTTAGGCGGGCGTCCGGAAAGGATTCTTTGAGGACTTGGAAGACAGGAAGGGACAAGAGCAGGTCGCCGATCTTGTCGGTGCGGGCGACTAAGATGTGCTTTGGGGTCGCCAAAGGGTTGTCCTTTTAATTGGAAATTAGGAATGGAGAATTAGGAATTTTTCAGGATTCAAGATTAAAAATTTCAAAGACTTCAATTCCTAACTCCTAATTTCTAATTCCTAATTGTACTTTTTAAGTATTTCCGAGATGAGGTTTTTGGAAGCGTGGTCCTTGGGGTCCCCCACCACCGCCACTTTGCCGCCGTAGGATGCCACCGTGTCTTTCTCGGGGACCGTGTCCGCCGTGTAATCCGTGCCCTTGGCGTGGATATCGGGCTTGAGTTTTAAAAGCAGGGGCGTGACCGTGTCGTCCTCAAAAGCCGTCACGAAATCCACCATCTCAAAGGCGGACAAGATCCCCAAGCGGTCTTCCAGTGGAAGCAGGGGCCTTTCCTTCCCTTTCAGCCTTCGAATGGATTCATCCGAGTTGAGGGCCAGCACCAGGATATCACCCAGTTCTTTGGCCCCCCTCAGGTAGCGGACATGACCCACATGGAGCAAGTCGAAACAACCGTTGGTGAAAACAATGCGTTTCCCCTTGGCCCGGAGGGCTTGCAGGCGCTTGGCCAACTCCTCGTGATTAAGAATAACTTGTGCCATGAAAGCCTGATCTTTCCCGAAACCATTCGCTTATTTCCCGAATACACCAACCAGCTTCAAGGCTTTCAAGATTTCATCAGCCGTCACGGTCGCCGTCCCACGCTTCGCGACCACTAGCCCCGCCGCGACGGATGCCAAGGATGCGGCCAAGGGAAGGTCCGCTCCCGCCGCCAAGGCCAGGGTCGCGGCCACCGCCACCGTGTCGCCGGCGCCGGTGGGATCGACCGGCTGGTCCAGGCCAAAGACAGGCAAATGGGTCACGCCGCCCTTGGAATCAAACAAGCTCATGCCTTGGGGCCCCTTTGTGATGAGGACATTGCATTCCAGCTTTTTAACGAGGACTTGTCCTGCCCGAAGCAGGCTCTCGTTGTCCTCGATGACCATGCCAGCCGCGGGGCCCGCTTCGGCCACATTGGGCGTAACGAGGGAGACGCCCTTGTATTTTTCCAAATCCACATGGGAATCCACCGTGATCACCTTGCCCTCAAACGCGGAAAGAAGGGACCGCCTTACGCCCTCGGTCAGGACCCCTAAACTGTAATCGGAAATCAGAAGGGCATCCATTTTGGGGGCGAGGGCCGTGATTCGGGCGATGAGTTTAACCTCCACTTGCCGCGAAACTTCCTTGTCCTCGATTTTATCCAGCCGGATCACCTGTTGTTTGGCCGTATGGTGGGCGCCCGCCATGATACGGCACTTGACCGTCGTTTGCCGGTTGTCCAGGGCCAGCAAACCCGAGACGTCGGCTTTTTTCATTTTAAAATATTGCAGGAGCTTTTGGCCCTGCTCATCCTTCCCCACCACGCCCAAGGGAGTGACCTTGGCCCCCAGGTCCAGGGCGTTGTTGGCGGCGTTGGCCGCCCCTCCCGGCATGAAATCCGTGTGGGAATAGCGAAGGATGAGGACAGGAGCCTCCCTTGATATCCGTTCCGTGTTCCCATAAATGGATTCGTCCACCATCATGTCGCCCGCGACCATGAGATTGACTTTATTGAATTTTTTAAGGATAGCCGGCACCCGGATCCCGATCCTTGGCGGGAAACTAGACTTAATCATGGTTAAACCTTTTTTGGCCACGGAGTTCACGGAGCGTTCGGAGAAAAAGCGAAAACAAGACGAAAAATTCAACCCGCCTTTATTTCATCTGCGCTTTAGCCGGCGACTTCCGAACCTCCCTGGAGAAATTATTTTTAATGATCAGCCGAGCGGCGCCCAAAAGGCTGGAAGCCACCTCGACGCCGCCGACCTTTCGGACTTTCAATATCTTTTCACTTTTCCGGCCCTTGCCGGTCCTCACTAAAACCCCGCCCGCCAACCGGGCGTTGCGGACTAGGAGGATATCGTCCATTTTATCCCCCACCACATAGCTTCGCCTCAAGTCAACCGGGTATCGTTTAGACGCTTCCCGAACCATTCCCGGCTTGGGTTTTCGGCAGGCACAAACCTTACTTAAAGATTTTACTTTTCCCAGGGGGAAATGGGGGCAATAAAAGAACCGGTCGACCCCCGTTCCCATGGATTTCAGGCGGGATTGGATATGGCGGTGAACTTTTTTGACCGAACTTTCCGGAAAATAGCCCCTGGCGGCGCCTGATTGATTGGAGACCACGAAAAGGTAAAAACCAGCCTGGCGTAATAGTTTCAGGGCTTTTACCGCGTCCGGAAAAAACTTCACTTGGGAGGTCCGGCTTAGGTAGCCGGCGTCGTGGATCAGGGTGCCGTCCCGGTCAAGGAAGACCGCGGGGCGTTTCAAAGATTTCTTAACTTTTTTCATGTTTCCCTCACTCCATCACCATCCTTACACGAGTTCCGATCAATTAGGAATGAGGAGTTAGGAATTAGGAATTTTAAAAATTGCTAACTCCTAATTACTAATTCCTCATTGGGATTCGACGCCTTTCGTTGAATCCCTGAACTGCATGCGGTACAACTTGGCGTAGAGGCCCCGCTTATTCAAAAGATGGCCGTGCTTTCCCTGCTCCACGATCCTTCCCTTGTCGATTACCAAAATTTTGTTCGCCTTGCGCACGGTGGAAAGGCGGTGGGCGATGACCAGCGTGGTGCGGTGGCCCATCAACTCGTTCAAAGCCTTTTGGACCAATTGCTCGCTCTCCGTGTCCAGGGCCGAGGTGGCCTCGTCCAAAATCATGACGGGCGGGTTTTTCAAAATCGCCCTGGCGATGGCGAGCCTTTGGCGCTGTCCCCCGGAAAGGCGGATGCCCCTGTCCCCGATCAAGGTGTTAAACCCCTGGGGCGTGTTGTCGATGAACTCCTTGGCATAAGCCGCCTTGGCCGCGTCTTGCACATCCCAGAAGGATGCCCCCGGCCTGCCGTAGGCGATGTTCTTCAGGAT
>CAZUXW010000084.1:0-11053 GCA_964624625.1 uncultured bacterium
TAGCCGTGGCCGTCGGGTTGTCGATCGTGATCACAGCCCCGTTCACCGGCGCCCCCAACACCTGGATCGGCTTGCCCGACAAGGTTCCTCCGCCCTGCACATCGCCGTTCAAGGCCACCGCGCTCGTGTAGGTTCCCGTCGGAGCCCCAGCCGAGAAGTCATAGCTCAAGGTGTAAACCTGGCTGGCTCCCGCCGACAGGCTTTCCAGCGGGAATCCCCCCAAGGTCACGCTTCCGTTGTCCCCCGAATAGGGCGCGCTGGTCACCACCGTTCCGCCCCTCGAGAGCTTCACCGTCGTGATCCCTGCCTGGTCATCCCCCGTTCCCGAGGCCGTGAACACTAAATAGCTCACCGTCACCGGCTCCCCGCTGCTGTTCTTCACGCTCACCTGCAGTACCGGCACGTTCACCGCCCCTGGAATCTGCGTCGAATCGCCCGGCGCCGACGGGCCCACCGCGATATCCACCCTGGGCATCGTCGCCGTCGGAGTCGGCGTGTTGGACGGCGTGTTCGTCGCCGTGTCCGTAGGGCTGTTCGAAGGCGTGTTGCTCGGCGTGTTCGTCGGCGTGTCCGTCGCGCTATTCGTCGGGGTCGCCGTCGGCGTCTCCGTCGGGCTGTTCGTCAAGGTCGCCGTCGGCGTATTCGTCGGCGTATTGGAAGGCGTGTTCGTCGGGGTCTGGGTGGGAGTATCCGTGGCCGTGTTCGTCGGCGTATTCGTGGGCGTATCCGTCGGCGTATTCGTCGCGCTGTGGGTGGGCGTGTTGGTCGGCGTGTCCGTCAAGGTGTTGCTCGGGGTGTTCGTCGGGCTATCCGTCGGGCTGTTCGAAGGCGTCGCGGTCGGAGTGTCCGTCAGGGTATCGCTGGGTGTATTAGTGGGAGTATCCGTCAAGGTCGCTGTCGGCGTGTTCGAAGGTGTATCAGAGGGAGAGTTCGTCGGGCTGTCCGTGGGAGTGTTCGTCGCGGTGGCGGTCGGTGTATCGGTGGGTGTATTGGTAGGGGTTTTCGTCAAAGTCGGGGTTGGGGTATCCGTGGGAGAGTTTGTCGCGGTATTCGTGGGAGTGTCCGTCGGGCTATTCGTCAAGGTAGGCGTCGGTGTATTCGTGGGGCTGTTGGTAGGTGTGTTGGTGGCGGTGGCCGTCGGGTTCGCGAGGGTGATCACGGCTCCACCCAACGGCAATCCCGCCACCTGGGCCGCTTGTCCGCTGGCGCCGTCCGCCGCCTGCAGACTTTGCAATGTGGTCGAATAGGTTCCCACCGTCGCCGCGGCGAAACTGTAACTAACCTGGTAAGCCGCCGAAGTCGCTCCGGCCAGCAAGGAATCCGTGAAATTTAAAACCAATGCCCCGCCCGACCAATTATTCGAACTGCTCAAGACGACCGCGCCCTTCGACAATGTCGCAGTAATGTTATTGGCGGATCCTCCCGAAGGCGTCACCACTGCCAGCACCAACGCGCTCAAATTCACGTTATCCGGACTCGGATTCGTCACCTTAAACTGCAGCACCGGTACATTCGCCGCGCTCGGAAGCTGTGTCGAATCCGGCGGAGTCCCAGTGACCGTCGCCACCGTCAAGACCGGCGGCGTCGCCGTCGGGGTGGCCGTTGGCGTATTCGTTGGCGTGTTGGTCGGACTGTTCGTCGGGCTGTTGGTAGGAGTAATTGTGGGCGTGTTCGTTGGCGTGTTGGTTGGCGTATTTGACGGCGTATTCGTTAGAGTTGCCGTCGGAGTGTTCGTCGGGGTATGGGTGGCGGTATTCGTCGGACTATTAGACGGTGTATTGGTGGGTGTGTTGGTGAGTGTGTTGGTGGGAGTATTCGTCAATGTTGGAGTTGGTGTATTCGTCGGGGTATTGGTTGGAGAATTTGTCGGAGTTTTTGTCGGAGTATGCGTGGGCGTGTTGCTGGGTGTAATCGTCGCTGTGGCCGTACAAACCAACCCCGAAACAACTGTGAAATTATTGACAGATCCCGTTCCAGCGGCGCCATTCGCTGAGCATTGCGCGATTCCCACGTAATAAGGATTAGGCATAGTGGCAAAATTTTGAGTTGATACGAGAATCCAGCTGGATCCATCGGTTGAATAAAATCCGAAAAAATTATTTCCTGCTTTAATCAACCTTACGTAGGAGGGAAATGTTGATAGAACACCCGAGTCAAAATCCTGGTTATTTCCCGGAGATGCAGCTCTCCACCTAAACCGGTAATCGACTCCCGAGGTAGCAAAAATGCTGGCGTGGACCGCATTATTAGTCAGTGCTCCCCTCATCATGATCCCAACTTTACCAGCGGTTGAACCATTTGGAACCGAATTGACTTTTAGGGTTATTTCCGAGTCACCGTTTACTTGTTGATAAATGTACCGGAATGAATCGGTCGCTCCCGCTTGGGTAACATTATTATCTGAACTTGTGATCGTGAGGGCCGCACCTTCCGATTGGGAACCAGCGGCCACGGTATTGATGTCTAAAGCCGTCCAAAAAGAGGCGAAGGAAGAATCATTAAAAGCATCATTTCCAAGGCATTGAGCTTGAACGGTAAAAGGGCTTGAACCCATTAGGAAAAGGGCCAGAACCAAGGGGAAAAATAGGTTGAAACGCTTCATTAGCTAAGCCGTTCGGGGGTGGAATAGGGCGTGTATTTAGAGGGAAATTATACAATTTTCCGGGGCATTCATTCGTTAAAAAAGGGGGTTTTATGGGCTTCTTATTGGTAGAAAGTTGGGTTTTTTACTTGTTTGTCAGTTCCATGTATTTAGCCGTCAATTCCTTCATGTCTTCCCAAACATCCTTCTTGTAACTGTCGTCCCGGAGCAAAGCTGCGGGATGGTAGGTGACCTTGAGGGGGATTCCCTGAAATACATGCCAATTGCCGCGTAACTTGCCAACCGATTCCTTGGTCTTGAGCAGGGCTTGGGCGGCGCTGGCTCCCAGGGCCATGATGAGCTTGGGTTTGATGATGTTGATCTGTTCTTCAAGATAAGGCCGGCACTGTTCCACTTCGTCCGGCCCTGGCGTTCGGTTGCCCGGCGGCCTGCACTTGAGGACGTTGCAGATGAAAACATCCGGGCGTTTCCAGGTTTTGGTGGACTCGATGATTTTGGTCAACAATTGTCCAGCCCTCCCCACGAAGGGCAACCCCTGCTCATCCTCGTCCGCCCCGGGAGCCTCCCCCACGAACAACACTTCCGCTTGGGGATTACCGCTGCCGAAAACAAATTGCTTTCGGGTTTGACCCAAGGGGCATTTCTGGCACTCGCGGATATCCTCGTAAAAGGCGGTCAATTCCATGGCCTGGATTGTCTCAGGCGAGGCGGTGAGCCACCGGGGTTTGGCATCGGTGGGATGGGCTGCCATCGACGGTTCCACCGGTTCATCCTCTTCCATGGTCAAGGCGATCGGGCCAGGTTCCGGCGCAAGTTTCTCCGGGGGGGTTAGGTTCTCTTCCCCCGAAAAGGAAAGGGGTTCCAATTCGGCCAGGGAAACATACCGAACGCCGAGCCTTTGGCAAAGGTCGAGCTGTTGTTTTAAAAGTTCCTGGTGGTTCATTCAATCGCCCTTTATATCAGGTCCAAAAATCGCGGCCGCCGGCTTCCCTTAAAGAATCTTCCCCATCAGGGAGATTTGGTGCAAAAAACTTCCGGACACGATCCGGTCCGGCAGTAAATTGTAGCTTAGTTCCATCAGGCTGTCCCCCATATGGGCGGTCAATCCCACTCCAAAGGAAGGGTTGACCGTGGGGCTGCCTCCCGCGATGCCGGAGGTTAAATTACCCACCCAAAATCCTCCCCTCAGGGCGATCACTTCCGCCGGCCGCCACTCGACCCCAATCCGGGGCCGGAATCCCAGGTCCCCGCTCCACTCCAAGTCAAAATTCGCCTTGGCCGATATGGACTCGTCCTCCTGGGCCATCCCGGCTTTCAAGGTCACCGGAAATATTTGATTGGAGGCGCCGTAGGAAAATATCGTGTAGGGATTCTGGGCGACGAACCCGAAAGTCGTGTATTTCGTGAAGCGGTATTGGATGCCCAGGTCCTCCCCAAATCCGGACCCGGCTCCCCCGGAAAAACTTCCGATGGTTTGGAAGAGCAATTTAATATTCACACCCGCCGACCAGCGGGGATCCAGCCGCACCGCGAAGGTGGTGAAAAAAGACAGTTCCTCGTCGTTGAAAAGGCTGTCCGGCGCCAGGGAGGGGCCCACCCTCGACTCCAGGTCCTCCCCCGCGGTAAAGTAAAAAAAGGAAGCCCCGACGAAAAATTTATCCCGGAAACCCGTGGCCAAGGAAAGAAAATACAACTTTTGATCCAGCGCCAGCAGGGTGTCCTGGGCCTCGACCTGGAAACCCCTCAATCCGCTTAACCCGGCAGGATTCCAGAATCCGCTCGCCACGTCCCCGCGGACCCCCACCGCCGCGCCCCCCATGGCCACCTGGGATCCGCCCCCTCCATAATCCAAATAGGCCGCCGGTCTTTGGCCGCCCTGCTGATCCGCCCAAACAACAGGAACAAAAATTGAACCGCCAAGACATAAAGACGCCAAGAAAGAATAAAAATAATTAAATCCTATTTTCTTTAAAAAACAAAAATGACTTTTCCGTTTTTGGCGGACTTGGCGCCTTGCGGGTGGAAGGGTGATCATTTCGCGCCCTGAATCACGGCGATCTTATTCCGGCCGACCAAGCCTCCCGACTTGACCGAATAGGGATAGACCCCCGTCTTGACCTTCTGGCCGTTCCCGTTGCGGCCGTCCCAGGAAACATAAAAGGACTTGAACTGGGGATTATCCCGGTTGTCGTTGAGTTCCGAGGCGGCGTAATTTTTATGGATCACCACCTCGCCGCCAACGTCAAAAATCGTCAATTCCACCGGTTGGGCCTGGGATAAGGCCAGCGTGATGTTGGTGGTCCCCGTGTCGTCGGGGTAAAAGGGATTGGGGCTGTTGAAAGTATTGAGGAAGGGCGTGACTTCCGGGCTGGCGTTTAAAAGGGCCCGGTAAATATTCAATCGGCCGTACCCGGTCTTGGGATCCCAGCCCCTGTTCCCATTCAAGCTGTCCGTGTTGTTGATGAGGCGGTCCGCGACCTGGCGGTTGGTGAGGCCGGGATAAAGGGAAAGGACCAGGGCCGCGGCGCCGCTGACAAAAGGGGCCGCGGCCGAAGTTCCCGCCGCGGTGCCGAAATTTAAATCCGCGGGATCCCGGGGAAACTCCGAACTGGCGGCGGTGGGGCACTCCAACATGGCGCTCAAAATATCGATGTCGGGCCGGAAGACGGAATTACCCTTACAACTGGAGATATTGGCCTCCCCGCCGGGAGCCACCAAATCCAAACCGTTGCCGCTATTCGAGTAGCAGGCCACTTGGTCATTCGGCCCCGTGGCTCCCACCGCGACAATGGGGGGATAGGCCGCGGGAAAATCCACGGCCCCGGCGTCATTTCCGGAAGCCGCCACGATCACGCAATTATGGGCCAAGGCGTTATCCATGGCGCCTTGCTCGGCTTCGTCAAACCCGCTCGCGCCCAACGAAAAGTTCAAGACCCTGGCTCCATGGGCGACGGCGAAATTGGTGCCAGCCACGATCGAGTCGGTGGTCCCCGATCCCGTATTATCCAAGACCTTGACCGGGAGGATGATGACCCCTGGTGCCACGCCCGCCATACCGGTGGTAAAGGACCCGGCCGGAGGGCAGGATTCGGGCGCGAGTGATCCATTGTTCCAATGGGCCGCGATGATGCCCGTGACGAAAGTGCCGTGGCCGAAATCATCGGTGCTGGCGCCGGGAACCAAGGCGTCCGTTTGATTCGTGATGGCGTTGTAACCGGAAGCCAAAAGGGACGGGGGCAGGTCCGGGTGGGTCCGGGACACGCCCGTGTCGAGCACCGCCACCGTGACCGAGGAACTTCCGGGAGGACAGGTTGTGAAAAGGCCCCAAGCTTGCGGCGCTTGGACTTGGACGAAAGGCCAATTGGTGACAGGAGCGTAGTAACTGTCCGACGCGGCGTTGGGTGAGGCGCAAAAGGCGTAATAGCGGTAATTGGGCTGGGCCCAAAGCACGCCGGGATCCTGCCTCATTTTTTCAACCGCCGCCAGGACCTCCTGGCGCGCCGCCAGCTTCACCTTATAAAAATTCGTGTTCTCCAAAGCCTGGGAAATCCCCAGGGCCTTGAGGGACTTCGCGCCCTGGTCCAAGGACAGGCCGTCCTTGAGCCGGACCAGCATTTCCCCCGGGACGAAAAGCTCTTTTCCTTTTATTCCGGCCAATTGCCCAAGGGATTGTCCGGCCAAGGCCGAAAAAAGCAAGAACAGGATGGTTGTTTTTTTTGCCAAAGCCACAGGCCTATCCTCAACGGCGAATTGTGAAAACATCTCCTGCTCCCTGTAGGGCGGACAACCGGGCTAGAGGAGGTCCAAAATTTTCGAGGCTAAGCGGCTCTTGAAATCGCGTTGGAGCAGGATGGGTTTCACCGAACCCCGCCTAAAAACCAAGAGTTCGTTTTGATCGCTGTTAAACCCCAGCCCCCCCTTCCCCACCCGGTTCGCGACTAGTATATCGCAGGGCTTTCGTCTCCACTTCGCCGCGGCCCTGGAGGCCAGGTGGTCCGTTTCCGCGGCGAATCCCACGACCTTTTGGAAGGATTTCCTCCGGCCCAGCGCTTCCCCTAGGATGTCCCGGTTTTTTTCCAGCCTCAAGGTCAGGCCGCCCGGCCCTTTTTTCAGCTTCGTTCCCGAAACCTTTTTCATCCGGTAATCCGAAACGGCGGCCGCCATGATGAGGATGTCCGTTTTCGGGAACAGCTTCAGCACCCGCTCCCTCATCTCTCCCGCCGTCTTAACCCACAGGACCCTCGCCCCCGAGGGAGGGTTCAAGCGGGTGGGGCCGGAGACCAGAGTGACTTCCGCCCCCCGGTTCAAGGCCGCTTGGGCCAGGGCGTATCCCATTTTCCCGCTGGAGTGGTTGGTGATGATCCGGACCGGGTCGATCGGCTCCTGCGTGGGGCCGGCCGTCACGAGGATCCTTTTTCCGGACCAGAGTCCGAAATGGCGGAAATGATTCTCAACTTGGAAGGCTATCTCGGAGGGCTCGGCGAACCTTCCATCCCCCACCTCTCCGCAGGCCAAATGGCCGCTATCCGGACCTAAAAAAACAACGCCCCTTTCCCGGAGCAGGGATTGATTCCGGACGACGGCCGGATGGTTCCACATTCGAACGTTCATGGCAGGAGCCACCCAAAGGGGGCAGGGGGCGTAAAGGCAAAGGGTGGAAAGCAGGTCGTCGGCCAGGCCGAGGGCGAGCTTGGCCAAAATATCCGCGGAAGCCGGGGCGATCAGGATCAGGTCGGCGGATTTGGCGTACTCAATGTGGGGCACCAGCGCCAGGGGATGGGTTCCCGCGGGAGTTCCCGGCCGGATGGGGGTGGAACCCTTAAACAAACTGGTCCAAACCGGAGAACCGGAGGCCTTGCGGAGCGCGCTTTCAGGCACCAGCCTGGAACCGGCCTCGGTCAGGACCACCCTCACCTCGGCGAAGGTTTTTAAATGGCGGATCAGTTCAAGGGATTTGTAGGCGGCGATGCTTCCCGTCACGCCGATAAGGACACGAGGTTTTTTGCCGGGTGGATTCATGGCGAATCAGCCTCGAACTGCCAGCTGGCGGCTGTCAGCTGTCAGCTGCCTTTATTAGTCTTCTTCTTTTTTCTTTTTCTTGGGGGGAACAGGGTTGTTCGTGTAGGTGACCTTGCCGCTCATGAACTCGTTCAAGGCCTGGAGAATTACCTTTTCCGTATCGACCGTCAAGTTATGCTTTTCGGCGCGGTCCAGCAATTGCCGGGCCCGCTTGGAGGCGGCCAGGACCGACAAATACTTGTTCTCGATGTTTTCCATCGTTTGGACTTTCTTCTCTTCGCTCATGAACTTCTCCTAGGGGGATATCTATGAAAGAGGTGGATTATACTCAAAACAGGTCGAAATCGTAACGTCAAAACACATTCTTTTTACCGTCGAAGGCGCTCTTTTTGAATGATTTTAGCCACATCCGCCACCGTTTTGGCCAGGCGGTCGTTCACGACTTGATAAGCGTAGCGCCGGCCTTCCTTCATTTCCCAGCGGGCGTCCCCCAGACGCACCTTCAAGGAGGATGGGTCGTCGCTTCCCCGGCCCAGCAGCCTTTTTTTAAGCTCGCTAAAACTAGGCGGTTTCAAGAAAACCAGGACCGACCGGGGATTCTTGCGCCGGATGGACATCCCGCCCTGGACATCGATGACAAACAACACGTCTTTTCCCAAACGCAGCTTCCCCTCGACCCAACCCCGGGGGGTGCCGTAAAAATTCTCGTGGACTTTCGCCCACTCCAGGAATGATTTTCGGGCGACCATGGCCTTGAACTTGGCCCGGGTGACGAAAAAATAATCCCTTCCATTTTTCTCCCCCGCCCGGGGTTTCCGGGTAGTGCAGGAAACGGACCGGACGATATTCCTGTCGCGGCGCAACAACCGGCCCGCCACGGTGGTTTTACCGCCGCCGGAAGGCGAGGAGAGAACGATTAATAAGCCGCGGGGTTTCATAGTCCTCCCTCCATTGGATTCGCCGACATTAATCTTTCAAGACCGGATGATAATTAGGAATGGGCGGTTCAAAACTTGTCATTCCCAACTCCGAACTCCCAATTCCTAATCGGCTTTCAATTATTCGATGTTTTGGATCTGTTCCCGCAGTTGTTCCAGCAGTTCCTTCAACCGGACTACGCTTTGGGCCATTTTCGAATCGGCGGATTTGGACCCAACCGTATTGGCTTCGCGGTTCATTTCCTGGATGAGAAAATCGAGTTTTCGTCCGACGCTTCCCTTGTCCCCCAAGGTTTCACGGAGCGCCTCCAAATGGCTGTCCAATCGCGTCAGCTCCTCGGCGATGTCGTGCCTTTGGATCGTCACGCTTTCCTCGGTGGAGATCCGGGCCTGGTCCTGCAGGGGAGCGGGAAGGAATTCGGCGATCTTTTCCCGGAACGCCTTGAGCTTTTCTCCCATGATGACTTTGTGGCGCTGGCGGACCTGCTGGACCACGCCGGAGATGTCCCTGGCCCTTTCCAGCATGTCCTTTCCCAAACGGGCGCCTTCGGATTGGCGCATTTTTTCCAGGGCCTTCAAGGCTTCCTGGACGGCTTCAGTGACCGCTTTTTTCTGCTCGCCCTCCTGCCGTTCCTCCTCCACGACGGAGAGGACATCGGGCATCCTGAGGAGGTTTTCCACCGTCAGCTCCCCCTTGATCTTAAAACGGGCCGAGGCTTTTTTGGCGGCCTTCAAATACTCGGTGATCAACTGCTCGTTGATTTGAACCGTCCGGTTCCTGGCCGGCGAGAGGTCCTTCAAGAAAAAATCGACTTTTCCGCGGGTCACCGAAGTCAGGATAAGGTCCCGGATTTCGGGTTCCATGAATTGGAAGGAGGTCGGCAGTTTCACCGAGATGTCGTGGTACTTGTGGTTCACCGTCTTGATCTCCGCGACCACCCTGGCGGACTTGCTTTGTCCCGAGCCCCGCCCAAAACCGGTCATACTGCGCATGGATGCCCCCGTTAAAATCAATTTTTGAATTTTGAGTTTTAAATTTTAAGTTAAAAAACCCGCGAATGAAACGCTTATTTGAGCCGAAAGCGGTGTTGAGGCCCGGCGGCCGTAAATCAACTGAATAAAAAGACGGCGGCCTCCCGCCCCCCGCCAAAAACCGAAAACGATGAACGGTTTTTTTATTTGAGGACGATGACTTTTTGGATTAATTTTCCGGAAGGTTGGGTGATGACGACAAGATAAAGCGCGTTGCCCACCATGGCTCCGTTTTGGTTCCGGCCGTCCCAGAAAACCCGGTAGTTCCCCGCGCCCTCGTTTTGGTCCAATAGTTTTACCACCTGCTCGCCTGCCATGTTAAAGACCATCACCTTCACTTCCCCCGCGCTGTCCACCTTCACATCCATTCCCAAAGGCTTGGTTCTGGGATTAAAGAAGTTGTCGTCCAGCACCAGGGACAGGTTGGGAGTCGGAGTCACCGTATCCGAACCGGTGGGAGTGAAGGTCGCGGTGATGGTGGGGGTGTAGGTGATGGTGGGAGTGAAGGTAGGGCTGTGGGTAAAGGACGGCGTAAAGGTGGCTGACGGGGTAAAGGTATTGGTCGCGGAGGATGTAGGCGTGGCGGTCGCGGAATTCGTGGCGGTCATGGTGAAGGTGCGCGTAACCGTTAAGGTCGCGCTGTTCGTCATCGTATTCGTGACGGAAGGGGTCGGGGAGTTGGTCGTCGTAAAGGAAGGCGTCGCGGTAGGGGTGGAGGTCGGCGTCCCGCTGGGGGTTTGAGTCGGCGACAGTGTCGCGGTCTTGGTAGTTGTTGCCGTTGGCGTATCCGTGGGGCTGTTGGTGGGGGTCGGGCTGGGCGATGCCGTGGGGGTCGGGGTCGGGCTATGGGTCGGAGTTCTCGTTGGGGTTTTGGTGGCGGTGGCGGTTGGGCTGTTGGAGGGTGTAGCGGTGGAAGAATTGGTCGGGGTAGCCGAGGGTGTGGCCGTAAGAGTCGGGCTTGGCGTGTTGGAAGGCGTATTCGTTGGGGTGCTCGATAAAGTTGGCGTGGGTGTGTTCGAAGGCGTCGCGGTCGGGGTTTTGGTGGAGGATGCCGTTGGGGTCGCGGTAGGGCTATTTGTCGGTGTGTTGGACAAGGTGGGAGAAGGTGTGTTCGAGGGTGTTGCGGTAGGACTCTTGGTGGCGGTGGCCGTCGGGGTGGAAGTTGGGATGTTGGTTGGCGTGTCCGTTAAGGTTGGCGTGGGGGTGTTTGAGGGCGTCGCGGTGGGGGTCTTCGTAACGGTGGCCGTCGGGGTGGCAGTGGGGCTGTTGGTTGGCGAGTCCGTCAAGGTTGGGGAGGGCGTGTTTGAGGGCGTCGCAGTGGGGGTCTTGGTAGCGGTGGCGGTCGGTGTAGCCGTAGGGCTCTTCGTGGGTGTGTCGGACAGGGTGGGGGTAGGCGTATACGAGGGCGTAGCCGTCGGGGTCTTGGTAGAGGTGGCCGTTGGAGTGGCGGTAGGACTATTGG
>CAZUXW010000085.1:0-10968 GCA_964624625.1 uncultured bacterium
TTCGCCAAGTTCAAGGACCTGGCGGACAAGAAAAAAAGCGTCTATGACGAGGACATCGAGGCCTTGATTGAGGAGAAAATATTCTCCTCCAGCGAGATCTACCAAATGACCTACCTTCACACTTCGGCGGGGAATACCACCCTGCCCACGGCCACCTTGAAGCTGAAAAAGGGCGAGGTGGAGACGCAGGAAGCGGCGACCGGCGACGGACCGGTGGACGCGGTTTTCAACGCCATCGACCGCGCCACGGGGTTCAAGGGCAAGCTGGAAAACTACAGTTTGAAATCCCTGACCCAGGGCCGTGACGCGCAAGGTGAAGTCACTGTGTCCCTTTCGGTGAATGGGGATGAGGTGCACGGCCGGGGAGTTTCCACCGACGTGATCGAGGCTTCGGCTAAGGCCTACTTGAACGGGGTCAACAAGCTTCTTCTTCGGCACGAAAAGAAAAGCGCCAAGGCCGCCTTCAGCGCCATGAAGGGCATTAAACTTTAAAAGCAGGTACCAGGGACAAGGCTCCGGTCTCCAGAAAAAAATCTGGATCCGGCGCCTGGAACCTGAAACCTTTCGGGAGTTGTCATGAATTTTAACATTGTGGTTCTCGCGGGGGACGGCATCGGGCCGGAAATCTGCGAGGAATCCAAAAAGGTCCTTGACCGGGTCGGGGAAGTGTTCGGGCATAAGTTCGAATACGAGCCCCAGGACGCGGGCGGGATCGCCATTGATAAGTTCGACAACCCCCTGCCGGATCATACGCTGGAGGCTTGCCGGAAAGCCCAGGCGGTCTTGAAGGCCCCCATGGGCGGACCCAAGTGGGACAAGATCGAGAATAAGAAGCGTCCGGAAGCGGGTATTCTCGGCCTGCGGAAGGGTTTGGACCTTTACGCCAACCTGCGCCCGGTCAAGCTTTTCGACGCCCTCAAGGATGCCTCCACCCTGAAGCCCGAAATCATCGACGGCGTGGATATGTTGATTGTCCGCGAGCTTATTTCCGGCATTTATTTCGGCGAGCCAAGGGGCATCCACGGGGAAGGGAAGGACCGGTACGGGGTGAACACCGAAATTTACCGTACCCCCGAGGTGGAGCGCATCGTTTCCTTGGCTTGCGAGCTGGCCCGTCTGCGGCGCAAGAAGGTTACCAGCGTGGATAAGTTCAACGTCCTGGAATCCTCCCGTCTTTGGCACGATGTGGCGGAAGAGACCGCCAAAAATTACCCGGACGTGGCTTTCGAGCACCAGATCGTGGATAACGCGGCGATGCAGTTGATTCTCAAGCCGAAATCTTTCGACGTCATGGTCACGACCAATATGTTCGGTGATATTCTTTCCGATGAGGCTTCCATGCTGACCGGTTCGCTGGGAATGCTGCCCTCCGCTTCCCTAGGAGGGAAAGTGGGGCTTTTTGAGCCCTCCCACGGCTCCGCCCCCGATATCGCGGGAACGGGCAAGGCGAATCCCTTGGCCATGATTTTATCGGTGGCCATGATGCTGCAATACAGTTTCAAACGTCTAAAAGAGGCGGAAGCGGTTGAAAGAGCCGTGAAAAAAGTTTTAGGGGATGGCCTTCGCACAGCCGATCTGGCGAAGAAGGGCGAGAAGGCGGTTTCCTGCAGGGAAATGGGAGACGCGGTCGTCCGGGAAGTGAAGTAAATTGGGATGGATACACTAAATCATAAACACTCCTGGGTTTTCGCGCTCCTTTTATGGTCCGGCGCGGCCCAGGGAAGGACCGCCGATCAGGTCCCCTCAGTCCTCAACAGCCCCGCGCCGACGGCCTCCTCAACCCCCCTTGGGACCCCCACGATGACCTTCACCAGCACTCTTTCATCCACCCCGACTTCCACCCCGACTCAAACCCAAACACCCACGATCACCTCAACCGGCACCCTACAACCGACTTCCACGCCTACCTGCTCCCCGACCTCGACGCCGACCATTTCCCCAACCCCGACCCTCACGGTAACCTTTACCCCCACCTATACCTCCACGCCAGGCGTCTTTAAGTTTTCCGTTTCCCCCAAGCCGGACGCCCAAGGCAAAGTCAATTTTTCATGGGGAACCACGATCCCGGCGGACGAGGCTTACCTCAAAATTTATACCAGCGGATTTCGGATGGTCCGGGAATTCAACTTTAACCGGGATGAAAATACCGATTACTTAACCGCCGGATCCCATGATTTCACCTGGGACGGGAAAGACGATAATCAAAAGTCCCTCCCGCCCGCGACCTATCTTTGTTTTATTGACGTCAATGTCGGCAAAAAGAAATATGAGGCCAGCGGCAAGACCGAAATCCCATAACCTTTAAAACCCAAATTTATCCACGAAGGCCACAATAGCACGAAGCAAAGCATTGGGATTTTAGCGAAAACAAAAGATTTTACTTCGTGATCTTGGCGACCTTCGGGGTGAGAGATGCCTTTGAAGCATTGAAACTCATTCCAAATATGCTATCCTTTCTGTTCTCTTAACCAATTTTTCAAGGAATTTCCATGAAAAAGAAAAAAGTCGCCGTCATTGGAGCCACCGGAGTGGCGGGCCAGCAGTTCCTGGCGTCCCTCTCGGGCCATCCCTATTTCGAGGTCACGGCCCTCGCCGCTTCCGAGCGGTCCGCGGGAAAAATATTTAAGGACGCGATCACCGACGCCCATGGGGCCTTCCGCTGGTATTGCCAAGAGCCCTTGGATCCGGCTTACGCCAAGATCCAAGTGGAGGACGCCGCCAAACTGGACGCCACCAAAGTTGATTTGATCTTCACCGCGGTTGAATCGGACGCGGCCAAGGATTTGGAGCCGCGCTACGCGAAAACCACGCCGGTGGTTTCCACGGCCTCGGCGTTCCGCTATGAGGCTGATGTTCCCATCTTCATTCCCGGGGTGAACCTGGACCACGATAAACTCATCGCGGTTCAAAAAAAGAACCGCGGCTGGAAGGGGTTTGTGACGCCCGTCCCCAATTGCACCACGATGGGATTGGCCATGACCTTGAAACCGATTCATGAGGCTTTCGGGGTCCTGCAGGTCATCATGACCTCCATGCAGGCCTGCTCGGGAGCGGGCCGCTCCCCCGGGGTGATCGGACTGGATATCATCGATAACGTGGTTCCTTATATTCCCAAGGAAGAAGAAAAGGTCGAGAAGGAGACCCAAAAAATCCTCGGCTCCATCGTGGGGGAAACTGTGGCCCCGGCTCCCTTCCCGGTATCGGCCACCTGTACCAGGGTTCCCGTGTTGGAAGGCCATACCGAAGCTATTTATGTCTCGATGAAAAAACACGCTACGGTCGACGATATCAAAAAGGTACTGAGGGATTTCGGAAAGGATTTCGTGGCCCTGAAATTCCCGACCTGCCCCTCGCGTTTAATCGATGTGACCGAGGATCCCTTCCGGCCCCAGCCCCGGCTGGACCGCGACCGCGAGGGCGGGATGTTGACTTCCGTGGGGCGCGTCCGCGCCGACCACGCTTTGCCGAACGGTATTAAGTATGTGCTGGTTTCCCATAATACCAAGATGGGCGCCGCCAAAGGCGGCATGCTGGTCGCTGAGTATTTGGTGCATCAAGGCCACATCTAGCAACAGTCGACGGTCGACAGCTCACGGTTGGCAGTAAAGATTTAACTGCCGACTGTCGACTGCGAACTGCCGACTGATTTTCAAGGAGGAATTATGCAAGAGCGCAAGGGAGTACAAACGTTTAAGGGCGGTCCTTTGACTTTATTGGGGCCTGAAATCAAGGTGGGAGACACGGCACCCAATTTCAAGGTGTTGACCGGGAGCCTCCAGGAAAAGACCCTCGCGGACTACAAGGGCAAGACCCTGATCTTGTCCGTGGCGCCCTCCTTGGACACGGGCGTCTGCGCCGAGCAGACCCGCCGTTTCAACAAGGAAGCCGCCAGCCTGCCGGAAGGCGTTGAAGTCCTCACCATTTCCGCCGACCTGCCTTTCGCCCAAGGCCGCTTTTGCACGGCGGAAAACATTAAAATCGCCACCCTCTCGGACCACCGGGAAATGTCCTTTGGCGACGCCTATGGAACCCATATTAAGGAGCTGCGCCTGGAAGCCAGGTCGCTCTTTGTGGTGGGTAAGGATGGTAAAATCAAGCACGTCGAGTACGTGAAGGAAATGACGACCCATCCGGATTATGACAAGGCTCTGCAGGTCGCCAAGGCGAACGCCTAAAAACTCAGCCTCAGTCCTCAGCTATTAGCTGTCAGCCTTTTTGACAGCTATAGGCTGAAGCCTGAAATCGATATTGAAGGAAACCTTTTTATGATTCCCGCGTTTCTTTTTTTCATCACCCTCTTTTTCTACCTGCGCACCCATTGCGCCAGTTTCAATATTAACGACTCGGGCGAAACCATCATGGTTTGCGACCTGCTCACCATCAGCCATTCCCCCGGATATCCCCTGCATACCCTTTGGGGAAGGGTGAGCTGCCTTCTGCCCCTAGGCCAGCCCATGATGCGCCTGACCTTCAATTCCATGGTCACAGGTACCTTCGCGGTCGTGGTCATTTACTGGGTGCTCAAGATGCTGTTCAGGGGCATTTTCGACCCGGCCGAGCCGGCGGAGATTGTTCCCGAGGACCAAAAACCAGGACCCTGGATTTGGGAAATTCCGGCCCTCTTCGGTGCCTTGACCTTCGCTTTTTCCTACCAGCAATGGTTCCAAGCCTGCGGGGCCAAGGGCGGCATCTACACCCTCAATACCCTCCTTTCAGCCTGCATGCTTTTTCTTTTCTTCAAAATGCGGGAAAACGGATGGTTCATCAAGTCGTTCCTCCTGATGGGGTTTCTCTACGGGTTGAGCCTGGCCCACCATTGGCCCAACCAGATCGTCATGGCGCCGGCTTATCTTTGGTTCTTTTTGGCCAGCCAAAAAAGGGTGGCCTTGTCCTCCTTTTTGAGGAACCTGGTCCGGCTAAGGCCGTTTGACTTATGGGAAAATTTTAGGAACGTGATTTCGGCTTTCGGTGTTTTAAACCTCATCCGCTGCCTCAATTGCATGATCCTCTCCGTGTCCATCTACGCCTATCTTCCCATCCGGGCGACGCAGGGACCCCTCATTAATTGGTGGAATCCCCAGACGCTCGGCCGCCTGGTGGGAACCGTCCTTCGCGAGGGCTACAAGGGAGTGGGGGATGTCCGTTCCTGGACGACCATCGTGAGGAACCTCAAGCGCTTTTGGTTTCATGCCCATAACCAATTCGGGGATGTCTTTACCTTTGTCCTGGCCGCGATGGCGGTTTGGGGTTTCCTGTGGCTTTGGAAGAAGAAGCAATGGCCGACCGCCATGGGCATCTTCTTTTTCGGAAGCGGCGTCTTCATGGGGGTCCTGCTTTTCAACAATCCCCTGGAAGGCTACCAATGGACCCTGGATAACTTCTTCACGCCCGTATTCCTCATGATGTGCATTTTCGCCGCCGCGGGGATCGCGGGGCTTTGCGAGTGGGTCGCCAGGGAATGGCCCTTTCACATGGTACCCCTCTACACCAGCGCCTTTTGCCTGAGTTTCGCCCTTATGCCCTTGCTGCTGAACTACCAGGCGAACGATCAAAGCCGCTACGTCAGTTCCTACGATGAGGGCGTGAATATGCTCAAAACCGTCAATGACGACGCGGTCATCCTCTGCAACGGGGACATCGATATTCTTCCCCTTTGGTACCTTCAATTCGTCGAGGGCAAGCGCCCCAAGGTCGTCAGCTTCACGATGCAGTTGATCCCCTATGACTGGTACCGGGACCCCCTTTTCGCCCGGTGGCCCTTTCTCAAGGTTCCGGTGGGGCAGGACATCCGCCCGGAAACGGTCGTGCAAAACATGATCGAGACCCACGCCAACGACCGGTCCTTTTATTTCACCAACATCTTCACCGCTCCCTGGATGAGGGATAAAAACCCCTCCCTTCCCGAGGGATTCCTCTGGCGGATGATCAAGACCAAAAACCTGGATTTTGATTTCACTTCCGCGCGGTTGAACACCTATTGGGACACCTACCGTTTACGGTACATGGACGAGCCGGACCGGGGCTATTGGGATGAATACACCGATGTGATGAAGGATTCCTACGGCATCGGCCATGACTTCTCCGGTTATTTCGCGCTCATGAACAAGATGCCGGATATCGCCCGTTGGAGTTTTACCAACGCCCTGAAGTACCGCCAGCCCCAAACCCTGCCCCGCATTTACATGATGTTGGCCGAGTCATACCTGACCCTGGGAGACCCGGTCGGCGCCATCAATAACTACCAGGAAACGATCCGCCGGGAACCTGGCAACGCCTACGCTTACGCCAAGATCGGCGACGCCTTCTTCGACTCGAAGGATTACCAGGACGCCGAATCCAGCTACCGCACTTCCTTGGGCATCAATCCCCAGCAGACCGAGGCTTCCAACGGGCTTCTCGTCCTGACCAACCCTGCCGAAGGCGTCCAGCGGTTTGAGGAGGCCCTGAAAAAAGAGGCGAAAAACTCGAACCAGATTCCCTATTTGTACGGAAAAGTGGGGGACGCCAATTTAATCCTGAAAAAATACGCCGCCGCGAAGAAGGCCTATGAGCAGGCCTTGGCCCTCAACTCCTGCCAGCCGGAAGCGGTGAACGGCCTCCGGGTTTTGAGGGAAGGCCATTACTAAGGCCAGGTTCCATTGAAAACCCGCAACCTACGCTTGACGATCGAGTATGACGGCACCGCCTATTCGGGCTGGCAGAAGCAGCCCCAGGCGGAGACGGTCCAAGGCACTTTGGAGGACCGCCTCCGGAAAATTTGCGGGCATCCGGTGGACTTGCTTGTGGCGGGCCGCACGGACGCGGGGGTCCACGCGCTGGGCCAGACCGCCAACTTTCACACCAGTTCCAGTCTTCCTCCGGCGAAAATCAATAAAATCCTCAACTATGTTCTTCCCCACGACATCCGCGTGGTCCAAGCCAGGGAAGTTTCCCCGAATTTTCACGCCACCTACCACGCCTCGGGCAAGCTCTACCGCTATGTCATCCGCAACAGCCGTGACTACACGGTTTTCGACCACAACCATTACCACCTGATCCGGCTTCCCCTCGACCTCAACGCCATGAGGAAAGCCGCGGGATTTTTATTGGGAACCCATGATTTTACCTCGTTTCGCGGCAGCTTGGGCAAGTGGGCGGACCCGAAAAGGACGATCCATAAGATCGAGATCAAAAAACGGGGGACCGATGTGATATTGGAATATACCGGAAAATCCTTCCTCCACCAAATGATCCGAATCCTGTCAGGCACCTTGGTTTACGCCGGAATCGGAAAATTCAAGCCGGAAGAGATCCAGGCCATATTAAAATCGAAGGACCGAAAAAACGCCGGGCCAACCCTTCCGCCCAATGGGCTTTTCCTGGTGAGGGTTTTTTATCCGACTGTTTTTCCTCCGGTTAAAAAAAAGAAAAAGATTGAGGAAGAATGAAACCGTCCCTTGGGATCTACCGGCTGGGCGCGCTGGGGGTTTTGGGCTGCCTGGGTATTTTTTTCGAGGAGCCCCTGGCGGGATCCTTGCGGCAGAACCAGGCAAGCTGGGCCAGTACCGCCATCTTGTTTGGATTCATCCCCCTCGCGGGGTTGTTGCTGCTCTCGGTGAAAGAACAATGGCTGGAACAGGGCAAGGTTCGGCTTCTCGCTCTGTCCCATGGGGCGGCCCTGCTTTCCGTCCTGTGGCTGGTTCTTTGGTGCTTTGTTTGGTTGGCCATGATGGTGAACCTGGGCGACAGGGCGGAGATGTTCATCAAACACACGGCCTATCTTCATCTTTTTGGCGTTGGTTTTTCCATGGCAGGCTACGCCACCGGCTGGATGGAACCAGCCTGGGGGCCCAGGTCCGCCAGGTTCCTCATGACGGTGGGCTGGGCGGTCAGCTACACGGCTTGGTTCAATCTCTATCTCCAACCCAGTTTAAGATGGCTGTGGGCCCCGGCTTTGGGTGGATTGCTTGTGGTTTTCGGGGCTTTTCTGATCCAACGATCCCTCAAAAGGGCCGTTGAGATGAAAAGGCCCATGGCATAGAATGACTTTTCCTCTTTAACTATCCGATATCTGAGTTAATCCGTGTTCATGCCGCTTATCTTTTTGGAATTTTCTAAGGATAGCGGTATAGTCCCAAAACCAATCAAAGAGTTGTGGGACACCTGTGGCTAAAATATTATTCAAGGACATTCCGTGGCCTACGCTTCCTTAAACGAATTTATTGAATTCCTCGAGAAAAAAGGCGAGCTCATCCGGATTAAGGATGAAGTGGACCCGGTCCTGGAAATCACCGCCATCGTGGACAAGGTCTCCAAATCCCCCGGGGGAGGCAAGGCCCTGCTGTTTGAAAAACCCAAAGGCAGTTCCTATCCGCTCCTGATCAACGCTTTTGGCTCCTATCAGCGCATGAGCTGGGCCTTGGGAGTGGACAACCTGGAAGAACACGCTATCGCTATCAAGGAATTGATGGAGTTAAAGCCTCCCAAGGGCTTCGTGGATAAATTAAAATTCCTGCCGAAGCTGGCCGATATCGCCAAGTTCCCCCCGGTCGAGGTTTCCAAGGGCGCCTGCCAGGAAGTCATTGAGAAGGACCCTGATCTTTCCACTTTGCCCGTCCTAAAATGCTGGCCCCAGGACGGGGGGCGCTTCATTACCCTGCCCCTGGTTTATACCCAGGACCCGGAAACCGGAGTCCGTAATATCGGCATGTATCGGATCCAAATTTACGACAAGCAAACCACCGGAATGCATTGGCAAGTCCACCACCATGGGGCCGGCCACCATCGCAAAGCCGAAAAGATGGGCAAGCGTTTGGAAGTCGCTGTGGCTTTGGGCGGAGACCCGGCCCTGACCTACGCCGCGACCGCTCCCTTGCCCGACGGCATTGACGAGCTGCTCTTCACCGGATTCCTCCGCAAGAAACCAGTGGAGTTGGTGAAGTGCAAGACGGTGGACCTGATGGTGAACGCGGACGCCGATTTCATCCTGGAAGGCTATGTGGAAGCGGGCGAGCGGCGCCTGGAAGGGCCCTTTGGGGACCATACGGGCTATTACAGCCTGGCGGACCAATATCCGGTTTTTCATGTGACCTGTATCACCCATCGAAAAAACCCGATTTATCCCACGACGATCGTGGGCAAGCCCCCCATGGAAGACGGCTATTTAGGCAAGGCCACCGAGCGTTTGTTCCTGCCCATTCTGCAGAAAATACTGCCCGAGGTGGTGGACATGGATTTGCCGGTGGAGGGAATCTTCCACAATCTCGCCATCGTTTCCATCGACAAGCAATTTCCCCAGCACGCCCGCAAGGTCATGTTCGCTCTTTGGGGTTTGGGACAGATGATGCTGAATAAAATGTTGGTCATCGTGGATAAGGACACCAATGTCCATGATTATGGCCAGGTCTTGTGGCGGGTAGGGAACTGCATGGACGCCAAAAGGGACGTGGTGATCACCGAGGGGCCCTTGGACGTGTTGGACCATACCTCGCCCATGTGGGGCTGGGGCGGCAAGCTGGGCATTGACGCGACGAAAAAATGGAAAGAAGAGGGCTTCCACCGGGACTGGCCGGATGAATTGACGATGGATGCCCCGGTTGAGTCCAAGGTACTGCCGCTGCTGAAAAAATACGGATTAGTCAAATAATTTAAACACAGAGTTAACGGAGTTACACAGAGTAAGGCAAAAAAATTCATTCTTAAAATGATTTACTCGATTCACCCCGTGTAACTCTGCGGTTCAATCTTTTTGAAAGGGTTTAAATGAGCCAGCAAATTCAAACCATGTTTTCCAATATCGCGCCGACCTACGACAAGGCCAACCACGTCCTGTCCTTTAACAAGGATATCGAGTGGCGCAAGGACTCGGTCAAGCAGATGACGAAAGACGGCTTCGCTCCCAAAATGGTGCTGGACCTTTGCGCCGGCACGGGGGACTTCGCCCTGGCGGTTAAGGAACTGGTTCCAAGCGCCAAGGTGGCATTGGCTGATTTTTCCAAACCTATGCTGAAATTGGCCAAGGACAAGGCTGGCTCCCAGTCCGGTTTTGACTTCATCGAGGCGGACGCTTTGAAACTTCCCTTCCATGATATGGCCTTTGACGCGGTGGTTTGCGGTTTCGGCGTCCGGAACCTGGATTCGGTGGAAGCGGGATTAAAGGAAATCGCCAGGGTATTGAAGCCGGGCGGAAAGGCCGTGATCCTGGAATTCTTCAAACCAGCGGGATTCATCGCCAAGTTGGCCTATACTTTTTATGTCGGAACGATCGTGCCGATGAGGGGCGGGGCTATTTCCAACAATAAAGAGGCCTATGACTATCTCCAACGCACGGCCAAAAATTTCCAATCCCTTAAGGAGTTCCAACAATTGATGGAAAAGTGCGGCTTCAAGGACGTTGCCTCCGAAAACCGAACCATGGGCGTTGCGGTCAGCGTGATGGGAACAAAAAAATAATTAGTAATTTGTAGTTAGGAGTTAGAAATTGGAAGAAACGAAAACACATAAAACAAAAAAGATATTTGTGGCGGTGTCGGGGGCTTCGGGAACGATCTATGCCAGGAGGTTTTTCCAGCATTTACCCTATGATGATTGGGAAGTCCACGTGGTCGTTTCCTCGGCCGCCAGGATCGTGGCCTCCCACGAGGGAGGGCTCAACCTGCCTCCCCATGTGAAGGAATGGGACGAGAGGGACTTAACGGCTCCTTCCGCCAGCGGTTCCAACAAATTCGAAGCCATGGTCGTCATCCCTTGCTCTACCACGACCCTTGGAAAATTAGCCCATGGCATCGCGGACAACCTCATTACCCGTTCCGGGGAGGTTTTTCTCAAGGAACGCCGCAAGCTGATATTGGTTCCCAGGGAAACACCATTGTCCCTGATCCAAATCAAGAACATGGAACTCCTCACCTTGGCAGGCGCCCATTTGATTCCCGCGACCCCCAGCTTTTACGGCAACCCCAAAACCATCGAGGACGTGGTGGACACGGTCAT
>CAZUXW010000086.1:0-5641 GCA_964624625.1 uncultured bacterium
GCTCCAGCCGCAAGGGCCGGAAAAGCCGCTGAAATCAAGCTGGCCATGAGAAAAGCCCCGGCCGTATGGCCGGAAGGAAAGCTGAATTCATCCGGAGGAACGATCAGGCATTGGATCCCCGCCAATCTTCGATAGGGCCTGGGACGCTTGATATTCTTTTTAATGATGTAATAAAGGCAAAGTTCCATGGCGAAGGCAAAGAGGCCAGCCGTGACAAAGGGCGCGGTGGAGGGTTTGGCTAAAATCCAGATGAGCCCCATGAGGGCGCAGGAATAGCTGTCCGCGCTGCGGGAGAGGACGTAAAAAAACTTCTTCCAAGCCTTGCGGTGAGCGTCGCCGAACACCCTGCCAAAAACACGGATGTCCCAATGATTGACTTGTTGGATGAATTGCTGAACCATTGCCTACCCTCTTTTCCCGCTTGTCCGAAATAGCGTAGCGATTCCGGATAAGGGATAATTAGGGTAGTTAATACTTGTTTCAGGAGTGTAAAGAGGTGATTAAACTTGAGGAAATACTAAAAGAGGCAAAATCGAAAACCAGCAGTCAGCCGTCAGTAAAACCGGCCTCAACTGCCGATTGACGGCTAACCGTTAACAGCCGCCTCTCTACCTTTCCAACTGCCTCAACCGGCTTTGAGCCAAGGTATAGCCTTTTTTCGCGGCCATATGATAGAAGTGCTTCGCTGCGTCCATGTTTCTGGGGACTCCGACCCCGCCCTCATATATATAACCCAGGTTATATGCCGCGGCAGCGCTGCCGTGGGTGGCAGCCTGGTGATAGTACTTAAATGCGTATAAATCGTCCTTGTTTGTCCCGATGCCATGCATGTAGCAATTGGCCATGTTGTTTTCGCCGTCGGGGAAGCCCTGCAAGGCCGACTTCTTATACCAGGTCGCGGCCTCAGCTTCACTTTTCGGGGTCCCCAGGGCGTTTTCATAACACTTGCCGGCCATGTTCTCGGCCTCAGGGTCCTCTTTTTTCGCGCCTCTTAAAAACCAATCAAAGGCTTCTTCGAGCCTTCCCGCCTTCAAGGCTGCCTTTCCCTTTTTCACCATCGTCTTCGCGGATGGATTCCCCATACCGGCACCCAGGTCGGCGTGCGTCAATCCTGAGCCCATCACCCAAAAAGCCAGCGATAAAAGCGCGATGATTTTTTTCATGGTTAATTTCCTTTCGAACCCAGAGTCCCAAGACGAACCAGGTGATTTTAACCCCTCTTTCCTTTCCTGTCCCCCGAAACTTGAGGTTGAAAACGATGGAAAACGAGGAGGGTTATGGAAGGGTTCCATTCCCTTTGGGCTTAATCTCCTCATTTGACATGGAATTGGCCTACCGGTGAATTAAGAAGCAGGAGTAAAGCAAATCCTGTGTTCCCGCGCTGCGGTCGTCCGAGCCCCAGCCTGACGACTGATTAAAATGTAACAATTTATTTGCATTGGCTCAGGGCGCCTCGCCGTGCCATTGTTGTACAATCAGTCCGTGCAACCCTTCCGCTTGAACGATGACGGGTCCTCCCAACCTCCCCTAGCCCGGCAAGCCTGGGTCAGGGATCAAATCCGCCATTTTAACCGAAAATTGGAGCCCCGATTCAGGGCCCGAAAATTTTCACTATTATCCCAGTCCCCCCTCCACTTCTTCCGAGGAACCAACCACCTCTTTTGGTTTGATTTCGGCGGATGTGATTTGATCAACACCTTTGGCGGCGGCAAGGGAACCAGGATCTGGATCTGCGGCGATCTCCATTGCGATAACCTGGGAAGTTTCACCGATTCCACCGGCCGGCTGGTTTACGACTTGAACGATTTCGATGAAAGCGTCATCGCCGACTTCCAAATGGACCTTTGGCGGCTCGCGACCAGCCTGGTCTTGGCCTGCAGGGAAAATAAAAAAAATTCCCGAAACGCGGCCCGCTTGGCCGAATCCTGCGCCAAGGGTTATTGGCGGGAGTTGAAAAGCTGCCGCTGGTACGAGAACGTTCGTTATGGACCCTGGGACGAGGAACAGGCTTCCTCCTCCCTCCGCCACTTTCTTTCCCATACCAAAAAGCACCAGGGATTTCCCGCCATGCTGGACCGTTGGACCAAGGCCGGCAAGGGGGGGCTTCGATTCAAGGTCCAGGGCAATCCCGACCTGGAACCGCTCCCCATTGAATCCGTCAAAAAAATAGAGAAGGCCCTGCTGGCCTACGCCCATGAGCTAAAGCATTGGCCGATGGAAAAACCCAGGATGTTCGAGATCCAGGATATAACCCGCCGCCTCAACAGCGGGGTCGGCTCCGAAGGCCTCCACCGTTATTACGCCCTAATCCGCGTGAAAGACAACGGCGCGGATCCCTATCGAATCTTGGACATCAAGCGGCAATTGACTCCCAGTCCTTGGGAATATTTACCCAAAAAGGCCCGCCGCAAAACCCGTGAATTCTGCGGTGACAGCCAATCCCTCCGGGTGGATTTGGCAAGCCGCGCCTTGAGCCGCCATACGGATCCCTGGTTAGGGCGGCTGGATTTGAAGGATGAGGAATTTTCAGTCCGGGAAAGAAGCCCCTATCGTGCCCATATGCCGCCGGGTTTGCTGGACGAGGACGCCTCTTACCAATTGGGCGCCATCCTGGCCCGTGCCCATTGCCGAACCAGGGACTCTTTCGCCAAAAAGGCGTTCGAGAGCATCAAGGGCGACAAGTCACGCTTCCGAATGCAGACCGTCGCGATCGCTTTAGGTTACGCGGACCAAGTGCTATTGGACTATCAGGGCTTCCGGGAAAATAATAAGAGGTCAACCCAAGGCCCCTGAACAGGACCCCGCCGATAAGCGCTTTTGGATTTTGCCCGGGAATAAACCCGCCCATTCTTGGTTCGATTTGTAACTTTTAGGTAAAACCTTTCGTTTCGTCGCCCCAACGGCCCCAATCTCTTACATAATGCTCGCCATTCCCTTGAGGAGCCGTCTCATGATCCAAAAGAACTTCCTGAATAAATTTATCGTAAAGCCCGGCAAACCCCTTTATTTGAAAAATCTGGACCCTGGCTGGGCTTCCCACAAGGACCTGCTGGACCGTTTCGGAGAGGAACGGGTCAAAAAACTGGCTAAAAAAATCCTGAACCGCAATTTAGGAAACTTGGCCGAGGCCCAAAATCTTCTCTGGGCTTCGGACACTTATGGGGTTCTTGTCATCCTTCAAGCCATGGACGCGGCGGGCAAGGACGGGATCATCCGCCATGTCATGTCGGGGTTAAATCCACAGGCATGCCAGGTCCACAATTTCAAGAAACCCACGCCTGACGAGTTGGACCATAACTTCTTATGGCGTTACATGAAGGCCCTTCCCCAGCGGGGCCGGATCGGCATTTTCAACCGGTCTTATTACGAGGATGTGCTGGTGGTGAAGGTTCATCCCGAATACCTGGACCACCAGAAACTCCCGCCCGGCGTGAAGGGGGAAAATATTTGGAAGCACCGATACAGCGACATCAACCATTTCGAGAAACACCTGACCCGTAACGGCATCATCGTCCTAAAATTTTACCTGCACATGTCCAAGGATGAGCAGCGCCAAAGACTATTGGCCAGGCTGAACAACCCGGAAAAGCACTGGAAATTTTCCGACTCCGATTTGCCGGAAAGGGCCTATTGGGACGATTACATGAGGGCATACGAGGACGCCTTGGCCGCCACCTCCACCGAGTGGGCTCCCTGGTACATCATTCCCTCCAACCACAAGTGGGCTTCCAGGACTTTGGTGGCGGACATCCTGACGGGAACCATCAGCCACCTGGGCCTTGAATTCCCCAAGATGACCAGTGAAAGAAAGAAAAGGCTGGAAGCCGCGAGAATTCAGCTGGAAAACGAGACGGACAATCTCTCGGACAGCCTTTCGGCTTGATTCCCGCCCAAAAAAGGGTTTTACGACGGCCCAAAACCGAAGAAAACGGCTAAAACCGGCCCTTTGTTTGGTTTTTAACAAACAATTTACCCCGGTTTAGGGGATTGACTTATAAAGTCAACCCTTCAAACTAGGGAGTCTGTTCCGCTGCAACCTTGCCTCGACAAAGGTTAACCCCAAAATTAAGAGGATTTTATGCCGACTCTCGCCGCGATCGACGTGGGCTCCAACGCCATGAGGCTGGCCATCGGTTTCATGGACCATAACCGGAAGCTCCACGTGGTGGAGGATATGAGGGAACCGGTCCGACTGGGCCAGGACGTTTTCACCAAAGGCTCCATTTCCAAGGCTACCACCCAAAAATCCATTGAGGCCTTCAGGCGCTTCAAGGAGATTATTTCGCAGCACCAAGTGGTCAAGACCCGCGCGGTCGCCACCAGCGCCCTGCGGGAAGCGCGGAACCGCGACGCTTTCATCAAAAAAATCCACCAAGCTTCCGGCATCGAATTAAAAACCATCAGCTCCGAGGAGGAAGCCCTGCTGGTTTACCTGGCTGTTTCCAAGAGAATCACATTGGAAGGCAAGACCGCCATGCTGATCGACATCGGCGGCGGAAGTGTTGAAATCACCCTGGCCCGCAACAGCAAGATCCTGGCAGCGGAGAGTTTCCAAATGGGGGCGGTCCGGCTCCTGCAGGTGTTGGAGCAGAAAAAATACGGCGAAAATAAATTCAACCAAATGGTCCAGGAATACACCGAGGCTGCCCGGAAGAGGTTCAACCAAAAAATCCCCGGGGAGAAGATCGACGTTTGTGTCGGTACGGGCGGCAACCTGGACGCCCTGGCGGACCTCAAGGAACAGCTCCTTCACGTCAAGGAACCTTCTTACGTAACCGCGGCCGAATTGGAACGCCTGATCACAAGGCTGAGGAAACTATCCTACGACGAGCGAATCGTAAAGCTCGGTTTAAGGCCCGACCGCGCCGATGTCATTCTGCCAGCCTCAATCGTATTGCAAAAAATCATGGAATCCGCCAAGGTCAGCCGGGTCTATATTCCCCACGTGGGAGTCAAGGAGGGCCTTTTGGTCGACATGGTTTCCGAACTCCTGACCGGCAAGAAACCCGTCCACCGCGACGAGGTCCTCGGCGCGGTCCGCCAAACGGGTTTGAAATATTCCTACGACGAAACCCACGCCAATACGGTCACCCGCCTCTCGCTGGATTTGTTCGACAAAACCCGAAAACTCCACCGCCTGGGCGACGAGTTTAAGCTTCTGCTGGAAGCGGCGGCCCAGCTTCACGACATCGGCCAATTCGTCAATTACGCGGCCCACCATAAACATTCCTACTACTTGATTAAATCCTCTCCCATCATCGGGCTCAAGCCGGAACAGGTGGAGCTGATCGCCAATATCTCCCGGTACCACCGGAAGGCCCTTCCGAAACTATCCCACGAGAACTACCGGCTCCTGATCCCCCGCGACAGGATCGTCGTCCTAAAACTGGCCGCCCTTTTGCGTATCGCCGACGCCATGGATCACGACCACTCCTCCAAAGTGCAGGAATTCCGCATCCAATTCAAGCGGCCCCACTTCTCGGTAAAATTGATCGGCCAGGGCAACATGCTCCTGGAAAAGTGGTCCTTGTTGAAAAAATGCGATCTTTTCGAAAAAGTTTTCAAGGTTAAGTTTACCGTCAAGAGTTGACGACATATTCCGCGAAAACATGCGGCCTACATTGAGCAAAGGAGTCCGGTT
>CAZUXW010000086.1:5741-10504 GCA_964624625.1 uncultured bacterium
GCCTTGGGCAGAATTTTGGAGGGGCGCCCCATGCTGAAATACCACGAGGCGGGAATGGACCTCAACTTCTCCAAGGATCCCTACGAATCCTTCAAAATATTCCAGGGTAAAATTTACGAGGAGTACGGGCGGATCTTCAAGGAGTTTCCGGCCGAGTTGATCGACGCGACGGATCCTTCCGAAGAACAGCAGGCCAAGATGAGGGACATCGTCAAGAAACAAATCGATTTGAAACTGTTCAAATTAAAGCGCGGGGTGAGAGCATGAGGACTAAACGATTCTACGGCAAGGGGCTCCCGAACATTGATCCCTCCCTGTTGAAGGGAAACTTGATCGTGATTGAGGGCTCGGACGGGGCGGGACGATCCACCCAGATCAGCTATCTGCTCAATTGGCTGGAACGCAAGGGGTTTCCTACGGTCGTCGTGGGCCTGAAACGCTCGGAACTGGTAGGCGAGGAACTGGCCGAGGCCATGAGGGGTAATACCCTCAATGCCATCACGCTCAATCTTTTTTACGCCACCGACTTCGCCGATCAATTGGAAAGGGTGATTATCCCTTCCTTGAAAGCGGGCTTCGTGGTATTAGCGGACCGCTATATTTATACCCTCATGGCCCGGGATATCGTGCGGGGCTCCTCCACGGACTGGCTCAAGGAAATCTACGGCTTCGCCCTGGTGCCGGACGCGGTCTTTTACCTGAACGTGACCCCCAAGATATTGGCCGAGCGGAATTTCCAAAAGCGGGGCTTCCTGGACTACTGGGAATCGGGAATGGATATCCAGCGGGTGGGCGGAATGTACGACAACTTCGTCAAGTACCAAGGGAAGCTCCACAAGGTTTTCCAGAATTTGCAGAGGGAATTTAACTTTTATTCCATCCAGGGAAGTCGGTCGCCCGTTTCCATCGCCAAGGAAATCCGGGGGAGGGTGGAAAAGATTTTAACCGCGTCCTTAATCGCCGAAAAGGCGGAGCGGGCCGTTAGGGCGGAGAAGGCCAATCCGGCCATGGCGAAAGACCCCTTTACGATGGGGGCGGACAAAAACACCCCGGAAATCCCGGCGGGCTGAACGGGTTTTCTTAATTTTAGGTTTTAATCCTGAGCCGAGGCAAGGCTCACCGTGAAAACACTGCCCTTGCCCTCCTCGCTTTTGAGGGAAACCTCGCCCTTCATCTTTTCCACCAAATGTTTCACGATGGCCAGTCCCAATCCCGTGCCTCCGGCTTCCCGGTTGCGGGCGGCGTCCACACGGAAAAACCTCTCAAAAACCCGGCCTTGAACCTCCTTGGGGATGCCGGGCCCCTGGTCCTCCACCGAAAATTCGATTTGGCCGCCCTGGGCCAAACCCCGGTAAATGCGGATCTCGCTATTCCTCGGGGAATATTTCACGGCGTTGTCCAAAAGGTTTTCCAGCACGTGGAACAGGCCCTCCCGATGGGCTGTTACCTTGGTCCCCCTTGGAATCTCCTGGCGTATCTTGATTTCCTTGGATTCCCACTTCGCCCTTAAAAGCTCGACCGCCTGCTGGGCCAATTCGTCCAGTTCCACCGGTTCCAGGGCCGTAATAAAACCCCCGCTCTCAATCTTGGACAATTCCAAAACGTCGGAAATGAGGGCGTGAAGCCTCTGGGCTTGGTCCGATATCTTTTGCAGAAATTGGCTTCGGTTTTTCTTGTCGTCAATAGCCCCCTCCAGCAGGGTTTCCACATAACCCAAAATCGCCGTCAAGGGTGTTTTCAACTCATGGGAGACATTGGCCACGAATTCCGTCCTCATCCTCATCAACCGCTTAATGGAAGTGATGTCGGAAAATACGACGATTTGGCCCAAGTGGTTGCCCCTTTCCACGCGGATGGCCGCCACGCTGACCGCGAAGGTTTTCTCATCCCCTCCGGATAAATCAATCTCCCCGCTGGCCAATCCCCCCTCCTTCTTGGACAGGGTCAGAAGACCGGCCAGCACAGGATTGCGGACCACTTCCAGGTAAAGTTTGCCCAGGCTTTCCCTCTCGCCCATGCCCAAGATTTTCTCCGCGGATGGATTCATCAACACGATTCGGTCGGCCTGGTTCAGGAGCAGAACCCCCTCTCCCATGCTGTTTAAAATGACGTTGAGCATGGACTCATTGGCTCCCAACCTTTGGAGCATTTCGTCAAAATTGCGGCCCGGAATAAATACATCCCTAGTTTCGGAGGTGGCCTTGAGGGAATCGGATTCATGAGGGGTCAGGCCGGGAGCGGCATCCCTTTCCATCCCCGGCGGGCCGGCGGAAGGCCGGTTTCGAAAAGCCATCGAAGCGATGGCCCAGCTCGCTCCCAGGGCCACAACCGCTCCCGCCGCGAACAGGAACACCCCGCTCCAGCCCAATCGGTTGAAACCGTAAAGAAGGCCGGCCAGAGAAACGAGGGCCAAAAGGAGGAGAAAGGGCGGAGCGGACGATGGTTTCATGATTTAAACTCTTTCAACATCAATGTGCCTTTGGCGCCACTACATTACAACAGGCCGGGGAAAGGCTCATCCAAAAACATCCGTAATTGTTTCCTGGAATTTCGCGGCCGGTTTGGGCGAATTAAGCTTCTTCTTTAAATAAATAGCCGTAGCCCTTAACCGTTTGAATATGCTTCTCGTAAGCGCCTAATTTTTCCCTTAAGCGCCTGACATGGACATCCACCGTCCGGGTTGTGCCGAAATAATCATAACCCCAAACATTATTCAGAAGTACATCCCGGGAGAGGACCCGGCCCGCATGGGTCAGGAAGTAGTCCAAAAGCTCGAATTCCTTGGCAGTCAATCCCATCCTTTTGCCCTTGAGGGTGACCTCATGCTTGGTTCGGTCGAGGGTGAGATCCCTGAATTTTTGGACCGTTTCCCCCTCCTGGGCCTTGCTGAAACGGCGCAGGACCGCCCGGACCCGGGCCAGGAGTTCTTTGACCGAGAAAGGTTTAGTGACGTAATCGTCGGCTCCCAGCTCCAGCCCCACGATTTTATCCGACTCCTCCCCTTTGGCGGTCAACATCACCACGGGAATATGCGCGGTTTTGGGATTGGCTTTTAATGTTTTACAGACCGTCAATCCGTCGGTTTTGGGGAGCATCAGGTCCAGCAGGACCAAGTCCGGCATCTTTTCGGGGATTTTTTTGAGGGCTGCTTCCCCGTCCATTTCGGACAACACCCTGTAGCCGTCCTTTTCCAGGTTGTAGGTCAGGAGCTCGACCAGGTCTTTTTCATCTTCCACCACGAAAATTTGTTTCATGAGATTCGTTCCCCGCATTTCCATTAACTCTTTTCAGCGAATTATAACGGGCGGCCTATCCAAGGATGTTACTAGCGTGTTAAATGACCCCCCGCTTGCGCCGGCAAACCGTGGCACTGTTTCCTCTTTCGATTTTACGCCCAATTAACCCCTCCTACCCTAAAAAGATCCCTTCCAGGGATATCGTGCTTTCATCCCATATAAAAGGAGCGGTAAAAATGGAAAGAATCATGATCATCGACTCGGATTTAAGCCAACTAAACCCCTTGAAGGAATCTTTATCCCGCGAGTACCTCACCCTGGGATGCAATCGCGGGACCAAAGCCATGGATCTGTTTCAAATTTTCCAGCCATCCGTCATTATCCTGGATCCCGCCACCCATGATTTAAACAGCAGGGAATTTATCCGCAAGGTAAAAACCACGCCTTACCGCGGAGGCGCCACCGTCCTCGCCCTTTGCCGCATGACGACCCTCCTTCACATTGAGGAAAGCCTGGGATGGGGCGTCGACATGGTCTTCTCCAAGCCCTGCAACCTCGAGCTTATGGCGCAAAAGTTGAACCGCCATTTTGGCCGTCTTCCCGGAGTGCCGGAACCGGTGGGCGCTTAGGGCCGCCAGGCCCGCGATTAATTAACCGGGAATTAACCACAAATTGACGGGCCCCTAATGGCGCCCCATTAGGATTGAGTTCCGTAAATGACCAAAGCCGACCTACACCTTCATACGGACTTTTCGGACGGGCTCAACAGCCCCAGGCAGGTGGTTCAAGCCGCCTCGAAAGCCGGTCTTCAAATCATCGCCGTGACCGACCACGACACCATGGAAGGCGCCTTCCGCGCCCGTGAATATTCCCTCCGCAGGCCCGACCTGGGCGTAACGGTCGTCCTGGGCGAGGAAGTCAGCACCTTGAACGGGCACGTCATCGGTTTATTCCTGACCAAATTCGTTCCCGCCCGCCTGACGGCGAAACGCACGGTGGCCCTGATCCACCAACAGGGCGGCTTGGCGGTCCTGGCCCATCCCTTCCACCTCTATACCGGAAAAAATTCGGAGCATCCCAAAGCCGTCGAACTCATCGATCAAATTCCCTTCGACGGGATCGAAACCATCAATCACGGCGACGCCCTATCCTTTTGGAGCAACAAAAAAGCCCTCAAGATCATGGAAGAACATAAGCTGGCCGCTATCGGCTGCAGCGACGCCCACAATACCCGTTTCCTGGGAATGGGTTACACGGAGTTCGACGGTTCAACGGAGGAGGATTTGAGGTCGGCTATCCTGAGCCGGCGGACCAAGGCCCTCTACAACCGCTCCTGGAAAATGGGCGACATCCTAGTCCACTTGAAAAATTCAGCGCCGGTGTTAAGCCGCTATTCCCGCAAGGCCACCTTTGCCTGACAGAAAATAATTTTGAGTTCTGAATTTTTGAGGGTCACCAATGCTGGCACTTCTGCCGGAGGCCCTCGTAACTTTCCGGCGTGTCGATTTTCGCCTGTTCCGAGGTTAA
>CAZUXW010000087.1:0-10404 GCA_964624625.1 uncultured bacterium
TTTCCGAAAAGGCGCTTTCCAGGCTGTAAATAACCGTTTTTTGATTAAAATCACCCTAGGATTATTATTCCTCCGCCAATGGCGGGCCGGATTTTCCGTCTTATCAAATGTAACCACTGCGTTTATCAATTTGATAGGACGGTTGGGGTGCGGGATGGCGGATCGGAAAAATACGACCGAAACTCAAAAAACCAAATCAGGGCGTAATCTTCTCCTGGTTTTTTTTGCCTTGTCCGCCGGAATCCTGGCGGTCGGGACCCTCGTTTACCGCGCCACCGAAAAGAATTTCAGGGACGAGATCAACCACCAGCTTTCGTCCATCGCCGACTTGAGGGTGAGGGACCTGGTGCTTTGGCGCCGGGAGCGGCTGGCGGACGGGGAATTATTGTCCGATAACCCCTCGGTCCGCGCCTTGGCCAGCGATTTCCTGAGAAAGCCGCGAAACTCCGCGGCCGGGAAGAAGCTTCTCGCCTGGTTCCAGCAGGAAGATAAATCCTACCACTACGTCGGGGTTTGGCTCCTGGATGCCAGGGGATCCTCGCGCTTGACGTCGCGCCCCGGGAACGAGCCGGCCTCGGCGGTCATCTCGAAAAAAGTCCCCGATGTCCTGAAGGAGGGCAAGGTCGTCCTGCAGGACCTTTACCGGAACGAAAACGACCGGGAAATTTACATGGACGTTTTGGTGCCCTTGTTCGGGGATCCCCCGGCCCGAAAACCCCTGGGGGTCCTCGAGCTTCGGATCGACCCCAACGTTTATCTTTACCCCAACCTGAAGGAATGGCCCGGCGATTCCAAGTCCGGCGAGACGGGGCTCTTCCGCCAGGAAGGCGGTGAGGTGGTTTTGCTGAGCGAATCCCGCTTCCAAAAAGGGACGGCCCTGACCCGCCGCGCTCCCATGACCAGGACCGAGCTTCCGGCGGTCCAGGCCCTTTTGGGGAAGGAAGGCGTCATCGACGCGGTCGGCTTCCAGACGGCGCCCGTGGTGGCGGCGGTAAGGAAGGTTCCCGATTCCCCCTGGGTGCTGGTGGTCCGGATGGACACGAAGGAATTGTACGCGCCGATGAGGAGCCGGATCGGGGAGATCGTCGCCGTCATAGGGCTTTTACTTTTTGCCGCGAGCGCGGGGGTGGGCCTGATCTGGCGGGAGCAGAGGGCCAGGTTTTACAAGGAAAGGGCCGAGGCCGACGCCAAGTACCGGCAGATCTTCGAGAATGTCCAGGATGTCCTTTTTCAGTCGGGGAAAAACGGGGAGCTGCTGGACATCAATCCGGCGGGCGAGCGTTTTTTCGAATACGGCCGCCAAGAGCTTCTCCGAATGAAACTGGCGGACCTTTATTTTGACCCGCAGGACCGTTCCGCCTTTTGGGAGTCCCTTGAACGGAAAAAAGAGGTCAAGGATTACGAACTCCGGTTCAAAACCAAAACCGGCCGTTTGGTGTATGGTTCGGTCAATGCCAGCGTAAAATTCGACGGCAGTGGAAACCGGGACGGAGTCGAGGGATCGCTGAGGGATATCACCGAACAACTGAAAGCCCGGGAAAACCAGCGCCTCTTGGCCTCCATCCTGGAGCAAACTCCCGACGGGGTCATCCTTTCCGATCCCAGCGGGATCATCCGCCAATGGAACAAGGGCGCGGAAAACATCTACGGTTATCAGGCCTCGGAGATCATCGGAAAAACCGCGGACCTTCTGGCGGTGCCGGGCCAGGAAAAGGATTTTGAAAAAACGCGCCGCCGCCTGTTGGAAGGACAGGATTCGATCCGGTATGAGGCGGTGCGGCGCCGCAAGGACGGGAGTGAAATCAACGTTTCCACCACCCGCTTCACGGTCAAAAACGACCGGGACGGGATCGTGGGTTTGGCCGCCATCGTCCGCGACGTGACGGAGAGCAAAAAACTGGCCAGCGACTTGGCCGAGAACCAGGAGCGTTTCCGCCATATCTTCGAGGACAGCCCCCTGGGAGTGGCCTTGGTCGGCCTGGATTCGAGATTACTGCTGGTCAACCAAAGCTTCAGCGACATCACGGGTTACAGCCCGGAGGAAATGAAGGGGAAATCCTTCGCGGACTTCACCCATCCCGAGGACGCGCCCAACGACCTGGACCAATTCCGGCGCATGGTCGCGGGGGAGTTCCCGCGCTATCAGCTGGAGAAAAGATTCGTCCATAAGGACGGCCACGACGTCTGGGTCATCCGGGTGGCGGCCGTCATCAAGGATGAAAAGGGAAAGCCCCTCTACGGGCTGGGCATGCTCATGGACATCAGCAGCAAGAAAAAGAGCGAGGAAACCCAAAGGTTCCTGACCTATCTCCTCGAGCAGACGGGCGACGGGATCGTGGTGGCCGACTTGGAAGGGAATATCGTCCAATGGAACAAGGGCGCGGAGAAGATCTTCGGGTATAAGGCGGAAGAGATTTTGGGCAAGCCGGGAAAGATCCTGGACACGGACCAGGGGCAGGGCCAGGTCGACGAAAAACGCCGGGCCTTGACGGAGGACGGGGCCACGCTCCACTATGAAGCCCTCCGCAAAGGAAAAGACGGCCGGTTGATCCAATTGGACGTCAGTTCGACCCAGCTCAAGGACGAATCCGGGCGGCTTGTCGGCTATTCGGCCATCTACCGGGATATCACCGAAAAATTGAAGGCCCAGGTCGCGAGGGTCGCGGCCGAGGAAAAGGTCCGTGAAAGCGAGGACAAATACCGGAAGATCTTCGAGAACGTCCAGGATGTCTTTTACCAGGTGGATAACGAGGGGAAGGTCCTGGAGGTCAGCCCCTCGATCGAGACCTATTCGGGATACACCCGGGAGGAGTTTATCGGCAAGGATTTCACCGAATTCTACGCCGACCCGAGGGACCGGGGTCCTTTCCTGAAGGCCCTTCAGGAAAAAGGGGAGGTCGTGGATTACGAATTGCAATTCAAGACCAAGAGCGGGCTTTTGGTTTACGCTTCGATCAACGCCCATATCCTGCGGAACGACAAGGGTAAACCCATCGGCGTGGAAGGGGCCCTCCGCGATGTCACCCAGCGGAAAATGGTGGAGGAGGAACTGGGGGAATACCGCGGCCACCTGGAGCAAATGGTCGAGACCAGGACGCTCGAATTGGAAAAGGCCACCAAGGCCGCGGAAGCCGCCAACCGGTCGAAATCCAGCTTCCTGGCCAACATGTCCCATGAGATCAGGACCCCCATGAACGCCATCCTGGGGTTCGCCCAGCTCCTGCGCCGCGACCCGGCCCTGACCCCCCAGCAGGACCAGCAGGTGAACGTCATCCTGCGCAGCGGAACCCATCTTCTTTCGCTCATCAACGACATCCTCGACTATTCCAAGATCGAGGCGGACCGCCTGGCCGTCGAGAAATCCACCTTCGACCTGCACGCCATGCTGGCCGAATTGGAATTGATGTTCAAGCCGAAGGCCCAGGAGAAGGGCCTGCGCCTGCTCGTGGAGCGAAGGGACCTCCTGCCCCGTTTCCTGGTGAGCGACGAGACCAAGCTCAGCCAGATCCTGCAGAACCTCCTTTCCAACGCCCTGAAGTTCACGGAAAGGGGCGGGGTGGCGATGAGGATGGAAGTGAGGCCTGGGCCGGACGGGGACGGGGGCTCGGTCCTGGCCGTGGAAGTCGAGGACAGCGGGCCTGGGATCGCCCCGGAGGAGATGGGAAAATTGTTCCGGGTCTTCGAGCAGACCGAGAGCGGCCGCAACGCGAAATCCGGGACAGGCTTAGGGCTGGCCATCAGCCGGAAGTTCGCCGAGTTGATGGGGGGAAGCCTGGAGGCCGTGAGCGAGCCTGGCAAGGGCAGCACGTTCCACCTGGAAATTCCGGTCCGCGAGGGAATGGAAATCGGGAAGGTGGAGAAGCCCCGCAGGGTCGTGGGCCTGGAGCCTGGTCAGACCCCCTATCGGGTTCTGGTGGTGGACGATAATTTGGAGAACCGCGGTTACCTGGAGTCCTTGTTGAAACTGGTCGGGTTCGAGGTGCGGACGGCGGTGGACGGGGAAAAGGGAATCGAGGCCTATCGGTCCTACCGGCCCCACCTGATCCTCATGGACCTGCGCATGCCGGTGATGGAAGGCCCCGAGGCCATCCGCCGGATCCGGGCCATGGAGGGGGGCGGGGCCGTGAAGATCATCGCGGTTTCCGCCAGTTCCTTCAAAGAGGACCAGAAGAAGGCCATCCAAGTCGGCGCGGACGATTTTGTCAGCAAACCCTTCCGGGAAGAAACCCTTTTTGAGAGGATCCATGCCTGGTTGGGCGCCAAATTCATTTACGCGGATGGGATGGGGGCGTCCGTCCCGGCTTCCCTGGCGCCTCCTCCCGGCGACCTGACCCAGGAGGAGGTGGCCCGGCTGCCGGTGGATCTGCGGCGAAAGTTGGGCCAGGCCTTGCGCATCGCCGACCTGGACGCGGCCCTCGCGGTGTTGGAAAAGATCGGGGGCCAGGACGCAGGCGCCGCGGCGTCGCTCCGGACCTTGGTGGGTAAATTCAGCTATCAGCAGGTTTTGGAACTTCTGGGAAAAGAAGGAGTGGATCCATGAGCCCGAGAAAAATGAACCCGGTCGGGGATATCCTGGTGGTGGACGATATGCCGTCCAACCTGGAGATCCTCACCACCATGCTGAAGGAATGCGGGCACAGGGTCCGTCCCGTTCCCAGCGGCCGCCTGGCCCTGGAAGCGGCCAGGCTCCAACCGCCCGATCTCATCCTCCTGGACATCAACATGCCGGGGATGGACGGCTACCAGGTCTGCGCCAGCCTCAAGGCGGACGAAAAACTGGCGGCGGTGCCGGTCATCTTTATCAGCGCCAACAACGAGGTTTTCGACAAGGTGACCGCCTTTAACCTGGGCGGGGTGGATTACGTGACCAAACCCTTCCAGTTCGAGGAGGTGGAGGCGCGGGTTGAAACCCACTTGGAGCTGCGGCGCCAGAGGGTGGAATTGGAAAAGAGCTACCAAAACCTGGCCGAACTGGAAGCCTTGCGGGACAGCCTGGTCCATATGATCGTGCATGACCTGCGGTCGCCTCTCGCGGCCCTGGTGGGGAATCTGGAGTTGCTCAAGGATGGGACTTCTCCGCTCGAACCGGACCAGCGCGATGATATCGAGGAAGCCTATAAGGCCGCGAAGAGGATGATCCTGATGGTGACGGGCGTCCTGGACGTCCATAAGCTCGAGGCGGGAAGGATGTCGGTCGAACCGGTGGATTGCGACGCGAGGGCGATCGCCCGGGAGGTCATCGAAAGCCTGGGTTCGATCACGGAGGGAAGGGATTTATCCTTGTCGGCCTCCCAGGGCGAAGTCCGAGGGATGCTGGATAAGGGCATCCTTTTCCGGGTTCTTCAAAACTTGGTGGCCAACGCCCTGAAGTTTACCCCTCCCCAAGGCGGTACGGTCCAGCTTCAGGTGGATCGGAACGAGGACATCATCCGCTTTGTGGTGAAAGACAACGGTCCCGGGATTCCCCCCGAATATCACGGACAAATTTTCGAGAAATTCGGCCAGGTCGCCGGCAAGACTTACGGCTGGATGTTTTCCACCGGCTTGGGGCTGCCATTCTGCAAGCTCGCCGTCGAGGCGCACGGCGGCCAGATCGGAGTGGAGAGTGAGGTCGGTAAAGGTTCCACTTTTTGGGTTTACATTCCCGTCCTGCCACGAAAAGCTGAATCCGGGGCCTGAGGATATCACCGGGCCTGGTTGGGTTTATCGGCGCGGGGTTTTATAAAACCAAAAACGTTGAAACGCGTATAACCCAACAAGTTTAAAGCGCTTAAAAGAGGCAGGGTATTTCCCCGTCGAATCCGGGACGATCACCAAAGGCATGGTTGCATTCCGCCAGGATCCTTCGGTAAAATCACAGGCCGGATAAGATTGACCCAACCAGGGAGGTCGCATGCCGACGGACACCATTTCCCCCCAAAGCACCATGGAAGAAATCCTGAGTCTTTACCCCAGCGCCCAGAGGGCCCTCTTCCGCAAATACCATATCGGCGGATGCAGCAGCTGCGGTTTCCAGCCCGGCGACCGCTTGGAGCAGGTCTGCAAAAGCCATGACGTCCTCGACGTGGATTCGGTCATCCAATTCATCAAGGAATCCCACGAAATCGACGCCAAGATCTTGGTCACGGCCAAGGAATTGTCCGAGAGTTTAAAAGCGGAAATACCCATCCGTCTTTTGGATATCCGGAGCGACGAAGAAGTCGAGTACACCAAACTCCCAGGATCCATCGCCTTGAACCAAAGTTTGGTCCAGGAAATCCTTCAAACCTGGGCCAAGGACACGCCCCTGGCGATTTATTGCCACCAGGGCATCCGCAGCATGGACGCGGCGGCTTATTTTATCGGCCACGGCTTCACCAACGTCCATAGCCTCAAGGGGGGGATTGACGCCTGGTCGGTGGAGGTTGACCCCCATATTCCCCGTTATCAATTGGCCATGGCGCCGGCGAAGAAACAACACCTGATGTGAAGACTGCAATTAGGAGTTAGAAGTTAGTAATTAGGAGTTTTAAACCTTGAAGCACCCCTCGCCTTACCCTTTCCCGCGGGGGGCGGGGGAAAAGTCGTCAAACTTTAGGAGGACTTATGGCGGTAGCGTCGACGATGCTGGAATTGGGAACGAAGGCGCCGGATTTTAGTCTTCCGGATGTCACGACCGGGAAAACCATCTCGCTTTCGACCTTTGCCGGTCAAAAAGCCCTTCTCGTGATGTTCATTTGCCAGCATTGCCCCTATGTCAAGCATGTCCAGGGGGAGCTGGTACTGGTGGGGAAGGACTATGTCCCAAAGGGTGTCGGCATGGTCGCCATCAGTTCCAACGACGTCGCGAATTATCCGGACGATTCACCGGTTCACCTCAAAGCCATGGCTTCGGAGCTTCAATTCAATTTTCCCGTTTGTTATGACGAATCCCAGGTTGCCGCCAAGGCCTACCGTGCGGCCTGCACCCCTGAATTTTATCTTTTCGACCAGGACCGGAAGCTCGTCTATCGGGGCCAATTGGACGATAGCCGGCCTAAAAACGCCCTTCCCGTGACAGGCAAGGACCTCCGGGGGGCCCTGGAGGCCCTGCTGGCGGGAAAGCCCATTTCCCCTGATCAAAAGCCGGGGATTGGATGCAACATCAAGTGGAAACCCGGGAACGAACCGGACTATTTCGCCAAATAAAACAACGATTCTTTATTCACGTTAAACTCCCTCCTTGTATTATGATAGTCAGGCATTTCTGCCATCTTTAATGATTTCAACCGTAATCCCAAGGGGTCCGGCTTGAACGTTCCGAGTCAATTAAAAACATTCCTGGATGATGTCCTTCTCAAAGCCATCAGCGATATCGGCGAGGGTGTCATCGTATTGGAAGTTTCCCGGGTCATTTACGCCAACGAGGCCTTTTGCCGGATCACCGGCTACTCGGAGGAGGAGTTGGCCGCCCTTCCTTCCTTCTTTCAATTGGTCCGCTCCGAGGACCGGGGCCTGATCCAGGAAAACATCATCTCCCATTTTGAAAACCGCAAGTCCTCCGGCCTCTATGAAACCGTCATCCAGGGCAAAAACGGCCAAACCACCCATCTCGAATTAACCGTCAATACGTTCAAGGAAGAATCTCCCGCCAGGGTCGTGGCCATCGTCCGCGACCTGACGGACCAAAAATCCCTGAAGGAAACCCTTAAAAACCAGGATTTTCAATACAAGCTTTTATTCCAAAGCAACCCCAACCCCATGTTGATTTACGATTTGGAAAATTTGTCGATTTTGGCGGTGAACGACGCGGCGGTCGAAAAATACGGATACAGCTCCGCGGAATTTAAATCCCTGACCCTCAAGGATATCCGCGACCCGGAGGATATCCTCAGCCTGATGAAAAAAATCAGGGAAATAAAAGAAGAGATGACCGTGGTCAAGGAGAACATCCACCACCGTAAAAAGGACGGGTCCATGATGGACGTGGAAGTCATGTCCCACCCGATCGATTTCGAGGGGCGTAAAGCCAGGGTGGTGTTGGTCTCCGACATGACGGAGCATAAAAAGGCCGAGAGGGCCCTGCTGGAAAGCGAGGGAAAGTTCAAGGAACTTTTCAACAACGCCATCGACCCTATTTTTCTTTTCTCGATGTCCGACGACGGGACGCCGGGGCGCTTCCTTGAGGTCAACGACATCGCCTGCACCAAGCTGGGCTACACCAGGGAGGAATTGCTCCGCATGACCCCCTTCGATATTTCCGTTCCGGAGGATTTCACGGAGATCGGGAAGATCTTCAAGAAGCTCCTGCAGCAGGAGCATTCCTCCTATGAAAGGTCCTTCCTGACGAAAAGCGGCCTGAAGATTCCCGTGGAAGTGAACGCCCACGTCTTCCAATGGCACAACCAAAAGGTGGTCCAGTCCATCGCCAGGGACATCACGGACAGGAAAAGGGCGGAGGAAACCATCCGCCGCCAGGCCTATTACGACGTCCTCACCAACCTTCCCAACCGCATGCTGTTCAAGGACCGCCTGGAGCAGGCCATGAAGCACGCCCACCGCAACAAGCAGATCCTGGGGGTCATCGTCCTGGACCTGGACCGTTTTAAAAACATCAACGAGACCTTAGGGCATTTGTTGGGGGATAAATTGCTCGTGGCCGTGTCCGAGCGTCTCCTGGGGGTCTTGAATGAAAGCGAGACGATCGCCCGCTTCGGGGGGGACGAATTCACGCTCCTCCTGCCCCAAGTGACCAGCATCGACGAGGCCACCCAGCACGCCCAAAAGATCATCGAATTGCTCGCGGCCCCTTTCAAGCTGAACAACCATGAATTACACGTCACCACCAGCATCGGAGTGGCCTTTTACCCGGAGGACGGCGAGAACTCCGAGATCCTCCTGAAAAACGCCGAAACCGCAATGTACCGGGCCAAGGAACAGGGAAGGAACAATTTCCAGCTTTACGCCTCCGTGATGAACGTCAGCGCCTTCAAACAATTGCTCATGGAAAACAGCCTGAGGCGGGCCCTGGAGAAGGAAGAATTCGTCGTCTACTACCAGCCCCAAATCGACATCCGGACCCACAAGATCATCGGGGCCGAAGCCCTGGTCCGCTGGCAGCATCCGGACCTGGGGCTGGTGTTTCCCACCGAGTTCATCGGCTTGGCCGAGGAAACGGGGCTCATCGTCCCCATCGGGGAATGGGTCATCCGCAAGGTCTGCACCCAAAGCAAAAAATGGCATGAGGCCGGCTATGACAAGCCCTGCATCTCGGTCAACCTGTCCGCGCGCCAATTCCAACAGCGGAACCTGGTCGGGACCATCGCCCAAATCCTCCAGGAGACCGGCCTGGACCCCCAATATCTGGGGCTGGAGATCACCGAGTCCATCGCCATGAAGAACGCCGATTTCACCATCGCGGCCATGATGGAATTCAAGAAAATGAAGATCCACTTGTCGCTGGACGATTTCGGGACAGGCTATTCGTCCTTGAGTTATTTGAAGCGCTTTCCCCTGGAAACCCTCAAGATCGACCGTTCCTTCGTGAGGGACATCACCACCGACCCCAACGACGCGGCCATCGTCACGGCGGTCGTGGCCCTGGCCCACAGCTTAAAGCTGAGCGTGGTGGCGGAGGGCGTGGAAACGGAAGGGCAGTTGAGCTTCCTCAAGTCCCACGATTGCGACCATGTCCAAGGCTATATTTTCAGCCATCCCCTGACCGAGGAAAACTTCCTCAAGACCCTAAGGGAATTCAGCAAGTAGTTGTTTATTTTTTCCCTCGCCCCTTGCGGGAGAGGGTAGGGTGAGGGGTGCTTTAGGTTTTTTAAATCCACTTTTCCTGGCTTCTTTCCGTTAATGATTCTGGACAAACTATTTTTTTCCCTTCCGGAGCGGAAATTAGGAATGAGGGTGATTCAAAGCTACACCACCCCTCACCCTGCCCTCTCCCGCAAGGGGCGAGGGAAAAACGAAGACTTCATAGGCCAATCCATTTCAAAGGTTTATTTTGGATCCGCTTTAATGGCTTTTCATCCCACTTTTGGAGGACGACATGGAAATCACCCAAAAACAGGCCAAAGAGCTGTTGGGGGAACTTTTGAAAGCCGAAAAGAACCTCAATAAATGGCGCAAGCACGGAATCGGCATCGTCATGTCCAAGGAAACCTTCAAGGCCCTCAGCGAGTCGGACCATCCGAACAAGGATTTCATATTGCAGGGTGTCCTGGTGGAGCGGCGCGGCAAACTCCGGTTCTAAACTTCCCCTAAATCTGCCGCGAGGGGGAGCCGTCCCGGACAAAAAATGAGAACATAGTCAAGTCGCAATCGACCTGCTGTTGTAATGGATTGAAACATTCCTATGAACAGTTGTCCACGACGGGGACCCGGGTTGGACAGACAAAATGGAAAATGGTGGCCTGACCCTGTTTTTCTATTTACAAAGCC
>CAZUXW010000088.1:0-10134 GCA_964624625.1 uncultured bacterium
TTTTTAACCATGTGAATTCCTTTTTTTAATTAGAACAAAAATCAATTCAGCGTATACGACTTACTTATTGTTCAAGCAAGAAACGAGCCTTTTCCAAATAAGCTTTAATCAATTTTTAGCTGTTGCTTGAATGATTTGGGATGTTGATAAGTATCAAAATGAACGTTCGGATTATCGTTTTGATAGATGCGACCCTGGCCAAGGATTGAATTCGAACTTTCATGTGACTTGAGATTAATTAATCTTTTTTTCGAGGTTTCGACAATACTGGTGCGTCTTAACTCCACGGTATGTTCCTTGCATTAAATCCGCTCCTTGATCCATGCATTTGATCGCCAACGCAAATACCAAGTTGTGATCCTGCAAATTCCCTAAAAAGGGACAAAAATTAAAAGGGTGATAAGCCTTGAAAACAAGTTATCTTGCGGGAAAACCCGCTGAGCCAAGGATGTTGGTCAATGTTCCAAGGCTCGTCACTGACTATTACGCGGAGATTCCAGATCCCAAGGTGCCTGAGCAACGAGTGGCTTTTGGCACCTCAGGACATCGCGGGTCATCCCTCCATAAGTCTTTTAATGAGAATCATATCCTCTCCATTACCCAAGCGATCTGCCGCTATCGCAAGCTCCAAGGAACCAATGGCCCTTTGTTTCTTGGAATTGATACCCACGCTTTATCCGTTTCTGCCCGCGCCACCGCTCTTGAAGTGTTGGCGGCAAATGGGGTCGAGGTGATGGTCGCGGAAGGGGATGAATATACTCCCACTCCGGTCATTTCCCACGCGATCCTGGCCTACAACCGTGGAAGGAAAACCGGACTAGCCGATGGCATTGTCATCACCCCGTCCCATAATCCGCCGGAGGATGGGGGTTTCAAATATAACCCCCCCCATGGCGGTCCGGCGGACAGTGTCGCCACCGACTGGATAGAAAAGACAGCCAATGATCTTTTGGAATCAAAGCTGGATGGGGTAAGGAGGATTGTTCTATCCAAGGCGCTCAAGGCTTTCACAACCCATCAACATGACTATATCAGCCCTTACATTACCGACTTAATCAACGTTGTTGATATGAAGGCTATTCGCGACGCGGGACTCAGGCTGGGAGTAGACCCCCTTGGGGGCGCCGGCGTCCATTATTGGGGAAGAATCGCGGAACAATATGGATTGAAAATTACGGTGGTCAACGAAATAGTTGATCCCACCTTCCGGTTCATGACATTGGATTGGGATGGGCGGATACGAATGGACCCTTCTTCGCCTTACGCGATGCGGCGATTAATGGGGATGAAAAAACTATTTGATCTTTCCTTCGCCTGCGATACCGACCATGACCGGCACGGTATTGTCACCCCGTCCGATGGATTGTTGCCCCCCAACCATTACCTTTCCGTGGCGATCAACTATCTTTTCCAACACCGGCCCAAATGGAATCAAGAAATGGCGGCCGGCAAAACTGTGGTAAGCAGCGGGATGATCGACCGGGTCGCGGCGAAACTTGGCCGGACACTCTATGAGGTGCCGGTCGGATTCAAATGGTTTGTTAATGGTTTGCTTGACGGTTCCCTTGGCTTTGGAGGTGAAGAGAGCGCCGGAGCCTCCTTTTCCCGCTTGGACGGCACTGTTTGGACCACGGATAAAGATGGAATTGTTCCGGCTTTGTTGTCAGCGGAAATCACCGCCGTTATGGGCCGTGATCCAGGGGACTTGTATCGGGACCTTGCGCGGGAATTGGGCGATCCGGTTTATGAGCTCATTGAGGCTCCGGCAACCCTGGCGCAAAAAGACAAACTTACCAAACTCTCCGCAAAACAAGTGAGCCAAACTGAACTAGCGGGCGAAAAAATCCTAACCATTCTCACCCATGCGCCGGGCAACGGGGCCCCCCTTGGTGGATTGAAAGTGGCGACGGAAAGCGGATGGTTCGCGGCCCGTCCGTCGGGAACCGAAAATATCTACAAGATCTACGCCGAGAGCTTTAAGGGACAGGGCCATTTGGGCCGGATCCTGGAAGAGGCGCAGGCCATCATCGGGGATGCTTTTGCGGCGACTCTCTCGGATCAGGGGATTCAGACCAAGATAATACAGGAAGTTAACCGATGATCGAAAAACAAAAGGACAATCATCCGATCTACCGACTGCCCTGCGCTGAAATCGAGGGGTTCGATTTACTGGCGGAATTGGCCCTGGATATGCGTTGGTCTTGGAATCATTCCACGGACGAAATTTGGCGGCATCTAGACCCAGTACTGTGGAACCTGACGCATCATCCCTGTGATGTTTTACAAACAGTTTCCCGGGATAAGGTTCAGGCCATGCTGACCGATCCGGTATTCCGTCAAAAGATAGATACTATGGTTCAGTCCAAGAAGAAAGCGGAGGAAGCGCCAGCGTGGTTCCAGCAAAACCATCCTAAATCTCCACTGAGCTGTGTGGCGTATTTCAGTATGGAATTCATGTTGAGCGAAGCCCTTCCTATTTATTCCGGTGGGCTCGGAAATGTGGCGGGGGATCAGCTCAAAGCGTCCAGTGACTTAGGGGTTCCGGTGGTTGGAGTGGGCTTGTTATATCAACAGGGTTACTTTCGCCAGTTGATCGACAAGGATGGGGCTCAACAGGCCATCTATCCTTACAACGATCCAGGCCAGTTGCCCATTACGCCCTTGCGCCACCCGAACGGCGAATGGCTGAGGTTGGAAATCCCATTACCCGGCTACTCGGTCTGGTTGCGCGCTTGGCAGGTTAAGGTTGGCCGGGTCAAACTTTACTTGTTGGACAGCAACGATGTGGCTAATTTCCCGGCCCATCGGGGGATCACCAGCGAGCTTTATGGCGGCGGGCCGGAGTTGAGGATGAAACAAGAAATGGTGCTTGGGTTAGGTGGGTGGAGGTTGCTTCGTGCGCTCGGCCTCCAGCCGGAAGTTTGTCACCTCAACGAAGGCCACGCTGCTTTTGCCGTGTTGGAACGCGCCCGTGATTTTATGGCGGAATCAGGCCAGCCCTTTGACGTAGCCTTGGCTGTTACCCGGGCGGGCAACCTGTTCACCACCCATACGGCGGTGGCCGCCGGTTTCGACCTTTTTAGTCCTGCCCTCGTTGAACAATACCTCAGTGAATACGCTGGGAAGCTCGGCATCCCGATTCACGATTTGTTGGCGCTCGGCCGCCAAAACCCGGATGACTCCGCCGAGAGTTTCAATATGGCCTATCTGGCCATTCGAGGCAGCGGATCGGTTAATGGGGTAAGCCGTTTGCATGGGCGGGTGAGTCGGCACCTTTTTGAGCCCCTTTTTCCCCACTGGCCGACTGTGGAAGTTCCCATTGACCACGTGACCAATGGGGTTCACATGCCGACCTGGGACTCGGCCTCGGCCGATGAGCTTTGGACGAAGGGCTGCGGCAAAGACCGTTGGCTCATGCCGACCGATAACATGGAACAGGACATTCGAAAGGTTTCGGATGGAGCTCTTTGGAAATTCCGCGCCGACGCGCGAAGGACTCTTGTGGAATTTGCCCGTGAGCGGTTTCCTCTACAACTAGCTTCCTCTGGGGCAACGCCCGATATGGTTGAAGAAGCCAAACATCTGTTTGACCCTAACGCGTTGACTTTAGGCTTCGCCCGTCGTTTCGCCACCTATAAAAGACCGAACATGCTGCTGCATGATCCCGAACGGCTGCTTAGGCTGTTAACAATTCCCAAGCGTCCCGTCCAACTCATCTTCGCTGGCAAGGCCCACCCGGCTGACCAGGCAGGACAAGACCTGATTAAAGTATGGTCTCGTTTCATCAATCGGCCCGAAGTCCGACCCCACGTGATCTTCCTAAGCGACTACAACATGCTCATGAGTGAATACCTTGTGCAAGGAGTGGATGTCTGGATCAACACACCCCGGCGGCCATGGGAGGCTTGCGGAACGAGCGGTATGAAGGTGCTTGTCAATGGAGGCATCAATCTCTCCGAATTGGACGGTTGGTGGGCGGAAGCCTACACACCTGAAGTCGGTTGGGCGTTGGGGGATGGAAAGGAACATGGGGACGATCCCTCGTGGGACGCCATCGAAGCCAAGACTCTTTATGGCTTGCTCGAAAGAGAAGTGATTCCGGAGTTTTACGCGAGGGATAAGAACGGCATACCCACCGCCTGGGTCAAAAGAATGCGGGAGAGCATGGCAAGTCTGACCCCTCTCTTTTCCTCCAATCGAGCAGTCCGTGAGTACACCGAAAAACATTATATTCCCACTGCGAAAGCCTACCAGGCAAGGGTCGCGAACAAGTGCGCATTGGGTAAACAATTAGTCGATTGGCGGAAAGATTTGGATAAAAAGTGGACTTCAATCCGTTTTGGTGAGGTAAAGGTCGAGTCCCGTGACAACCAGCACCTATTTGAGGTTCAGGTCCATCTCAAGGACCTAGATCCGAATGAGATTCGGGTGGAACTTTACGCTGACGGTGTCAAAGGCGGCCCTTTCATCCGGCAGAAAATGAAGCAACTTCGCCAATTGGAAGGGATGTCGGGTGATTTTGTTTATGGCGCTACGGTTTCTGGGACCCGGCCCTCAGGGGACTTTACGGTGCGGGTGATACCGCATTCCGATGGTGTTTCGATCCCCTTGGAAGAAGCTCGTATCCTTTGGAAGAGGTGATGGGATTTTGAAAAATGAAAAAATTATTGAAAAACATAAAATGAAAGCTATCGACAACTCAACTCTGCCAATGAGCAGGAAGAAATCAATTTTGGGAGTGGGTTCCAAATGAACGAGCGGGCTTCCGGGATACTTCTTCACCCAACCTCTCTTTTCAATCGCTTTCCCATAGGTGACCTGGGGCCAGCAGCGACGGCCTTTGTCGATTTTCTGGTCAAGGGCGGACAGCGCTGGTGGCAAATGCTGCCTATTGGGCCGACCGGCTGGAGCGATTCGCCGTACCAATCAACCTCCGCATTCGCGGGCAATCCTCTGCTGTTAAGTCCGGATCGGTTGATGGAGAAGGGGTTTCTTGATCGCCTGGATATCCAATTTTCTCCTTTGAGTGACCTTGGAATGGTCGATTACGCAGCGGCAATAAAATTGAAATTAGGATTACTGAAAAAGGCCTTCGAATGTTTTAAAAAAAATACCAACCGTCCCGGGCGACAGGAGTTCGACTCGTTTGTGGATGTGGAACAGGATTGGCTTGAAGATTTTTCATTATTCTCGGCAATCCGGGAGAAAGAAAGAACATCGGACTGGACTCGATGGGGCCAGGAGATACGAACACGCCGCCCGGAAGCTCTCGTTCGAGTGAAAAAGGACCTTGCGGATGACATTCTTTACCACAAGTTTGTTCAATGGCAGTTCTCAACTCAATGGAACGAGTTGCGTTCCTACTGTATATCCAAGGGTTTAGCTCTGATTGGGGATATTCCTCTTTTTGTGGCGTTCCAAAGCGCGGATGTTTGGGCTCATCCAGGCCTTTTTAAGCTGGGTGAAGACGGAAGCCCTGCGGTAGTCGCGGGTGTTCCGCCCGATTATTTCTCGAAAACCGGGCAGGTGTGGGGTGTGCCTGTTTACAACTGGGTGGAACTTCAGAAGCAGAATTACGGTTGGTGGATCGAACGCCTGCGGACCGCATTTGGACGATTCGATCTCAATCGGCTGGATCATTTCATTGGTTTTGTCCGAACTTACGAAGTGCCCGCTCATGCCAAGACGGCTGAGGAGGGGCGATACCAACTAGGGGGAGGGGCGTTCTTTTTAAAATCCGCCCGCGAAGTTTTTGGGCCATTGCCATTGATAGCGGAAGATCTGGGGATAATCACGACAGAAGTGGCCGCTTTAAGGGATCAATTTAAACTTCCAGGAACTCGCGTGCTCCAATTTGAACTAGAACCAAACCTTAATAACGATTCTTTCCGGGTGGAACAACATCCTGAGAATTCGGTGATCTATACCGGAACCCATGATAACGACACAACAGCTGGTTGGTACCGGATGTTGCCTGTCTCTCAACGCGAAACCCTGCGAAAACGACTAGCTGTCAACGAAAAGGATGTCGTCTGGGGAATGATACACGAGGCTTTTGCCTCGAATGCAAAAACCGCCATCATTCCGATGCAAGACATATTGGAATTGGGATCCGAGGCGCGGATGAATTATCCCGGAACCGCTGAAGGCAATTGGGGATGGCGTTTGAAAGAGGGTGAGCTTACCCCGGAACTGGCGCAAAGGATCCTAAATTTAACGGAAGTCACTGGACGTCTTGTCGGATGGGTGTCGCGACTTGCTAAAAGGCCTTCGGACGACGACCGGACGACAGGAATCGCGAAAAGGGCTCAAGAATTGTACGAGAGGCACGGCTGCGGTAAAGGGCAAGGAAATGAAGATTGGTTCGGTGCGGAGCGGGAAATGAATAAGAGGGGCGCTGCGATGACCCCTAGCCCCTCCTTGCCAAAGGACCCCCATAAATGAAATCCCCCACCAAAATCAAAACCTTATTCTTAGATATTGGCGGCGTCCTACTTACCGACGGATGGGACCATCATGCCCGCCGGCGGACGGCAGTAAAATTCCATCTCAATTTCCCGGAGATGGACAGCCGGCATCTTCTGAACTTCGAAACATTTGAGCAAGGGAAACTCACCCTTGAAGAATACTTGGACCGGGTGGTCTTTCACCAAAAACGGTCTTTTACTCGGGGGCAGTTCCGAGACTTCATGTTCGCCCAATCGAAACCCCACCCCGGGATGATTGAGTTGGTTGGAAGGCTTAAGAGAAGATACGGCCTGAAGATAGTCGTAGTTAGTAACGAGTCGAAAGAGTTAAACGCCCACCGCATCCAAAAATATAAATTGGATCGGTTGGGGGATTCATTCATTTCCTCTTGTTTTGTCCGGTTCCGCAAGCCCGATCGGGACATCTTCCGCCTGGCTTTGGAAACATCTCAAACACCTGCTAAGGAGATTGTCTACATCGAAAACACTCCGCTGTTTGTCCGGGTTGCGGAAGGTTTGGGGATTCGAAGCATCGTTCACAAGGACACAAAGTCCACTCAGGCGAAATTGGCCGCGCTCGGATTGAGAAATGATCAGGGAGATATTGTCGAATGAGACAAACTGAAAAACTGATCCTGGCGATTAACGGCGGCTCCTCCAGCATCAAATTCGCCCTTTTTGAATCAAGTGATCCTCCGCGCAGGATATTGGAAGGCGTGATTGACCGGATCGGTTTGCCCGAGGCTACCCTCAAAGTAAAGGGGTCGGAAACGGGAGACAACTTTTCCTTGGCGGTTGCCGCGGCCGATCATAAGGCTGCCGTGGGAACCTTGATGGATTGGATTGAAAAGCGCGTGGGTTCTTCTGGATTGAGCGCGGTGGGACATCGTGTAGTTCATGGCGGGCCGAAGTATGGCAAGCCACAGATCATTACTTCTGAAATGATTGACGACCTACGTCAATTAAGTCCTTTCGATCCCGAGCACTTGCCCCAGGAGATTCGCTTGATTGAAGCCTTTCATCGGCGGTTTCCAGGGCTTTCCCAAGTGGCTTGTTTTGATACGGCTTTCCACCACGACCTGCCGCGAGTTGCCAGGTTGCTGCCGATTCCGCGCCGTTATGAGGCGCAAGGAGTACGGCGTTACGGGTTTCATGGGTTGTCATATGAGTTCCTGATGGAGGAACTGGCCCGCCTGGCCGGAACCGAAAGAGCCCAAGGCCGGGTTGTCCTTGCCCACCTTGGCAGTGGCGCAAGTTTGGCGGCGGTGTATCAGGGCAAATCCATCGACACCAGCATGGGATTTACCCCGGCTGCGGGAGTGCCAATGGGCACTCGATCCGGGGATATTGATCCCGGATTGCCGGGATATCTGGCCGTCACGGAGAGAATGAGCGCGAAACAATTCAATGAGATGGTCAATTTCCAATCCGGGCTGCTGGGGATATCCGAAACCAGTTCGGACATGCGCGATCTGCTGGAGCACGAGGCTGCCGACTCGCGGGCCGCCGAGGCGGTCGGTTTTTTTTGCTACCAAGTCAAAAAATGGATCGGCGCCTTCGCGGCGGCCTTGGGTGGCCTGGACACGCTGGTATTTTCAGCCGGTATTGGCGAGAGCGCGCCCTTGATCCGTTCCCGGATTTGCGATGGGCTGGGATTTCTGGGGATTGAACTCGATGAAAAACGGAACACCGTGAACGAAGGAATGATTTCCAAGTCTGCTGGCCCGGTCCAGGTTCGTGTTATTCGCACGGACGAGGAACTCATGATCGCCAAGACGGTTTTCGGGATTCTCGGACTGGGCAAGGGTTCCAAAACAAAGGAAACCGACCCGGCAAAAAAACCCACCTTTGCCGTTCGGGAACCTCTGGTCAAAAACAAAGTTCTGTAAAAAGAGAGGACTCTATTTATGCTCCGCAAAGCCGATACGCTAAAGGGTTACAAACTGCATAGCCTCGATGGAGAAATAGGAGAGGTTACCGAGTTCTATTTCGACGATCGGTACTGGACGGTCCGTTATCTGGTCGCTAACACGGTTAAATGGCTTCCGGGAAGGCCGGTATTGATTTCCCCCTATGCCTTGGGTGCCGTGAATAAAGAAGAGCGAACCATCTCGGTTGATTTAACCGAAAAACAGGTTAAGGAAAGTCCGCCTTTCGACAGCGACATGCCGGTCTCGCTACAATTCGAAAAAGCCTACCACGACTATTACGGTTGGCCATTGTATTGGACCGGCACGGATAGTTGGGGTTCCCACCCTTATCTCGTGCGCGACCGCGAGCAAGGCAAGCAATTCGGGGGAAGCGAGGAGACCTGGGATCACAATTTGCGCAGTACCAAAAAGGTAAGCGGGTATTTCATCCAAGCGACCGATGGGGAAATCGGCCATGTCGATGATTTTATGATCGATGACGAGTCATGGGGAATCCGTTATCTGGTTATCGAAACGAGGAACTGGTGGCCGGGAAAACATGTTTTGATCTCACCGAAATGGATTGAACGCGTTAGTTGGGGTGAGTCGAAAGTATTCATCAATCTTTCCCTGGAAGCGATCAAACATTCACCTGAATACTTTGCGGAATCCACACCCACGCGGGATTACGAGGCCGAACTGCACAAACATTACAAACGTCAAGGGTATTGGATTGGCGAACTTGGAGGTAAACAGCAATTTTATTGAGTTTGAACATAAAAAGGATTCTTTGCGGGAGTGAGTTATCCCGATCAGACAGACCATTCTCGTGAGGGTGAAAAGGCCGCCGAGGTTTTCTTGCCCCAAGAAAAAAATAAGGAGATGACTGTGAAAGAAACGAAATCAGAGACAAAAGATCCAAGCTGTGGAATGACCGTAGATGAAGAAACCGCCATCCACCTCAAAAAAGATGGGAAAAGGTTTTATTTTTGTGGGGAAAATTGCCGGAAACAATTCATGACGAAGACATTCGGTATTGAATTCGATAATACGTTGGGAAGTTCTCGGTAATCCACTGTGCCTAGGGAAAGAGGAACCGTGATTTCTCTGAAGTTTAGGAAAAAAAGATCACTTGGTACTGTTGGGGAAGATCGCCAAAGTCGGCGGTTCGTATTTCAGGAGTTAAAAAAATACAATTCCTTTGAGTTTAAACTCAAAAGCCTAAGAGGCGAATTGTTATGAAAGCGGAAAATATTATTCAAGATCCCGCCGTGTCGTTGAGGACAAAATGAAAACTGAAGAATTTTTAGGAATCGCGGATGAAGATTTGAAAAGCCTTGAGGTTCAGGAAGGTTTTGACGGGTCCAGTTCCTTACAGGGGTCCAGTTTGAACAACGGCCAGGTTCTATTCTCGAACGTGGATGATGCCGTTTCAGTGGCCGCGCAGGCCCAGTGGATATTCCAGGACCATGGTCTAGAAGTGCGCCGAGCGGTCATCGAGGCCATGCGAAGGATTTCCATCGCTAACTCGAGACGTTGGGGCCGCATGGCGGTCGAAGAGACAAAAATGGGCCGCGCCGATGATAAGGCTCAGAAAAATCTCCTTTGCGCTACCCGGACGCCGGGAGTTGAAGACTTGCGTTCAAGGGCCACCACCGGTGACAAAGGACTGACCTTGGTGGAGTATGCCCCCTTCGGGGTTGTCGCCGCCGTTATACCCTCGAACAATCCCGCCGCCACCGTGATTTCCAACGCCA
>CAZUXW010000089.1:0-10127 GCA_964624625.1 uncultured bacterium
GTGGAAATCCTCACCTACGAGAAGAGCCTTCCCAACCTGATCCGGACCGGCAAGGTCTCGGGGCTCAATTCCCTCATCGAATTGAGCGGAAAAATCGGCATGCAGACCATGGACCAGTGCTTGATGAGGTATTTTGAAGACGGGAAAATAACCGCGGAACAGGCCTACCTGAAGGCCAACGAGAAGAAAAGGTTTTATCCGATGATGGAGAAGGAATTGGCCGCCGCAAAGCTGGAACTGCGGAACCCTTCCTTCAGTTGACCCGCAAGGAAAAACAACCTCAAATAAAAAAGGCGGACCCTCAGGGTCCGCCTTTTTTATTTATTTTTAAACCAACTTGGACTTAAGTGCCCATTTCCCAGGACGACAGGTAATGCTCCTGTTCCTTGGTCAAAGTATCGATCGGAATGCCCAAAGCCTTCAACTTCAAGCGGGCGATTTCGTTGTCGATCTCGGCCGGGATCGGATATACCTTCTTGCGGAGGCTCTTGTGGTTTTTCACCACATAGTCCGCTCCCAAAGCCTGGTTCGCGAAACTCATGTCCATTACGGAGGCCGGATGGCCCTCGGCGGCAGCCAGGTTGATCAAGCGGCCCTCGCCCAAAACGAATACCTTGCGGCCGTTTTTCAGGCTGTATTCCTGCACGAAATCCCGGATCGGGCGGATTTTTTTGGAGATTTGTTTCAAACCCACCAGGTCCAACTCGACGTTGAAATGACCTGAATTGGCGATAATGGCGCCATCCTTCATCTTGGCAAAATGTTCCTTGCGGATGACATGGATATCGCCGGTCAAGGTTACGAACACGTCGCCAATCGGAGCGGCTTTCGCGATGGGCATCACGTCAAACCCGTCCATGACCGCCTCCAAAGCCTTCATGGGATCGATTTCGCAGACAATCACCCGGCCGCCTAATCCTTTGGCCCTCATGGCCACGCCGCGTCCGCACCAGCCATAGCCCGAAACCACCACGACCGCCCCCGCGATCAACACGTTCGTCGCGCGGATAATACCGTCCATGGTCGATTGGCCTGTGCCGTAGCGGTTGTCGAATAAGTGCTTGGTTTTGGCGTCATTAACCGCGACCACCGGGAATTTCAACACGCCGTCTTTTTCCATGGCGCGGAGGCGGATAACCCCAGTCGTGGTTTCCTCGGTGGAACCGATGATCTCGGAAGCCTGCGCGGCCCGGGCGGAGTGAAGCTCGCTCACCAAGTCGGCGCCGTCATCCATGGTGATGTTCGGATGGGCGTCCAGCGCGGCGTACAAATGCTTGTAATAGGTCTTGCGGTCTTCTCCCTTGATGGAGAAAGTCGGGATACCGTAAACCTTTACGAGCGCGGCGGCCACGTCGTCCTGGGTGGACAGGGGGTTGGAAGCGCAAGCGAAGACATCCGCCCCGCCGGCCTTGAGGGTGATCAGCAAATTGGCGGTTTCCGTGGTGACATGCAAGCAGGCCGCCATGCGGATTCCCTTCAGGGGTTTTTTCTTCTGAAAGTCATTTTTAATGAGCCGCAATACGGGCATGCTTCTCTCGGCCCATTCAATGCGGTCCTTGCCCTTGGCCGCTAATTTCAAATCTTTCACATGGTATTTCATTTAAACACTCCTCTAAATTTCGATTTCACTTTTGGTTCGCGCAATTCTTTTTCTTTTGATGTTAATTTGCCGCCAGCTATCAGCTGACAGCTGCCAGCCTTTTAACGCAGTCCCGCGGCTTTGCGGAGCGCCGCGGCCTTGTCGGTCTTTTCCCAGGTGAAGTCCTTGTCATGCCGGCCGAAATGCCCGTAAGCTGCCGTCTTCGCGTAAATGGGGCGGCGCAGGTTGAGCGACTTCATGATGCCGCGGGGAGTCAGGTCAAACACTTTGCGCACCAGCTGGGTGATCTGTTCCTCGGGCAAACGGCCCGTGTCGAAAGTATTCACCAGGACGCTGGTGGGTTGCGCCACGCCGATGGCGTAGGAAACCTGCACCTCGCACTTGTCGGCCAATCCTGCCGCGACGATATTCTTCGCCACCCAGCGGGCGGCGTAAGCGGCCGAACGGTCCACTTTGGAAGGATCCTTGCCCGAGAAGGCGCCGCCGCCATGGCGCCCATAGCCGCCATAAGTATCGACGATGATTTTGCGGCCCGTGAGGCCCGTGTCGCCAAGGGGACCGCCGATCTCAAAGCGCCCGGTCGGGTTGACGAAGATCTTGGTCTTGGAATCCATCATGTGGGAAGGAATGACCGGCTTGATGACGTGTCGGATGACTTCCTGCCGCAATTTGCTTTGGCTTACCGGGGCGTGCTGGGTGGAAACGACCACCGCGTCCACGCGGGTCGGCTTGCCGCCCACGTATTCCACCGAGACCTGGCTCTTGCCGTCGGGGCGGAGGTAGTTGAGTTTCTTCGACTTGCGCACCTGCGCCAGCTTTTCCACCAAGCGGTGGGCCAGCATGATGGGAAGGGGCATTAATTCCGGGGTTTCGCGGCAGGCGAATCCGAACATCATGCCTTGGTCGCCGGCTCCGCCCGTGTCCACGCCCATGGCGATGTCGGGCGACTGGCGGTTGATGGCGACGGAAACACCGGCCGTGTCGGCGTCGAGTCCGGCCTTGGCGTCGGTATAGCCGATTTTTCGGATCGCGCCGCGGATAACCTCGGGCCAGTTGACGTTAGCCTTGGTGGTGATTTCACCCGCCACGACCACCCAATTGCAGGTAAGGAGCGTCTCGCAGGCGACCCGGCTAAAGGGATCCTGGGCCAGGCAGGCGTCCAAAATGCTGTCCGAAACCGCGTCCGCCACCTTGTCCGGATGGCCTTCAGTCACCGACTCCGACGTAAAGAAAAACTTCTCCTTGCCCAACGGGGAAAGCGCGCTCTTCATTCAAAATCTCCTTAAAGGAAAATTAATACTTAACACAGATGTCCCGGCATTGTAGGCGTGGAAAGGGTGAACAACTTCGCAATATAACCGGCATCAACAACCTTGAATAGCAAAGCCCTCGCTCCATCCGCGGAGCAAGGGCCGTCCGGAAACCAATTTTCAATTTTGAATTCTTGATTTTAAATCGCCGTCGTTTTCCACTTCGTGAAAAACTTCAAACCCTTAAACTCAAACCATCGAACTCAAAACTTTCTACTTCAGCCCCGTGGTCGCGATACCTTGGATGAAATACCTTTGGCCCAAGAGGAACATGACCACCAGTGGAATCACGATCAAAAGGGACGCCGCCATGAGCAGGTGGTAATCCTGTCCATAGAGGGAAACGAAGTTGGTCAAGCCCAAAGCCAGGGTTTTCTTGCTGTTGGTATCCAGGTAAATCAGCGGGTTCAGGAAGTCGTTCCAGTTCCAAACAAAGGAAAAGACCGCCACCGTGGTCAGGGCGGGTTTGCAGAGGGGGAGCAGGATGCGCCAGAAAACCCCAAAGTTGGTGCAGCCGTCGATTTTGGCGGCCTCATCCATCTCATAGGGGATGCTCATGAAAAATTGGCGCATGAGGAAAATGTTATAGGCGCCTCCTCCCAGGAAGGCTGGAATAATGAGGGGGAAGTAAGTGTCGTACCATCCAATCGTTTTAAAGAGGATAAAAGTTGGGATCATGGTGACCTGGGTGGGAATCATCATGGTGGCCAGGCAAAGGATGAACAGGGGCCCGCGTCCCGGGAAGCGGAGCCGGGCGAAAGCGAAAGCCACCAGCGAGGAGGACGAGGTCACGCCCAGACAGCTCAAGACCGAGATGATCAGCGTGTTGATGGTGTAGGTGGTGAAAGTGATCCCCTCGGAAGCGTACATGCCCGAGATGGTCCAGGCCTTGGGATAATTCTCGAAATGCAGGGGCGAGGGAATCCAAATGGGGGGGACGGCGAAGACCTCCGTGGGCGACTTAAAGGAAGTGGACAACATCCAGATCACCGGCAGGATCATGGTCACAGCCCCGACGGAAAGGACCACGGTGGTGAAAATTTTGGTGAATTTCTCAATGCGGCGCTTGCTGGCCCAAAATCCATCGGGCGACGACACGGAGTTCATGATTTGGTCGGCCATTATTTCCTCAATTCGCCTTCGTAGTAGACCCACTTGGAATACTGGAATTGCAGCCAAGTCGCCAGCATAATCACGATAAAAAGGACCCACGACAGTGCTGAAGCGTAGCCCATTTGGTAATACTTAAAAGCCTTTTGGTAAATGTAAAGCACCATCACGAGGGTGGAATCCGCAGGCCCGCCCAGTCCGTCCGTCATGACGTAAACCTGGTTGAAGATTTGGAAGGAGTTGACGATGGTGATGATGAGCTGGAAGAAGATGACCGGGGAGAGGCCCGGAAGGGTGACGGTCCAGAATTGCTGCCAACGGTTGGCTCCGTCGATTTCAGCCGCCTCATAGAGGGCCGTCGGAATGCCTTGCAAGCCCGCCAGGTATATGATCATGCCCCCACCCACGCCCCAGAAACTCATGATGACCAGGGCGGGCTTGCTCCAAGCCTCGCTGGCCAGCCACTTGGGACACTCGGACATGGGAATGCCGGTGCAGATGGAAATCATGTAGTTCAGGAGTCCCGAGTCGGCGTTGAAGATCCACTTCCAAAGAACCGCGACCGCCACGCCCGTCCCCAAAACCGAGGGCAGGTAATAAACGGTTCGGTAAAGGGCGATGCCCTTGACCTTTTGGTTCATGAGCATGGCCACCATGATGGACAGCACCATCCCGATGGGTACGGACAGGAAGGTGAAGTAGGCGGTGTTATAGAGGGCCTTCCAAAACCTTGGATCGTTGAAGAACATTTCCTTGTAGTTGTCCAGCCCCACGAATTGGATCGGTGTGAGGATGTCCCACTTGCAAAAGGAAAGGCCGAAGGCCGCCAAAACCGGTCCGCCGGTCATGAAAATCATCGCCAAAAGAAAAGGCGTGATAAACACGTAGGCGCTGATCGCTTCTTTGCGTTCCGCTGATGTCATTTGGCAGTCTCCCGGCTGGCTTCTTGCGGCCCGCCGCCCCAAAGATCCCGAAGGGACCGCGGGGTTTCCTCGATTGAATTAAAACGCCTTACTTCGCCTGGGGCTCGTTCTTTTCCAGCACGACCTTCAGCTTGGCCATGGCCTCGGCGGCCGTTTCGGTGCCGTTCCAAACCTTGTCCAGCTCAGGGCCGATAATGCTGTGGGTGACCTCGTCCCAATTTTTAGCCATGGGAGGATACTTGACGAACTTGACAGCCTCCAAGAGCATTTTCTTGTTCTTGGGATCGGAGTTGTCCAGGAAAGTGGTGTTGGCTTCCTTCATCAAGGCGGGCTGGGCCAACCCGGTTTGGGCCAGCTTCTTCGCGCCTTCCTCGCCGGAAATATACTTCACCAATTCCCAGGCTTCTTTTTTCATCTTGGAGCTTTTGAGGATTCCATAACCCGAGCCGCCCGTGGCGAAGCCACGGAAGCCATTCGGCCCCTTGGGCATCATGACCACGTCCCATTTGAAGTCCTTGATCTGGCGGAAGGTCGGCGTCTTCCAGATTCCGGAGATGAACATACCGACGGTGCCGTTCATGAACATGTCGCCCGTGCCCATTCCGCCCATGGCGGTGAGACCGGCGGGAGGCAGCATGAACTTGTACTTGCCCATCATGTCGGCTCGGAATTGGATGGCTTTCAAGGTGTCCGGGTCGATCGCGAAGGTCCACTTGGTCGGGTGCTTGACGTTGTCGACATAGCTTCCGCCAAAATCATAAACCCAAGGCTCCGGCATCACCCAATCGTCGATGAAACCCCAGCGGGTCACTTTTCCGGCGGCGTCGGTCTTCATGATTTTTTTGCCGGCGGCGATGAATTGCTCCAATCCCCAATCGTCCGTGGGATAAGGAACGCCGGACTCATCGAAGGCTTTCTTATTGTAGTAAATGACGCAGATGGGGGCGGTATCGCGGGGTATGACATAGGTTTGGTTGTCGACCGTGAAGCGGTCCAGGACTTGGGGATAGTAGCCGCTCAGGTCCATGTGGTCGGCTTGGATATAGGGGTTCAGGGGCTCCAGGGCGCCGCGCAGGTAGAGGTCCGCGAAGTTCCCAACTTCGGTAAAGACCACATCCGGGGCCAGGCCGCCGGCGATTTGGGTCAGGAGCTTGGTGGTGTAGTCGTTATAAGGAATGCGTTGAAGTTCGACTTTGATGTCGGGGTGCTTGGCTTGAAAGTCGTTGAGAAGGTCAACCAGGATCTGATTTTCCTCGGGGCTTCCCCAGGAGGAAATCTTGATTTTGGCTCCGCCAAGTTTGGAGCAGCCAACGAGATTTAAAACCGATACCAGGGCCAGACAGGCGGCAACAGCCAAAGCCAACCGAAACTTTTTCATAAAACCTCCCTAAGGGATGGGTCTTCTTCTTTTGTTGGATAAAACAGATTGGCCGGCCCGGCGATTTGAAATTAAACTCAAAAGGTCAACCGGGGGTCATTTTCCCAGTGAGACGTTCAACTAAAAAAATGGCCGAAAACGCTGTTTAGTATGTCATAGGCCCCATAGGCCGTCAACGTGAAAAACCCCCAAAGACAAGCCTGGAAGGGCTTTCAGGGACGGCGCCAGGACTTATCCACAGGCTGCCCAAAAAAGGCGAGCCGCCATCCCCCGCCCCTGTCCCTGGCGAGGTTAATTATCACCCCTCCCTATTTATTTTGGAGGCCGCCTGAAAAGCCTGGGGTAAAATCAGCCACGATTTTTAGAGGCCAATTTGAACCACAGAGTTACACGGAGTGACACAGAGTATAAAATCATCAATTCGGTCTTCTTTAAGACAGCTTCTGTAGGGGCTGGTATCAGACCCGCCCTTTCACATCTGTTTTTCAAGGCCATTGTTCTTCGCTCCTGGTAACTCCGTTAACTCTGTGGTGAAAAGACTTTCGGTGTAAGTTTTTATTCCAGGGGGGATTTTTATGAAGGTTCAAAACCTTGCCGCTTTGCTGATGTTGTCAAGCCTGTTGCCGTTCCATTCCATTGCCGCTCCAGCTCCGGCCGCCCCCGCACCGGCGGTCCGCCAGCCCCGTCCCGCCGTCTCGCCCCTGGATGCGAAGGTGAACGCGCTGCTGAAAAAAATGACCCTTGAGGAAAAAATCGGGCAGATGTGCCAATTCCACCCCTGGAAAGGCGCCGAGGATAAATTCAAGGCCCAAAGCACTGAAGGAAAAATCGGCTCCTTCCTGAATGTATTCGGCGCCAAGGAAACCAACGCCTACCAGAAGGCTGCCATGGACTCGCGCCTTCACATTCCCCTGCTCTTCGGGCTGGATGTCATCCACGGCTACAAAACGATCTTCCCCATTCCCGTCGCCGAGGACTGCGCCTGGAACCCGGATCTGCTCGAAAAATCCGCCGCCGTCGCGGCCAAGGAAGCGGCGGCCGCCGGAGTGCGCTGGACTTTCGCGCCGATGGTGGACGTTTCAAGAGAGCCCCGCTGGGGCCGCATTGCCGAAGGGTCGGGCGAGGACCCGACCTTGGGTTCCATTCTGCAGCCGGCCCGCGTCCGCGGATTCCAAGGCAAGAACCTGAGCGATCCCGGCTCCATCGCAGCCTGCGCCAAGCATTACGTGGGTTACGGCGCCGCGGAAGCGGGCCGGGAATACAACACGACCGATATGTCCGAAATGACCCTGCGTTCCATCCACTTGCCCCCATTTCAGGCTTGCGTGGAAGCCGGTGTGAGGACTTTGATGAGCGCCTTCAACGATCTCAACGGCATTCCCACTTCCGGCAACAAGCACACGCTCCGGGACATTTTAAAGGGCGAATGGGCCTTCAAGGGATTCGTGGTCAGCGACTGGGCTTCCGTGGAGCAATTGGTGGCCCACGGCTACGCATCGGATAAAAAAGACGCGGCCCAAAAAGGCGTGGCGGCCGGGGTGGATATGGACATGGTGTCCAACGTCTACGGCGACAACATCGCCGCTTTGATCAAAGAGAAAAAACTTTCCATGGCGCTCATCGACGACGCCGTGCGCCGCATCCTGAAAGTGAAATACGAGCTGGGTTTGTTCGACAAGCCCTACTCTGACGAGGACAAGGAAAGCGCCGCCACCTTGACGCCGGAAAATTTGGCGACCGCTTTGGAAGAAGCCAGACAATCCATCGTGCTGTTGAAGAACGAAAAAAACGCCCTGCCCCTCTCGAAGGACTTGAAGACTATCGCCGTCATCGGAAGCCTGGCCGATTCCAAACGGGATCCCCTGGGCTCCTGGGACTGCCGCGGCGACGAAGCTATTGATAAAGTCGTCACCGTGATGGACGGCATCAAAGCGAAGGTTTCGGCCAACGCCAAGGTTCTCTACGCTCCCGGCGTCGGGACCTCGGATAGCGCCACGGACCTTTCACTCAACGACGCCGTGAAAACCGCCAAACAGGCGCAAGTTGCTATCGTCGTAGCGGGCGAAACCCAGGACATGAGCGGAGAAGCCTCCAGCCGCACTTCCCTCAACCTGCCTGGACGCCAGGAAGAAATGGTGAAAGCCATCGAAGCCAGCGGCGTACCGGTGGTGCTGGTCCTCATGAACGGCCGCCCCTTAACGATTCCCTGGGAAGCCGAGCATATCCCCGCCATCGTTGAAACCTGGTACTTGGGAACCCAGCACGGCACCGCCGTCGCCGACGTCCTCTTCGGGGATTTCAATCCCAGCGGAAAATTAGTCGTGACCTTCCCCCGCAGCCTGGGGCAAGTCCCGATCTATTATTCCCACATGAACACAGGCCGCCCCATGGTCAAGGAAGGGGACAAGTGGTGCTCCAAGTATCTCGACAGCCCCAACAGCCCCCAATATCCCTTCGGGTTCGGCTTGAGCTACACTTCCTATACTTACAGCAACTTGGCCTTGAGCGACAAGAGCGTCAAAACCAACGGCGTGTTGAAAGTCACGGCCATGGTAAAAAACTCGGGAACGGTCAAGGGCACTGAGATTGTCCAGCTCTACATCCAGGACATCGCCGCCAGCATTACCCAACCGGTGAAGAAGCTGATCGACTTCCAAAGGATTACTTTGGAGCCAGGGGAAACCAAGCTGGTGGAGTTCACGCTGCCAGCCAAGAATCTGGGCTTCTATAACGAAGTCGGGAAATGGGTTTTAGAGCCTGGCAAGTTCAACGTTTGGGTGGGCAGGGATTCTTCCGACGAGACCTCGAAGGATAGTTTTGATCTTGTTTCGGGACCGATCATGGCTCTCAAAAAATAACAATCAGCTTTCCCCCAATGAAAGAAATCCCGCTTTGCTCCCTTGCCCCTTGCGGGAGAGGGCCGGGGCGAGGGGAGCTAAAAAAAACGGAACAAAGGGGCCAAGTTAGACTTGCCCCTTTTTCATTTCAAAGTGTGGGCAATTTATTTCCCAGAATAGTATTCTTCATCGGTTTTATAATGCTTTTGGTTCTTTTTACAAAAAGCAAGGGTATTAGGCCCCATATACTTTTCAAGTTTCTTGAAAAGACCCGGCTTACCTAAAATATGCGAACAAATAGTCGCATCCATTAAACCGCCAAGTCCTTTATCCTCACTACTGGCCACTTCCTCAAGAAAATCAAAAACTCTTTTTAAGTCTGCTCCACGATCACCAGCCACAACCAATTTATCAATGTATGGATCAAGATGATCCGCAAAAACCAAATGAGGTTGCATTTCGTACGGGTTATATCCGTCGAGATTTTTGTTCCATTGGTTACGCCGCTCTTCAAACTTCTCATCATTAATCTCGGGAACAATTTTTAAAAGAAGTTCGGATGCATTTAGGTAAGAAATTTTTTCAGACATTATCAACCACCCGAAAGTTTAGTAAGTTCCCAACGGACGCATCCCGCTTGCATAAGCCTCGTTTATTGCCGAATTAACATCATCGTAAAGCCATTTTGCAATATTTTTCGCACCGCCCTCCAACCTACAAAGCAAACCACTTAGTTGACGTTTTCTGAGAATTAACTTGGTAAGGTGACCGCTTTCCTTAACTCCCTCTACAATTTCATCTCTTACATATCCTGCCGTTCCACCCTCAATAGTATCAGTTGTTTGATAAAGTTTGAGAATAACATCCTTCAGCCCATCATCAATTCCAGGACCTACCGTTTCGATGGCGTCAATAATTGTATTTGCATTTCCGCTTTCCAAAGCTTGGAGCAAAAACGCATCTATGTCT
>CAZUXW010000090.1:0-5867 GCA_964624625.1 uncultured bacterium
GTAAAGGTGTTCATGGGAGTGGGCGTAGGCGTACGTGTAGGGGTATTAGTATTGGTGGGGGTCTTGGTGACAAGACAGCTAGGGCCCGTGATGACCACGGCGAGGGTGTAGGTAAGGCCCTGGGCTTGTCCCGAGGCGTCATTGACCGAAAAAGCCAATCGATTGTTTCCGGCGCTGAAAAAAGAGGGAGAAAGGGAGATGCTCGTGCAGGTATTATATGTCACGTTGGATCCGTTAATACTGTTCCCATTGAGATAAATCCCGAAAGTTTCCCCATTTTGATTTCCGTCGTCCCCGGCCACAACCAAGGTGGCGCTGTTAACGGTGGCCCCGGCGGGGATTCCGAAATATTGCAAGAAGTAAAACATCCCCGAATTAGCTGCGGCCCCACCGGATGCGGAAAGGTTGGATATCCAATAGGGAGTCGCGGTGGAACCGGCTAGGCTGCAGGCGGTTGCCCAACCGCTGTTGGTCGGATTGACGATCTGGGAGGGAGCCCACCCGGAAGCCGTGCCCTCGTTATAACCTGCGCTATTCCAGGCGTTCCCCGATCCATCCGCAGGCGGTGTCGCGGTGGTCGCACTATTCCATACCTCGTTCGTGGTATCGCTGACCACGTAAATGGTGGCGCTAGCTCCGCAAGGTATTGGGGTGGAGGTGCTCGTCGGCGTGGACGTGGGGAGAGGGGGAAGGGTGACGGTGGCGACCAGAAAGGGATTGGTGGTGGCGCAGGGGGCGTACCAGTCGGCCTCCTGAACGGCGATGTCGTAGGTCCCCCCGGCGATTGAAGGGGGGATGGTGACGGTAAAAATCTGGGTATAGGGGCCGTTTGAGCCGTTTCCGGCGTTAGTGTTCACACCCCCCCAATTCCCCCCCGTGTCCGAGGTGTCCTGGACAGTAGAAACGACGGGACTCGATCCGGTCATGGCGGTATTGGTATCGACCAAAAAGAATTGGTTTTGGGAACTGCCGCAAACCAAGTTGCCGTTGGCGGTTGGGGTGATACCCACCAGCCAAAAAGGTTGGGTGTAAGTGGCCTCGTTATAGGTGACCGTAACCGACAGGGTACTGCCTTGGATGGGATTGGGATTGGAAACCGTGACGCTGAGGAGCGTTGCATTGGCAAAGATCGTTCCTGGAATCCAATAAATCCAAAATATCTTGAGAACCTTGGTCAAAACGTTGATACGCCGGGGTAATCGGCCGGAAATTCCAGTGCACTTTACTTTTTCCGGAAATGAAGAGTTTGATCCCATTTTTGAGTTCTGTTCTTTTCTCCCGTTTTTTGGGGGTGGAGTGGTCAATGGATCGATTCAACCCACCTGTAACCAGTTTCAATGGTCGAATAAAATTACCACCGGGCGGGGGGCAAGAGGGATCACTTTTGATTCATCTTAAGGGTTTTTTTGAATCATCCCTTTGAACGGTTCAACCTGGCAAAACCGCACCAGGGGCCCGATTCATCCGGCGCCGGGGGCGTTTCGGAACCCTAATGGCGTCCGCCGCGTGCTTTTCTTGAATACACGGGAGAAATAGCCCCGGGAGGAAAAACCGCATTCCTGGGCGATCCTGGCGATACTGAACCGGCTGGCCCGGAGCATGCGCTTGGCTTCTTCCAGGCGCACTTGCTGGACATATTCCTTGAACCCCATTCCCAATCCCTTTTGGACGCGGCGGTTCAGCGAGGAACGGGAAAAACCCATTTGCTTGGCCGCTTGGCCTGCCGTGAGGGCGGCGCGGAAATGCTCCGACACGTAGACTTTCAAGTCCCGCACGGTGGCGGCGGACTCGGCGGCGGAAGGCTCGGGTGAAAACTTGGCGAAGAGGCCGAGGGCTTCCTTGAAGGTTTCGATCAGCTCGTGGGTGGCGCGGGATTTTTCCAAACGGGCAACCCAATCGCCGAGCAGTCCGGAAAGCCTGCCGGGGTGGAGCAAACCTTTCCTTTCCAATTGGCTGCTGTAGAGGGACAGGGCTCCGGTGAGGTGGACCCGCGCCAGGTCCGCCCGTCCGGCGCTGTGGTGGATCACGTTGCGGATATAGCGGTCCAACGCCGAGGCCTTTTCCGCCTTGGAATCCCTCAAGTAGGGATCGACCAGGGCCTGCGCGTCCGGCCAAGGCCACCCCTTCGACCTCGGCCTCATTTCCGAGACCGCGATTTCGTCGAAGGAAAACTGTTTTTCATTTTGATGGATGGCCCATTGCAGCGCCAGCAAGGCTTCCTGGCGGGAAGGGTTCAGCCCCTCTCCCTCCGGTTGGAGGGAGCCGATGCCGATGAGGGCCTGGGCGCGGAAGATTTTGCCAATCTTTTCAGAAATAAAACGGGCCCGTTCTCTCAACTGCAATTTGGCCTGGGTGGAATTGGAACCGGGACGCGGGGAAGTAAGGAAGACCAGGCCCTCGTCCCCCAAAGGGAAAGCCACTGCCTCGCCTAGGCGTTGGGCCTGGAAGAAACCCTCCCGCTCCAGGTGTTTTTGCCGGATCATGGCATCCACATCGTCCAAAATGCGGCCCTGCTCGTCCACCAACATGAGGGCCATGGCCACCGTCGGCATTCTTCTCATTTTAGTGACGATCCGGTCATTCTCGCCGAAGCGCTTGTCGGGCCAAGTCTGATTAGATCCCTGAAGGTCCAAGCCCAGAGCCTTCCGGGGCCATTCCGAGTTCAACTTCCATTTGGTAAAAATCTTGTGATTGAGTTCGGTCGCCCGCGACGCGATCTCATCCGGATCGCCTTCACCGGAGATGAGCGAAGCGGCCATCTCGAGAAGTTCCCGGTGGGCGCGGGCCTGGGGCCCGTCCAAAAGGGGCATGTTGACCGCGTTAAAGGCGTAAAACTTGAAATCCACGTCATCCCGGGAAGGGGATTTGCCGGTCCATAATTCCCATTGATGTTCCAGCTCTTTGCGGGTCGGAATGCTTTTCAGGAAGAAACCGGACGTAATAAAAGCGATGCATTTTCCGGCGCTTAAAACCGGGACGAAAAAATTATAAAAACCGGAAAACCGGGAACAAACGGTCTTTTTGGCCGTCATCAAACGTTTGAAGTTCAACTGGTTGTAATGGCCGCGGTCCTGCCCGAACCGGTTCTCGAAGTTGACGATCCCAAAATTATTCAGGGGAGGTTGAAGGCAAAGCCATTGATGGGGCTTGTCCTTGGTCACTAAAAAGCAGGACATTTGGCTGTAATAGCGGCAATTATTAAAAATGGCCTCGAAGGCCCGGAAGGTTTGGACCCTGGGGGAAACAAAATCCGGGAAGGATTTGCCTTGGTTCATAAACCTATCTTACCAGCCCAAGGTCTTTTTCATGACCGGGACCAGTATTTCCGCCAAAGCCTGGTGGGCCTTCACCTGGGGGTGGTAATCGCAGCCCAGGTCGCCCACGGGGATGGTGGGATAGCCCACGAAATAAACACGGCCGTCCCCGGCATCGCGGCGCGCCTTCACCACTTGCTCCACATATTGGCTAAAGCCGGGCCAGCCGGTGGTCGCGAAACAATAGAGGAAGGCCTTGGGGTATTTTCCCCGGACTTCCCGGATCAAGGCCTTGTAGCCGTCGATGTAGGCCTTGCGGTCGGCCTTGGGCTCGGTGGAAAAATCGTTGGACCCCAAGTGGATGACCACGGCGTCGGGAATCCATTTTGAGAAATCCCAGGGCTTGTTGGGGTCATGGCAGAGGACGCGGGAATAAAGGGTGGGAAAGGGATCGGGGGATTTTTGGTGCTTGTCCCCGTAATTGCGCACGACGCCCTTGCCCGAATAGGCCACCAGGGCATATTCGGCGTTGAGGGCGCGGGCGGCTTGCGCCCCGAAGGCCTTGTCGGCGTTCTCGTAGGGCCGGAGGTTGTCGCATTTCAAGGTGGTGGCCTCGTCCCCGTAGCCGCAGACGTAGGAATCCCCGATGACCTCGATCTTGCGGTCCGGCTGGGGCGGGGGCTGCAGTAAAAGGCCGCCTTGATTGAGCCTCACCCCCCGGAAGATGGCGGTTCCAAAGAGGGCCTCGGTGCGTTTGACCACGCGAAGGATATGCTCCCCGTTGGAAAATCCGGAAAGGGTATAGAGGTTATGGTCCGGCTGGGTCACCCAAACGGCAGCGGCCTTGCCGTCCAGCTGGACGTCATAATCGTTGCCGCCGTCCTCCAGGAAAAAGCCGATGGAGTTTCCCTTAAACCGCGCCGTGATGGAAACCCCCGGCCAATCGAACCGGGGCGCCTTCGGATCGGAAAAGTCGATCCGGCCCGAATATTGGATCAGGGGGCTGTCGGGGGTCGTCATGGGTCCTCCTTGGGCGTTGGAGCTGGGGATGGTGAATAAGATTAAAAAAAGAATTCCAGCCGGGATGGCGATCCTGATTTGATTTTTCATTTGGCGGAGGGATCCTTCCTTCCCGAAAATCTTGAGGCGCCTTTTGTGGTTATTTGGCCGGAGCCGCTGCTGGGACCGTCGCCGATTCCTCCGGCGCCGCCTGCCCCGGCAGCTTCAGTTCCTTCAGAGCCTGGTTGAGGTGGTTGTCGATGGACTTGGAGCAATCCCCCTCGGGCCTTTCGTTCCAAGCCCAGGCCAGGTAGCCCGAGTAGCCCATCTTGATCAGGTCCTGCAGGAAAGTGAAATGGTTCAGGGGCTTGTTCTTGCCCGTATATTGGGTCTCGGGCTGGCCCATGCTTTCCCCCACGATCATCGGCTTTAACCCGTACTCGGCGTTCTTTTGGCCCAGGCTCGACTTGGGGATGGTCGTGATGTCGAACCAAGGCGTCATCCAGTCGTAGTAATGGGCGTCGAAGAAATCCAATCCCAGCCCGGAGTAGAAGTCATACTGCCAGCCGCACCATTTTAACCCGGCGCTGCCGACGCTCACGGGCTGCTTGGCCCGCGCGTGGACTTCCTTGGCCATGGCGGTGATGTAGTCCCTCAGCTCCGCTAGGGAGACTGGCCCGTTCGTGAGTTCCTTGTTCGGGTCGCCGCCGTCCTCGTGGCGCACCAGCCATTCCGGCTCGTTGATGATGTCCCAGGCGAAGACGCCCCCGTTTTTGCCGGTTGCCTCCAGGATGGGCCGGACCGCTTTCTCGATGAAGCTCTTGCGGACGGACTTGTCCGAAACCACTTCCTTGAAGCCCTTGCGGCCCAGGTCGAAGGAGGAGAAGACGGGATAGAGCCGGATGCCGCGGGCCTTGGCCGCCTCCACCGTGGCCGTGAAATTCTTCACCCAGCCGGGGGGCATCCCCACGCAGCGCCGCTGGGTCCCTTCGCCTTCCCAGAGGGGGGAGGCCACGAAGTCCGTGTAGATCCACCAGCGCAGGGTGCGCACGCCCTTGGCCTTCATCAGGTCCAGGTCCGCCTGGATTTTCACGAAGCGCTCGGCCCAGCCCTGGTCGGAAAAATCCACGCCCCAATCCCGCCAGGCGTAGTTCACGCCGAGGGGGAAGTAATCCTTCCCGTCCATGTCCTTCACATAGGGTTGGTTTTCAGCGGCGTACAAGTTCGTTCCTATCATTGCCAGTCCTATCGCGAGCATAAGTGCCTTCATGATATTCCTCCTTGGGATGGGTCTCATCCTATTGCGGGAGAATCCGCGTGGCAAGGACATTGGCGATGGGCCGGCGATTCAGGTTGAAAAATCGCCGTCGCGAGGACGACCAGAAGGAAATGTCGATCCGAATTTCCATCCGAGGCCCTTCGGGGTTGAGTTGGGAAGGCCTTATCAGCCGGAAAATAGGTTTCCCCGCAAGGATAAAAACGGCGGTCTTTTATCATCGGGGGCAATGAAATTTTTAGAAACAGTTATCAAAATATTCAACGCGCGAAGCGGAAATGTTCTGAAACAAAGCCAATTTTCATTTCGTCCAACCTATAATGCGTTTCTGCCGTTAA
>CAZUXW010000090.1:5967-9992 GCA_964624625.1 uncultured bacterium
CGCATGGGATTCGGTTGGAACCTGGGCAACACCTTGGAAGCCTGCGGGGATTGGATCAAGGGCGGGACGGTCCACAATTATGAGACGGCCTGGGGCAATCCCGACACGACCAAGGAAATGATCGACGAGATCAAGGCCTCCGGGTTCAAGTCCATCCGCATTCCCGTGGCCTGGTCCAACATGATCGGGGACAATTACACCATCAATAGGGCCCTCTTGGACCGGGTCAAGCAGATCGTGGATTGGTCCCTCAAGGACCAGTTGATCGTGGTGGTGAATATCCACTGGGACGGGGGCTGGTGGTCCAAGTTCCCGGCGGACTACGACAAGTCCCTGAAGCGCTACACCACTCTGTGGACCCAGATCGCTGGTTATTTCAAGGATTATCCCAATACGCTCATCTTCGAGTCCCTCAACGAGGAAGGCTGTTTCAACGATGTCTGGAACCGCTATGGCGACAGCAATCCGGAGCATAAGCTTAAGGCCTTCGGGATCCTGAACAACATCAACCAGGCCTTTGTGGACCTCGTCCGCAAAGCGGGCGGCCAGAACGCCCAACGGCACCTTTTGATCGCGGGCTACGCGACGGATATCGACCTCACGACGGACCCTGATTTCGTGATGCCGAAGGACCCCATCCACCACTTGATCCTCTCCATCCACTATTACACCCCCTACACCTTCGCCGGATTGGAGAAGGACGAGACCTGGGGCAAGATGCGCCCGACCTGGGGAACCCCGGCGGACCTGGCCGAACTGGACGCGAATATGCAGAAGTTGAAGGTCCATTTCCTGGACAAGGGAATCCCCATCATCCTGGGCGAATATGGCGCGACCGTTAAGTCCAAGGACCCGGACAGCGTCCGAGGCTACCTTTTGGCGGTGGCGGAGAAATCGCATGACCTGGGGATTTGTCCGATGCTGTGGGACCCAGGCTCCCATTTCAACCGCAAGAACCTCCAATTCAACGACCCTGATTTGTTGAAGGGGTTCCAGAAGCTGATGAAGGGGACGTCAGGAAATTAACCCCATTTTTATTTTTGAGTTGGTTGAGTTTTGACGGCGCCGACGCCCACCCATTCGGGTTTTCGGCGGATGATCCATTCGGCGATGGCCAAATTGAGGATCCATCCCTCGCCCATGAAAATCGTTCTGGCCCATTCCCCGTGAATCGAGGGGAATAGGAGCCAGGGCAGGTGGGTAAAAACCTGGGTGCCGGCTCCCATCCCCAAGGCATAGGCCCTCATCATCCAGGCCCCGTGGTCGAAAACCCTTTTGTCCATGACAGCCCTCACCCCCAAAGCCAAGCAGAAGGCCATTCCGCTTCCCGCCATCAGGCGCAGGAGATAGAGGTAAAACCCGTCATATTGGATCCAGGGATAAAAATGGGCCATCCATAGCCCCGTGAGGGCGGCGGTCATTCCGAAGAAGGCGAGGATTTTTCCCGCCAGCCGATGGTAGGGAAGGTGCCTTTTGCGGAATCCCGGCGCGAACTGGAAAGCCCCGAGCAGGCCATAAACCGTCACGCTGAGGATGTGGAGCACGGCGGGAGGCGGGGAGGTTAAGAACCTGGCGTTTTCCGCCGTGACGACGCCGCGGTGGATTTGCGTCAGGCGGGAAATGCCGGCGGCAATGGGTATGAGGCTGAGGAAAATGAGGACCGCCGGTATGAGCCATTCTTTTTTCATGGTTGTCTTTCATTTAGTAAAATAATCTAGATAGCCCTAAAACTTTTCCCTCGCCCCAAACGGTGAGCTTAGTCGAACCCCTTGCGGGAGAGGGCAGGGTGGAGGGGTCTTTTTTTCAATCACACCATAACAAGAAGGAGCCGCCCATGAGGAGAGTTATTAGCGCCAGCGCCCTGTTTTCCACCGCCTTGGTCCTGGGCCTGGCCGCCGCCAGTATCGCCGCGGCGGGACAAAAGACGAAAAAATCATCCCTTCAGTCCGTCCAAAACAAGACCTGCGGCTTTTGGCTCCGTTATCCCAAGGGTTCCCAATTGGAACACCCTTCCGACTGCGCCTTGAAGATCATCCCTCCAACCGCCTTCTGGCCGAAATGGGTGGCGGAAGCCTCGCTTACCTTATACACGGCCCCCGTCAGCCAGCCTTCGCTCGGGGAAACTCCCGAAGGGGAACCCAATCCCGAACCAGCCGGTTCCCTTAAAGCCGGCGGAATGACCTTCTCCAAAACCATATTTATGGATGCCGCCATGAGCCACCGGATGATCACGGTGGTCTATGAAGGCGAGGGGAAATACCGCAAATACCGGTTTGAGGGTTTTATGAGGGCGACAGTCCCGGAAGTGATGGATTTGAAGGTCGAAAATTGGGATCCGGAAAAGTTGGCAGAAAGTACTTTCGACGAGCTGGTCTCGACCTTTATCCCGTTAATCTAATCCCTTTGGGGCTGAGCTGACCTTCTTTTTTCGGCCGATGAAAAACCAACCTTAAAAGCCGGGAGCCTTGACCTGCCGTTTTAAGTTTTTCGAAAAACGGGAAAAGGGAAGTTAAAAACCCTAGGCATGGTTTTTTAGCCGCTCGAGGATAGCGGAAAGGATCCGTTCGAAGGCGCTGAGGGCTAAAAACAAGGCCGCCAAGAATGTCGGGCCGGGAAAAAATACGTAAAAATAAACCAGGGCTGCGGAAAGCCAAACTCCCGTGCAGGAAGGGCAGTACAACAACAGCCCCATGGCGCCCCGAAACCCGGTTTTTTTGGGTTCTTCAACGGTCTTCCTCCCCTTTTGGGATTGATCCACGAAAGGAGCCCGCAAGGGCCTGGTGACGACCTCGTTGGAGAGGATATTCGCCGCGCGGAAAGCCGCCAAACCCAAAATGAGGAACTTGAACCAACTGATATCGCCGAGGGTCGAAAAGCGGCCGCCGAAGTTGAAAATAAGGAAAGCGTTGACCGCCGTGAATAACGCCATATCCAAGGTCAGCCACTTCAGAATTAATTTTTGAACCATGGATCGTCCGTCTCTTCCTTGCGGCTTTTAGTCCGACCGGGGAATGGGGAATAAAAAAGCCCCCGCTCCAAGGCGAGCGAAGGCTTTTGGGGCTGCCGGTGGGGGATTTGGTTATTTTTATTTCTAGAGCCCGATGGTCGGCGTGGGAAGGGATTTGTTGGTGTTCAACATCGCGTTCAATTCCGCTTGTTGAGCGCTCGTCAGTTCATCTTTTCCGTTCGCCGCGTAAAAGGCGTTTCGCTTGTCCTTGACGGCTTGCAAGACGGCCAGTTTATCGTTGGTCTGAACTTGGGACCGCTTGGCCAATTTTGATTCCGTGTTAATGCGCGCTCTTTGGGATTTGATCCGATGGTTGATTTGCCCGCTCGGCACGGTGGTGGGCGCCGGTACGATCGTAGCCGTGGGGGCCGCTGGAACCGTGGTCGCGGTGGAGACCGCCATTTGTGCCGAAGCTAAACTCATCGTTCCCATCCAACAAACCGAGGCCGCTAAAACAAATAAAGCTTTCATGATCATCCTCCTGGAATATTTCATTCATCCATATGGAATAAAGCAAGTTCAATGCCCGCGGGGTTTTCGTGGAAAGATATTTCCGTCCCAAATTCGCTTTGAAACGGCCTTTTTGTCGGGAATAAAGTGTAAAGATGGGATAGGGGTGGGCGGGGATTATCAAAATGAGAATCCCGGGTCTTATTTTGAGTCTTTCAAATATATCCCAACCGACAAAGGCATGAAAAAATGGGGTCAGGCCAGGAGTCTAGAGCCGACGAGAAACGAGTCGGACCCTGACCCCATGATTGAACCTTATTTTATTTCCACGCCTTTGCCGCTGATCATCCAGGGAACACCGAATTGATCCTGGAACATACCAAAACCCTCCGCCCAAAAGGTCTTGCCAAAGGGCATTAGGATTTTTCCTTTTTCGGACAGGGCCTTGAAAATCTTCTCCGCCTTCGCGGTTTCGTCGTAGCTCAGCATGATGTTAAAACCCTGGGGCTTGGCGTAGCTGCCGGGGGGCGCGTCGTCGGCGCTGAGGCTATGTCCGTCGAACTCCAGG
>CAZUXW010000091.1:0-9748 GCA_964624625.1 uncultured bacterium
TTCCCGCCAGGTTTTGGGCAAAAAAAGAAAAGGCCCGGGACCCTTTGACTTTATCCCTTTTAAATTTTAAATTCATCCCAGCCGCCTTGATTCAACCAGTCCCGAGGGGAAACGATGCCGGAAAAAAGCCCGACCGAGAAGGCCCTGGACGATATCCGCCGCCTGAGGGAATGCCTGCAGGCGATCCTCTTCCTGGACCGCCTGAAGATTCCCGAGCTGGAAAAACTCATGTCGGCCATGAAAAAACAGCATGTGCCGGCGGGCCTCACGGTATTCCGGCAGGGCGACCCGGGCGACGTCTTTTACCTGGTGGCCAAGGGCAGGCTTTCCTTTTGGGTGAAGGCTGGGGGAGGGGACAAGAAGCTGACGGAGCTTCTGCCCCTGGATTATTTCGGGGAAACAGCCCTGATCAATGACGAGCCCCGTTCCGCCACGGTCAAGGCCGAGACGGACTGCGACCTGTTCCTGCTGCGCAAGGGGGATTTCAAGGACATCCTCATGGCCAATCCCTGGATCGCCGGTGAAATCCAGGCCAGCATGGCCCGCAAGACCCAGATGAGGAAGCGGAACCCATAAATTCAATTGGGAATGGGGAGTTGGGAATTAGGAATGGTTGACCAAGGCAAAACCGAATTGGATTAAGGCTGAACCTGAAAGTCACGGCAACGGCAACACCTTTTCACCACCCCCTGAATCATCATTCGATTCATCGGGGGTAGTACCGCCCTCATTTCAATATTTTAAATTGAGGGGCGGCACACAGGTCCTTCGGACCACATGCCATCCTTCCACGAAGAAATATTGAGGATGGTATAGTCCCACACATTCAAATAATCTTACCCATATGGCGTGTGGGAAAGAGACACAGGTAAGCAAGACTTTAAATTCCGGGTTCGGATTAAAAATTTCGAATGACTAACTACTAATTGCCTTTTCCCGCGCAGGTAGGCTTTATGCTTTTAAAAATATCGGCCTTATACGATGTAGCTGTTCGCGGTCCTCAGCTGGCGGTTTTTTGCCTTACACCAAGAATCATAAGGCCTTCTTTTCCTACCCGTGTCTCTGTGGTTGCCATCGGCAACCTGTGGTGAACAGGTTTTTGCCTTGGCCTTCCCGGTTCGGCCTTGGTTTGGGCTTAAAAATTCCTAATTTCTAACTCCTAATTGCCTTTATTGTTTTTCTTTTCCGCTTCCAGCAGCCTCAAGGATTTTTCCATTTCCCTGGTTTCCAGGCGCTGCGCCTTTTTTTCCATCCACTTGCGGTGTTGCCTCAGGCCGGAGTCCGCGATTTCCAAAACCCTCCGGCGGGTGTAGTGCTTGTGGTCGGCCGCCACCAGGTTCCAGGGCGCGGCCTGGGTGTCGGTTTCCCGGAACATGTCGTCCACCGCCTCCACGTAGCCGTCCCACCGGGACCCGGCCTCGATATCCGCCGGCGTGATCTTCCACTGCTTGTAGGGATCCCTCACCCTGGCTTCCAGCCTTTTCAGCTGCTCCCCGCGGGAGATGGCCAGGAAAATTTTCACCAGGTCGATGCCGTCGTCCAGGAGCATTTTCTCGGTCCGGTTGATCTCCTCATAAGCCTGGGTCCATCTTTCCCGGGGGACGAGTTTCTCAACCCTTTCCACCAGGACCCGGCCGTACCAGCTCCGGTCGAAAATGACGATTTCCCCCGGCAGGGGCAGGCGCTTCCAAAAACGGTAGAGGTAATGGCGGCCCTGTTCCTCCGGGGTGGGGGGCCCGATGGGGACGACCCTCACTCCCCTGGGGTCCAGCATTTCCACCATCCGCCGGATGGCGCCGCCCTTTCCGGCCGCGTCAAAACCCTCCAGCAGGAGGACGGCCCTTTGGCGGCTGTGCCAGATTCCCTGCTGGACGCGGAGCATCTGGATCTGGAGTTTTTTCAAAACCTCGTCCGGGTCCTTGGAATCCTCTTTGGGAAATTCATTCTGCCGCAGCAGTTTTCTCAAACTGAGCCGATGCTTGCCCATAGCCCCTTCCTCCTGGAAAAGCCCTTAATTCTTGGGACCGGCGAAATACCAGATCAGCAATCCCAAAACCGGCAGGATGATGACCAACAGGCACCATAACACCTTGGCCCCAACCTCGGCCTTACTCTGGATGATCGTGAGGATCGCCCAAACATCGGCGATGAAAATCAAAAGCCCTAAAAGTCCCGTAGCCATATTTTTCCCCCTTTTCGAATTTGATGCGGCCAGGATTCAGCGCCCTTGATTAATGCACTTCAATCTTGGGCACATGGATCACCACATCATTGTTGCGGTTCTTAAAATACTGGAACGTAAAATAGATTCCGACAAGGATCACGGCCGCCAACAGGACCGCCGAGAGGCCCGTTTCTCCCCTTTGCGCTTGGTTCTTATTTGTTCCAATCATTTCAATGCCTTTCACGGCGAATTTCAACAGGTCTCCAACCCCTTACCTGAAAGCAAGAAACAAGCCTCAAGGGCCGGGGATTTTCATTGCCCTTTGCGCCTTTCAAAAGGCCCGCCCCGGCGGAAGAAATCAAATTGATCCGGAAGTTTATCAATTTGATCCGGCCCGGGAAAAACCACGGCCCCGGAAGCCTTTCCGGCCGGTTTCCGCCTGGCCCGGGGGCATGGTCCTTGCTTTCAATCAACCGTCGAATCCTGATCCTGTCCCCCATTCCAAGTCAAAGGACATTGCCATGAACGAGGTCGTTTATATCCTGGTCGTCGGTTTAATCGCCGGCTGGCTGGCCGGAAAAATCATGAAGGGCAAGGGTTACGGGCTGGTGGGCGACTTGATCGTGGGCGTGCTGGGGGCCATTGTGGGCTCCTGGCTGTTCGGCGTCCTGGGGCTGGGAGTCTACGGAATCCTGGGATCCATCGCCGTGGCTCTGGTCGGAGCCCTGCTGCTGCTTTACCTGGTTCGCGTCGCCAAAAAGAAAGGGTGACCGGAACCTCCGCTTTTTTTCCGGTTGAAACCATAAAAAACAAAGGACCAACCCATGAAATATTTACCGCTGATGGTTTTAGTCGGCTGCCTGTCCACGGCGGGCCTTTCCGCCCAGACCAGCACCAGCCTCAATCAAGTTTTAGCCATTGCCAGTCCCACCCCTAGTCCCGAGGCCTCCCCCGCCAGGCCGGGCTCCGGGAACCTGGAGCCGCAGGAGCGGTGGGTGGAGCAAATTGACGGAGGCTTCGCCCTACCCGCGGACCCTTCGCCGGCCCATCCGGACTCCGGGATCGGAGGGGACATCAACATCGGCTACCGCTTCAACCGGACCTTGGCCCTTTTCATCGGCAGCGGATATTACCAATTCGCGATTCCCTCCCCCGCGGCAGGGTCCGAGGCCCTTTTGGCTTATATACCCTTAACCGCCATTTTACGGGTGACGTTCGGGGACGGCCCCATCCGCCCCTATTTCTTCGGCGGCGCCGGCATCGCGCTGAATACCTTCACCCAAAATTACGCGCCGGGAAGCGCGGTCCTGAAGATCAGCCATGCCGAAACCGATTTCTACCTGGCCCCGGGCCTGGGCTTTCTTTACCGTTTTTCCGGCAACATGGCGGTTTTTCTCCAAACCAGGGTTGACCTGGATTACACCTCCGCCGCGGGGCTGGGGCTGCCTTTGGACGGCCCCTCGGTTTTCATCCCGATCCAGGCCGGCCTGAGTTTTTTCGCGCTTTAACTTTTTTAAAAATCAAGCATAAGGAGACGCCATGAAACACCCCAAAACCAACCTGGAGGAAAAAATCCCGGCCGAGGAGGCTTCGCCCAAGCTGGCCCCGGAAGACTCGGATGAGACGACCCAAATGATCGAGGAAGCCGCCTATTACATCGGATTGGAGCGGGGGCGGGGTTCCAAGCCAGGGGATGAATTAAACGATTGGTTCGAGGCGGAAAAAGCGGTCCGGGACAACCAATAAAGCATTGACCCAGGCCCACCCGTAAAAGCCAGCGGCCAAAATCGCGGGCGCCGGTCGATTACCGGCTTCCGGCCTTTCCCCGATCTGGTGGTTTTCATTCAAGGCTCAATAATCTTTCACTCCGCCAAATCCGAATGATCCAAATTTTGTTCGGGTCGCGCCGGTAGACGACGCGGAAAGGCGGGGCGATCAATTCCCTCAAAAACGGCAATCCAAATTCCGGAACAATCCTGCCGGAATCCGGGTGGAGGGAAAGTCTTTCGGATTTTTTGAGTATTTCGCCCGTCCAACGGCGGCCCTGTTCCGGCGCGCCTTGGTCCTGGTAATATTGGATGATATTTTTCAAGTCCGTAAAGGCGGACTCCGTTAATTCGACTTTCATTCTTATTTAATACCCAACTTGGCCCTGGCCCCGGCGACGCTTAACGTCCTGCCCTTTTCGACATCTTGAAAACCCTCGACCACGGCCCGCATAAAGGCGATTTCATCGGTTTGGTTCTCGTAGTCCCCGATGGATTGGACCACCGCGACCCCTTTTCCCCGGCTGGTCAATAACACGGGCCGATGGGCCTCTGTCACTTGCTGGATGACTTTCGCGGGATTGGCCTTCAGGGTGGTAACCGGCACGACATCTTGGGAAAATTTCGTCGCCATGGCTTCCTCTATCCGCCCATTCAACAGGGCTTTTAAATGGTCTCTTAACAGCCCCTATTATAAGCCCTGCTTCATTCCCGTCAACGGCTAGTCCTGGCCGCCATTGGAACGAAGACCGGCGTCCCAGCCAAACCCTTCGGTTGAAAATTCCCTTTTCCTGATCCCCCTCGATTTCTGCCCATCGCGGCAAAGCCCCAACCTTGCCCTTCATGATTTAAATCATGTTGCCTTCCCGGACTCCTCCTTAATATCGGTGTAAGTTTTTATTTTTTCAGGGGGCGGATCCAGCCCGGGAAAGAGGCCGTCATGGAACCTTGGGCCATCATCGCTCAGGAGGATAAAAAAATTTCGGGAACCCTTTTCCGGCTGGTGCTGCTGCGGAGCCCCCAACCCGAAAAGCCTTACAAGGTTTTCGCGCTGGACCGGATCCAGGGCCATTGGGATTTGGTGGACCGCTATCCCCTGCCCGAAACCGACGGGACGGAGCCCCCCGAATGGGCCTTGGAGCGGGCCTGGTCGAGGTTCAAGGAAAAGGGCTGGGATTTGATCAGGGTCAACCGCGAAAAGGCCTAAGTCCCAACGCCGAACCGCGAAGGCCAAGGCAAAATCCCATTCACCTCAGATTGCCGATGGCAGCCCTAGCGGCACCACCTGAATCATGGGGGTGCCTCTGGGGCGGCCATCGGAAACCTGTGGTGAATAGAGGTTGTCTCCGCCGTTGCCGGCCGGTTCACCCCAACCATCCTTATCTGTGTTAATCCGTGTTCATCTGTGGCTCAAGGGTTGTTGCTGTGCCCCTGTGGTAAAAGGCGCCTTTTCCGTTAAGGCACGGCCGGGCTGGCGCTGTTTTCCGGGTCCGCCGGGCTCGTGGTCTGGAAATCATTCGCGTTGTTGCTGGTGTTGGTCGCGTTGCCGCCGGATCCCCCCGGCTTGCGCTCCAGGCTTTGGTCCGTGTTCGTCCCATTCGAGTTGTCGTGGGGATTCACGGCGGGAGTTCCCGCGAGGATGAACCCAATCCCCGTGCTCAATTGGGCCAGGGTGGTCGAGTCAAAATAATAACCCAAGGCGTCGATCGTCGTTCCGTTCTGGGTCAGGACCAGGCTGCCCGCGTCCGTCAAGGCGCTGGAGAGGGTCTCATCCCCCGCCGGGGTTTGGACATAGGAAGTTCCCGTGACCAGGAAATGGTGGTGGGAAGCGAGGGTCTTGCCCGTTCCCATCCAGCAGTTGGAATAGGAGGACGCGGAGCTGGCGCGCTTCTGGAGGGCCCAGGAACTGTCCAGGACCACCGGAGAGCCTCCCGGGTTATAGAACTCCACGAACTCATCCCCCGCCCCTCCCGAACCCCTGGTTCTCACCTCGCTGATGAGCACAAAACCGGTCGGTACGGTGGTGGGCGTGATGGTCGGCGTATTAGTGGGTACCACGACGAGGGTGGTCGGGGCAGAAGGGTTGGCCGGCCCTGAATTGCTGTCGCAGCCAAGACCCAGCCATCCGCCGCTGATGAGGATTAATCCAGCCAATACCATTAGGCGCTTGTCCATCGGAAGCCTCCCGTCAGCGGTTCTTAAGCATCGGAAAATTATAGGCACAATCCGGCCCCCGGCACAACCACCCGGCCGCCGAATCACAAAGGAAACCCCGCCGGACGAGGGATAATCCCTTTTGTTTCCAAAAGTTCCTGTTACATTGGGCCCATGACCCGGTCCAGCCGCGATATCACGCTTGCCCTTCCACCTCCGCGGTTTGAGGGCAGCTGGGGCCTTGCCAAACTTTCCATCAGGATTTTCGGTCAAAGCGGCTGGTTCATCGCCAAGGCCGCCCTGCCCCTGTACCTTCCCCTGGAAATCTTGAAGGTCTGGTTAATCCCCGAGGGGGAAAACAACGCCATGGCCCTCTTCCGCTATGAGCGCTTCATGAACGGCTTCTTCGGTTTGTTCCTGGAACTGGTGATCCTTTACGGTGTTGCCCAATTCCTCAAGACCAAGACCTTCCCCGCCTTAAAGACCGCCTATGCCTTTGGAATAAAAAAATGGTTCCACCTCTTCGGCCAGAATTTCATCGCGGGCCTTTTAACCCTATTGGGCCTGGTGATGCTGGTGGTTCCGGGTTTGGCCCTGATCCCGGCCTATTGCCTCATCCTGCCGGTGGTGGGTTTCGAGGGTTCGAAAAAACAGAATTGGCTTGGCCGGAGCCGGACCTTGACCCTGGGCCGCCGGAAGCTGATCCTCCTCTCCGCGGCGTTGTTATTTTTGATCTCCCTGGTCGTTTGGGGAATCCTCGCCGCCCTCCTCAACCTCGCCTTTTCCTTCACCGGGATTCCGTCCCTGGGAGACGCTGCCGCCGACACCCTCGAGGATGTCCTATTGAATGTCTTCGTGGTCTGGGCCCTCCTGGTCTACCTCCAGGCCCGCAGGGACAAGGGAAAAAAACCCAAGGAACTTTGGTTCTTGAAGTGGGCCAGGTAGCAACCTCCGTCCCTGTCCTCCCTGGGATAAATTCAGCCGGCGGTTGTAATCCTCAAATTCTCATCGGCTTGGATCAGCGGCCCCCTCCCCGCCGGCCGGCTTTCCGCCGCGGATCAAAACGATAGTCATGGACCCTTGGGAAAAATTTTCACAAAGGGTAATTTAAGCCCTGAAAAATATACCCCTTTTAAATTTCCCACCCCCTATTTCCAGCGTTATTTAACAGCTCCTTTGGCACCATCATTGCCTTACAGATAACCATCCAAGCAGCTCAAATCCCATAAGGTGGTTCTCATGAATAAGTCAGCGATTCTTTCCCTTCTCATCCTCGGCCTCGGCGGAACGGTTGGCTGTTCGAAGGTGGGCCCCCTGGCCCCGGCTCCAGCGGCGGCGGTCGTTGCCCCGCCTCCCGCTTTCGTCGCCTTTAGCCAAACCGTGGGAGACCCCATGGGCATCGCGGCGGATGCTTCCGGCAACCTCTTTGTGGCCGATTCCGGGGCCAACCAAATCCGCGAGTACAGCGCCAACGGGACCTTCATCACCCAATGGGGCCAATCCGGAACCACCGACAACAGCGGCTTTTTTTACCAGGTCTTCAGCCTGGCCATGGACTCCACCAACCACCTTTTCGTGGCGGACGCCGGCAGGAACCAGGTGATGAAGTACAGTTCGGACGGGGTGCTCCAGGGCCAATGGGGCCAGGGGGGAAACGGCGTCGGGCAGATTTATTATCCCTTCGGCGTGACGGTGGATAAGAACGACACGATTTACCTGGCCGATTCCTGGAACGCGAGGGTCCAAAAATTGGCGGTGGGCCAAACAGCCTTCACCCAGGTCACCCCGGCCGGCCTCTTCCAAAAGCCCGTCGGCATCGCCCTGGACGGCCAAGGCAATATCTTCGTGACCGATTACGACGCGGACTTGATGGTGAAATACAACGAGGGCACGGGAGTTTCGACCGTTATCGGCGCCCCCGGTTCCGGCCCTGGCCAGTTCCAGACCCCCACCCAGGTGGTGGTGGACGCCACCGGCAACCTCTACGTGGTGGATTACCACAACAACCGGGTCCAGATGCTGACCTCCAGCGGAACCTACGTGAAGGAATGGGGAACCTCGGGCCCCTCGGACCAGCTCCTACTGCACCCGGTCGGGGCGGTTATTTCCGGCGGCTATCTTTGCGTGACGGACAGCGGCAACCACCGGATCGTGAAATATAAACTTTGAAGCTAAGAAAGACCACCCTCCGCAAAGGCGGACAACCAAGGCTATTAGCCACCGATCAACACCGATGAGGATTTGGGTTAACCGCGAACAACTAACAGCTGAATCGCCACGGATGAACACGGATTAACACGGATAAGGATTGGGAGTTAACTGCGAACTGCCAAATGATTTTATAGCTACGGATGGACACCGTTGAGGATTTCGGGTTAATGATTTAGCGGAGAGCGGTCGTTATTGACTCTTCCGTTTCCTTCCGGTTTACCCCCCGAGTCTTTGTCCTTCTTGGTGTCTTTGTGCCTTGGTGGTGAATAGGTATCGCCCTGCCCTTGCCTTCAGGTTTGCCTTGGGTGACAATTACTAACTACGAATTCCTAATTACTAATTCTTCTTCCCTAAGGGAGGCTCCATGCAAAAGCGAAAACTCGGCCGTCAAGGTTTGGAAGTATCCCAAATGGGCCTGGGCTGCATGGGCATGAGCTACGCCTACCATCCGGTCCCCGAGGAAAACTGCCTCAAGGTCCTGGACCGGGCCCTGGAGCTGGGCGTGACCTTCTGGGACACGGCCGAGGCCTACGGCCCCTTCAAGAACGAGGAGCTCCTCGCCCGCTCCCTCAAGGGCCGCCGGGAAAAAGTCGTCCTGGCCACGAAGGTGGCTTGGAAGGGCGGGGTCGCTGGCCCGGAAAACCTGGACGGCTCCCCCGCTTCCATCCTCAAGGCCGTGGAAGGCTGCCTGGCGCGCCTGAAGACGGACGTGATCGACCTGCTTTATCTCCACCGCATGGATCCCAAAACCCCCATCGAGGAATCGGTGGGAGCCATGGCCCAATTGGTGAAAGCCGGCAAGGTGAAGTACCTCGGTCTCAGTGAAGTGGGGCCCAACTCCTTGCGCAAGGCCCACGCGGTGCACCCCATCAGCGTCCTCCAGAGCGAATATTCCCTTTGGGAAAACGCGATCGAGGCCAAGATATTGCCGACGTTGAGGGAATTGGGGATCGGCCTGGTCCCCTTCAGCCCCGTGGGCCGGGGCTTCCTCACGGGGGCCTTGAAAAAATTCGAGGATTTCGACGCCAAGGACATGAGGCGGAACCTGCCAAGGTTCCAGGGGGAAAACTTCAAGGAAAACCTGAAATTGGTGGAAGAGGTGGACCGCTTAGCCAAGACCAAGGGCGCCACCGGCACCCAGGCCGCCTTGGCCTGGCTGATGAACCAGGGGCAGGATATCGTCCCCATCCCGGGAACCACCAGCGTGGGGCATCTGGAGGAAAACGTGGGGGCCTGCGCCATTGCCTTCACGCAAGAGGATTTTAAGGGCATCGACGCCATCTTGGAAAAGTTCAAGGTCTCCGGCGCGCGCTACAACGAAGCCATGGCTAAGATGGTGAATCTGGATTAAGGATGAAAAGATCTCGCCGGCCAGTTTCAGCTTTCCAATTCCTAATTCCCAACTCCTAATTCCGAATTGCCTTTTCCCTTACGGGAACGTGACGCCCTGGCT
>CAZUXW010000092.1:0-9724 GCA_964624625.1 uncultured bacterium
CGCGGAGTAAGTCTTTACCTCTTTTTGTTTAAAATCTAATTCTCATGCCTTACTCTGTTCACTCTATGTGACTCCGTGGTTCCAACTTTGGTTTGGGGGTTTTCGTGCAAAAAATATCGGTCAAGGGCGGCAGGGCGCTCAAGGGCGAGGTCACCATCAGCGGGTCCAAGAACGCCACCTTACCCGTGATGACGGCGGCCCTTCTGGCGGACTCACCCACCCATCTTAGGAACATTCCCTACCTCAATGACATTAAGACCATGGCGGAAGTGCTCCGCAAATTGGGGTCCAAGGCCGTTTTGGACGACCATCAGCTCAAGATTGATCCGGCGGGTTTTAATCAGTTCGAGGCGCCCTATGAATTGGTCAAGACCATGCGCGCCTCCATCTATTCCCTGGGAGCCTGTTTGGCCCGCCTGGGGGAAGCGAAAGTTTCCCTGCCGGGAGGCTGCGCCATCGGAGCCAGGCCCATCGACCTGCACTTGAAGGGCGTGGAGCAATTGGGCGCTAAAGTCACCATTGAGCACGGCTATGTCCATGCCAAGGCTTCCAAATTAAAAGGCGCGACCATTTACTTGGCCGGCCCCCACGGCCCCAGCTTAGGGGCGACCGTCAATGTGCTTTTGGCGGCCACCGCCGCGGAGGGAACCACGGTTATTGAATCCGCTTCCATCGAGCCGGAGGTGGAGGAGTTGGTCCATTTCCTCAACGCCATGGGAGCTTCCATCGAGGGCGCGGGAACCTCCAAGTTGATCATTGAGGGTAAAAAACGGTTAAAAGGCGTGGAGTATTCCATCATTCCCGACCGCGTGGAAGCCGGGACCTTCATGGTGGCCGCGGCGATCACCAGGGGCGATGTGACCTTGAAAAACGCCAAGGCGGGGCACCTGGCCGCGGTCATCGACAAGCTCCGGCAAATCGGGGTGGATATCGAAGTGGCGAAGGACGATATCCGAGTGAAGGGATCGGGAATTTATAAACCAGCGGACGTGATGATCCTGCCTTATCCCGGGTTTCCCACGGACATGCAGGCCCAGATCATGGCCTTGCTGGCCACCGTCCCCGGCATCAGCATCGTGACCGAGACGATCTGGGAGAACCGGTTCATGCACGTGTTTGAGATGAACCGCATGGGCGCGGACATCACCATCGACCGCAGCCACGCGGTGGTGAAGGGCGTTGAAAAGTTGACCGGCGCTCCGGTCATGGCGTCCGACCTTCGCGCCAGCGCGGCCTTGATCCTGGCGGGGCTGGTGGCTGAGGGCGAAACCCTGGTCCAGCGCATCTACCATCTGGACCGTGGTTACGAGAAAATCGAGGAAAAACTTTCGGCCCTCGGCGCGGACATCAAAAGAGTCAACTGATTTTTTGCCACGGATGAACAGGGACGAACACGGATAAACATTAATCCTTGATTTAAATTGATGATGATCTTCTGCTTGGAATCTGTTTCGGGCCGGATGAAAAAATGTCTTGGTATTGTTTAAAATCAAAGTCTTATCCGTGTTCATCCGTGTTAATCTGTGGCGAAAATTCGTCTGGGGTTTTGAGAATGAAATCTTTTTTTCAAGGGTTGGGTTGATATGAATCTCCAGCCCCGGAGCGCGATTGGCTTGACCCTTGTTTTGCTGGGAATCATGGCGGTAGTCCTGGTGGGGCTCCTTATTCGTTACGCCTTTTTCAAACCAGTGGAGGGGAAGGACACCGAAGTCCAAAAGTTTTACCGGGATTTTATCTGGTGGTGCGCCAAGCTGGTCTTGATTGATTTATCCGCCTTTATTTTATTGTTTACCGGCGGCCTGGATAAGTCCTGGTTTGGAGCGGGAATCGCGGGGATAATTGTTTATACTTTAATGGGCCTGCATATGAGGGTTAGGGCCTGGAAACAATTCAAGGAATCCCAAAAATGAGAATTTTAAACTTCGGCAAACAACAAGACCGTAAGGCGGTTGAAAAACTAATTCGCCGCGAGCCCTTGATGGAACTGAAAGGCTCCGGCAGCCGCGCGTCCCTGACTAAAAAAGTCTTCGGCCGGGACCTGACCCCGGAGCAGGCGGTGGACCTTGTGGTGGAGGATGTGCGCCAAAAGGGCGACAGGGCCCTCTTCTCCTATTGCCGAAAATTCGACGGGTTCGCGGCGACGCCGAAAAACATCCGCGTCACCAAATCTGAAATCCAAACAGCCCTCAATCAATTGGAATATCCCCTGGAAATCGCCATTAAAACAGCAATCCGCAACGTCCGGACCTTTCACACCAAGGAAAAGCCCTCCCGCTGGTTTCACAATGGGCCCCAGATGTCCATTGGCCAACGTTGGACACCCATCGATCGGGTGGGCCTTTACGTTCCGGGCGGATTGGCTTCCTATCCCTCGTCCGTCATCATGAACGTGATCCCCGCCAAGGTCGCGGGGGTGAAACAAGTGGTCGTGGTCACGCCGGTCAAAAAAGACGGCAAGGTCAATCCGGCCGTCTTGGCCGCTGCTTATTTCTCGGGCGCGGATGTTATCCTTAAAATCGGCGGGGCCCAGGCGGTCGCGGCCTTGGCTTACGGGACAATATCAGTGCCGGCGGTGGATAAAATTACCGGACCGGGCAACCTTTTCGTGGCCCTGGCCAAGCGCAAGGTGTTCGGCCAGGTCGGCATTGACGGATTCCCCGGCCCCAGCGAAGTCCTCATTCTCGCCGACGGCACGGTTCCGGCCGCCTGGGCGGCGGCGGATCTTTTGGCCCAGGCGGAACACGACGAAATGGCCATGCCGCTCTTGGCGACTTATAACCCCGCCTACGCGAAGGAGGTCGCCAAGGAAGTGGAACTGCAGTTGGAAATGCTGGAGAGGGAAACCATCGCCAATGACTCCCTCAAGAGCCGCGGCGCCATCATCCTGGTGAAAAACCGCAAGCAGGCAGGGGAATTTTCCAACCGCTTCGCGCCGGAACATCTGGAAATTCTCGCCAAGGACGCGCGGGCCTGGTTGCCCGATCTGCGCCACGCGGGAGCTATTTTTATCGGCCCCAACACGGCGGAAGCTTTTGGCGACTACACCGCCGGCACGAATCATGTTTTACCCACTGGCGGAACGGCCCGCTACTCCTCCGGTCTTTCGGTGTTTGACTTCCTCAAGCGCACCAATATGCTGGAAATGAAGAAACCGGGCCTCAAAGCCTTGGGGAAACCCACGGTGGATTTTGCGAACGAAGAAGGCCTCGGCGCCCATGCCCAGAGTGTGTTGTTTAGGTTGTAAAAGATAAAGAAGTTTATGCCGATCAAACCCGAAAACGGCCTATTAATCGGATTGAATTTATTTAACGTCGTCATGGGTTTTATCGGCCGTATCCGCGTCCAAGGAATGGTTCCTTTTGAATTCAAAATTAAAAAACTGGTTTCGGCCGGCGGTCCTCAAGATGAGGGGCTACACTCCCGGGGAACAGCCTAAAAACCCTTCCACCATTAAACTCAACACCAACGAGAATCCCTATCCGCCCTCCCGCCCCGTTTTGAGGGCGGTCAAGGGTCTTGAGGCTTATCGCTTGCGCCGCTATCCCGAGCCGGCCGCCGATACCCTGCGCCGATCACTCTCCAAGCTTTACCGGTGGCCGGTTGAGGGAATCCTGGTGGGGAACGGCTCCGATGAAATTCTCTCCCTCCTCTTCAACGCCGCCTTGGCGAAAGGGGACCTGGTCCAATATCCGGACATCACCTACAGCCTTTACCCGGTCCTTGCCCAAATCCGGGAAGCCAGGACAAAGGAAGTTAAATTAGATCCGAACTGGGGTTTGGATTTTAAAAAATTGTCCCCCGGGGCCCGTTTGACCCTATTGGCCTATCCCAACCCTCCCATTGGGAATTGTTTTGCAATAGGGGATATCAAGGCTTTCTGCCGGAAAGCCAAGGGTTTGGTTTTGATCGACGAGGCTTACGTGGATTTTGCCGACAAGAATTGCGATTCCATCGCCCGGTCCTGTCCGAATGTTCTGCTCCTGCGCACCATGTCCAAGTCCTTTTCTCTCGCGGGAGTCCGATTGGGGTTTGTGTTGGGCCACCCTTCCGTCCTTGATCAACTCATGAAGGTGAAGGATTCCTATAACGTGAATGCCATGACGCAGGCGGTCGGCATCGCGGCTTTGAGCTCCGCTGGTCTTCAGGCGATGAAGCAAAATGTTAAAAATATCCGTTTGGATCGGAATACTTTGGCCGAAGACTTGCGAAATATGGGTTTTTCCGTTCCCGACAGCCAGGCCAATTTCCTTTTGGCGGAAGTTCCCGCCGGCACCAACGCGGAGAACCTTTACAAAAATCTCAAAAAAAAGCGCCTTTTGGTAAGATACTTCTCCCATCCGAGGCTTAAGAATGCCTTAAGGATTACGGTGGGGACGCCGGATCAAAACGCGAAGCTTTTGGCGGCGCTAAAAGCAATTAGGAATTCGTAATGCGGAATTAGGAATTTAAGCTTTCAATTCCTAACTCCTAACTCCTAATTTCTAATTTATTTGGAGTCCATATGTCAAAACGTACCGCCACCATCAACCGTAAAACCAAAGAAACCCAGATCACCCTCGCCCTGAACCTCGACGGAACGGGTGTGGCCAACATTAAAACCCCCGTTCCGTTTCTTTCCCACATGCTGGAAGCCCTGGGCAAACACAGCGGATTTGACTTAACGGTGAACGCCAAGGGCGACACTCACATTGATGATCACCACACAGTGGAAGATATCGGCATTTGCCTGGGCTTGGCCTTGGACAAGGCCTTGGGCGACAAAAAGGGGATCAGCCGTTATGGTTTCTTTTATGTACCCCTCGACGAGGCTTTGGTGCGCTCGGTGGTGGATTTAAGCGGCCGCAATTACATGAATTATGACCTGGACCTGAACGTGAAGAAGCGCATCGGTAATTTCGACAGCGAATTGGTGGAGGATTTCTTCAAGGCCGCCACGGACAACGGCAAGTTCAACCTGCACCTGGAGAAGATCCACGGCCGGAACAGCCATCACATCGTGGAGGCTGCCTTCAAGAGCTTCGCCAGGGCCCTGAAAATGGCGGTCGCCATCGACGCCAAGGTGAAGGGCGTTCCCTCAACTAAGGGAAATCTTTAAAAAATCCATTTCACCACAGGCCCTTCGGGCCACAGAGGCACAGGTAGGAAAATAATTTTTGGTTCCTTCAAAAGCTTTTGCTTACCCGTGTCTCTGTGGCCCGATGGGCCTGTGGTGAAATAGGTTCGGAGCCCCAAATGATTACTGTGGTTGATTACGGTGTCGGCAATTTACACAGCGTGGCCAAGGCCTTGGAGAAGGTCGGGGCCGATACCCGTGTCTCCTCCGATTGGAGGGATGTGGAAAAATCCGACGGGGTGGTTTTGCCGGGAGTCGGCGCTTTCAAAGATTCCATGGACGCCATGCACCGCTCGGAATTGGCCGCGGCTATTAAGGCCTACATCGCCTCGGGCAAGCCCTTTTTGGGCGTTTGCGTTGGACTCCAAATGCTCTTCGCTGAAAGCGAGGAATTCGGGATTTCCAAGGGCCTGGGTATTTTCCCCGGCCGGGTCGTGAAGTTCGCCGAGGGACAAAAGGTGCCCCATATGGGGTGGAACCAGGTTCAAATCAAGCAAAAGGACAATACCTTGTTGAAGGGAATCGCCGAGGATGAGTATCTTTATTTCCTTCATTCCTACTACGTTGTGCCTGAAAATAAGGCCATCGTGGCGGCACAATGCTCTTACGGCGTGGATTTTACCTGTATGGTCAGCGAGAAGAACGTGTTCGGAACCCAGTTCCACCCCGAAAAGAGCCAGGCAGCGGGCCTGAAGATTTATCAAAACTTCAGCGAGTTGGTTGAGAAAATGCGTAATGAAAAAGGGTACGGTATTCTTTCTTCTGACGTTCTTGAGCCAGTTCACCAACAGGTTCTGGAAATTAGAAGTAATAATATTGATACACATAAAAACTAGAGGTATCAATGTACGTCATACCAGCAATTGACATTCGAAAAGGCCGATGCGTGCGGCTGGTGCAGGGAGATCTCCGGGATGAGACCGTTTATTCCCAGGAGCCTGTTTCCGTGGCGAAATTATGGAAACTCAAAGGCGCCAAGCGCCTGCATGTCATTGACCTGGACGGGGCTTTTTCAGGCAAATTAGCCAACTTGGATTATGTCAAAGAGATTATCAAGGCCACCGATTTAAAGGTGCAGGTGGGGGGCGGCATCCGGGACTTGAAAACGATCGAGAAGGTCCTTTCCATCGGCGTGGATTTTGTCATCCTGGGAACCTCGGCGGTCCAGAACAAGGAATTCGTCCGGGACGCGGTGAAGGAATACGGCAAGTCCATCATCGCCGGAATCGACGCGAAAAAAGGCATGGTGGCCATCAAGGGTTGGAAACAAGTGACGAAGATCAACGCGGTGGATTTGGCCAAGGAAATGGTGGAGTTGGGAGTGGGCCAGATTATTTTCACCGATATCCAGAGGGACGGAATGTTGGAAGGGCCCAATTTCAAGAGTACCAAGGAATTGGCCAGGGCGGTCAAGGTCCCTGTGATCGCCTCCGGCGGAATGTCGGGCTACAAGGACATTGAGCACGCCAAGCGCCTGGAAAAATACGGCATCACCTCGGTCATCATCGGCAAGGCCCTCTATACGGGCAAAATCGACCTGAAACAGGCCATCAAGATCGCGAAAGAGCCGCTGCAACCCCGCACAAAAAAGAAGAAATAGTTTTGCCACGGATGAACACGGATTAACACGGATAAGACGAACGAAAGAAAAAAATGAAATTTGGAATATCTTTTTTTGAATTTTTAGCGATCCGTGTTCATCCGTGTTCATCTGTGGCTAAATGGCCGGAGGTTTAGGGTGCTCGCTAAACGCATTATTCCCTGCCTGGACGTGAAAGAAGGCCGGGTGGTCAAGGGCGTTAAGTTCGAGAACCTGCGCGACGCGGGGGATCCGGTGGAAATCGCCAAGCAATATGACGCCGAAAGGGCGGATGAGCTGGTCTTCCTCGACATTACCGCTTCCTCCGATAAACGAAATATCCTCTTGGATGTGGTCACCCGCACCGCCGAGGCGGTCTTTATGCCCCTGACGGTGGGAGGGGGAGTGAGGACCACCGAGGACATCCGGACGCTCCTCAAGTCGGGCGCGGACAAGGTTTCCCTCAATACCCGCGCGGTGGAGAATCCCCAAGTGCTCAAGGAAGGCGCCGGGAAATTCGGCTCCCAATGCATCGTCCTGGCCATCGACGCCAAGAGGCGCGACCTCAACGACCCCTCCAAGGGTTGGGAAGTATTCACCCACGGAGGGCGCAAGGCCGCGGGAAAAGACGCGGTGGAATGGGCCAAGCAGGGCGTGGAGCTGGGCGCCGGTGAAATTCTTCTGACCAGCATGGACCGGGACGGCACCAAAAACGGGTATGATCTGGAACTGACCCGCGCCATTTCGGAGTCCGTACCGGTACCAGTGATCGCCTCGGGCGGAGTGGGAACCCTGGAGCACCTGGCCGACGGGATCACCCAAGGAAAAGCGGACGCGGTTTTGGCGGCCTCGATTTTCCATTACCGGGAGTATTCGATCAAGCAGGCGAAGGAATACCTAAGGCAAAAGGGAATTCCTGTAAGACTGTAGGGACCCATTCTTGGCTCCCTGATGGTTGGGTGAAGGTAAGGGTAGGGGCAGGCCTCCGTGCCTGCCCAGGGCGCCCCCGGAGGGCCGCCCCACCATTTTGAAAAAGGACTTCGCAATGAGCCTTCCTAAAGACGTGGTCCAACAGATCCAGAAACTCGTCCAGGAAAATGTGAACAAGTACTTCGGGCCCTTAAAACCGGCCGAGAAAACCCCCGACAAGGTGAAGTTTTTCGCCCAAAAGCAGTTGGATTTTTTCATCAGCGGAATCGTGAAGGGAATGCCGGAACTGCGGATGAAATGGATGAACGGCCATCCCTATCATGTGCACTTGCGGATGACCACGGTGGCCAACAAATTCGAGGTTGAGATTACTGAGGACGAATAAGAACTACGCCGCGAAGGTGCGAAGTTCACGGAGAAAGGGAGAAATGATGATTCGAGGAACGAAGGATTTTTCCGGTGAATGTTTTCTTCGTGGTCTTGGTGTCTTCCTGGTGATTGGCTCTTAATGCCCCCCAACAGCATGATCGCCACCCTCGAGAAGCTCATCCGCAAGAACGTCGTCATGCATTTCGCCAACCAGCCCAACGGGGAAAAGACGGTGGATAAGGTCGAGGCTTTCGCCCAAAAACAACTGGATTTTTTCATGGACGGCATGGCCAAACAGTCGCCCGACCTGGCTAAGAATTGGAAAAATGGACACCCCTTCATGGCCAAGGCGGCCATCAACAAGGAAACCATGTCCTTTGAGATCGTCATCGTGGAGAAAGAACCGGGGAAATTCTGATGGAAGAACCGAAAAAGTCCTCCTGGAAGTTCAAGCTGTTCCTGTACCTGTTCGCGCTCATGGGGCTTGTCTGGTTCGGATTTCAGGCCTATTGGGAATATTTCAAGTTCAAGATTTGGCTGGCGGGGTTCGGGACCGGGGCCTTCTGGGCCGCCGGCATGGTGGCGGGGTTCGCCTATTTTTACGCGGCCCACAAGATTTACGAGCGAATCAAGACCATGCCGTCCAACGCGGAAAAAATAGGGTCCGTCTTGGTTTTCTGCCTGGCATTGCTCCTGGTGAATCCGCTCATCTTGAGCCTCGCATCCTGGATTTTCACCCCGCCTGGTTCCCTGAATACGGCCAGCCTCTGGTTTTTCGGCGGCTGCGCCATCGGCAGCGGCATTGTACTGTTCCTCGAGAGGCTTTTCGCTAAAAAGAACATTAAGCCATGAAAGCCATTTGTGTTTATTGCGGTTCCAGCCAGGGGAACCAACCGCTCCACCAACAGAAAGCCGTGGAACTGGGGGAGGCCCTGGCGGTCCGGGGATTGACGTTAATCTACGGCGGTTCCCGATATGGTTTGATGGGGAAGGCCGCCGAAGGCGCCTTGTCCAAGGGCGGCAGGGCCATCGGCGTTTTGCCCGAAGCCTTGAAGGACAGGGAGGTGGCCCATCCCGGTTTGACCGAACTCCACATTGTCAAGGATATGCACGAGCGGAAGGCGAAAATGGCGGCCTTGGCCGACGCCTTTATCGTCATGCCGGGGGGGTTCGGCACGCTGGATGAGGTGATGGAAATGATCACCTGGAACCAATTGAATTTCCAAGCCAAGCCGATTGGATTCTTGAACCTCGACGGATTTTACGACCTTCTTTTTGAGTTCCTCGGCCATTCGGCGGAACAAGGATTCATCAATCCTGGTTTGTTAAATGCCCTGATGTTGGAATCGGACCCAGCCCGGTTGGTGGAAAGAGTTTTAAAGGCACCTTGGCCGAAACTGGCTCCCTGGCCTATCATTTCCTAATCCGCCGACAAATTTACCTCCTGAATACCGTCGATTTTCAAATACCACTGGAATATTTAGGCGGGAATGTTTAACTTAACCCCCTCAAATTAACCTGGAGGTAGTTCATGAGCTGGATTGATTCCTTGAAGTTCCAAGAAGACGGACTGATTCCCGTCATCGCGCAGGACGCGAAGACCGGGGAAATCCTCATGTTCGCTTTCGCGAACCGCGACTCGCTGGAACATACGGCCCAATCCGGCAACATGACCTATTGGAGCCGCAGCCGCAAGAAATTGTGGAAAAAAGGCGAGGAATCGGGGAATGTGC
>CAZUXW010000093.1:0-9508 GCA_964624625.1 uncultured bacterium
GGGTCGGCAAGGATTTCGAAAAAAGGAAATGGGACTCGGTCTTCCGCCAATTGGTCTCGGCGGATTATATGGACGTGGATTTAGAAGGCTTCGGCACCTTTAAATTGAACTCAAAATCCTGGGGCGTCCTGAAAGACGGCCAAAAGGTCCGGCTCAGGGAGGACCCGCCTGCGGCTAAAATTGAAAAAAATTCCCGCAAGAGCAAATCCCCCGCGGGCCCGCCGTTGGTTTGGGACGGCGGGGGATCTTCCCTTTTTGAAGCCTTGCGATCCCTCAGGGCGAAATTGGCCAACGAGCAAAATCTTCCGTCCTACGTCGTCTTTCATGACAGCACCCTGCGCGAGATGGTTTCCCGGAAGCCCGCCACCCTGAACGAATTCATCCAAATTCCCGGGGTGGGCGAGGCGAAGTTGAAGCGTTACGGAGCCGCGTTTTTAGAAGTACTCAACCAAGCGTCTAAATCCGCCAAACACGTGGAAGCGAAGGTGGATAGGGCTCAATCCAACGAGACGACCACTGACACGCTGAGTTTATTCCGCCAAGGTTTGAAGGTAGAAGCCATCGCCGCCAAGCGCAGATTGACCCCCGGCACCATCTGGAATCATCTCAGTGAATTGGTTCGAGAGCGGAGGTTGCTGGTTGAAGAAGTGGTGGACCTGCCCGAAAAGGAACTAGCGACGGTCCAAGTGGCATTGGCTGATTCCAAAGGAAAACTCAAACCGGTCTTCGAGAAATTCAGCGGGAAATATTCTTATGATTTACTACGGTGTGTAAGCGCCGGGATTGAATGATCACCCTCTCCCACAAAGGGCGGGGAAAAAGGGAATAAGAGCAACGGAAATTCGACCATAATTTTTATCTATTTTTAATTCTCTATTGTCAATTTCACTAAATTTCGAAAAACGAAAATTTAACCCTGCCACTTCTTAATTTTGCTCACGTAATGGGTCACCAGGTCCTGGGCCTTCTTTTCGTTTTCCGCCTCGGCCGAAACATGGAAGAGGGCCATGTCCGCGTCGGGTAAAATCATGATCACGGAACCGTTTTGGCTGATCTTCACCCCGTCAATCAGGTCCCGCTTCTCGTTGGCCGTGTCCTCGATCAAGTGGCGCATGATGGTTCCCTTGAGTTCCCAGGAGCATGGCACCTTTTCACTGACTTGGTATTTTTGGGGAATCTGAGCCAAATAATAGGAAATGGGCTTACCCTCGGTGGCGATAAATTCCATCAGTTTCGCCGTGGACATCATGGCGTCCATGAAGGGGGCGAAGGTCGGGAAAATAAACCCGCCGTCGGACTCGCCCACGAAAGCGACGTCCTTTTGGGTGGCGGCTTCCATCAGGGAATAATAATTGATGCGGGTTCGATGGACCGTTCCGCCGTTGGCCTTGGCAAGGTCGTCCAGGATCTGGGAGCCGTTCACCGGCACCACCGTCTTGGCTCCCTTCTTTTGGTGGTAAGCGTAAAGGGAGAAGAGGGCTAAAAGTTCGGTGCCATGCAGTAAATGGCCCTTCTCGTCCACCACGAAAATCTTTTCCGCCCCGGAGTCGAACATCACCCCGAAATTCGCCTTCAAGGTCGGCACGATATCGGACAATTGCTTCAAGCCGGCCTGAAACTCGTCCTGTGACTTGGTCAATTTGGTTTCATCCATATAAGCGTTCAGACCCACCACGTCGCAGCCCAATTTTCCAAGCAGGGACGGAAATATGGGAGCCGCCGCCGAGAAGGCGTAATCGATGATGACTTTCGGTTTGTACTCGGCTACCTCCTTGACTTTCAAGGCTTCCAGGAACCCCTCGTGGTAGAACTCCAGCATACGGTGGGGGAACACCAATTCGCCCGTTTCCTCCATGGTCGCCCTGCGGAAGTCCTCGCGGTAAAAGAGATTTTCAATTCCCTTTTCCTTGCCCGAGGAAAGGGCCAATCCGCGCCCATCGAAAAACTTGATGTCGACGAATTGCTTGTCGAAGGGGCTCTTGCGGGTGTGAAGGCCGCCCGCGTCGGACAGTTTGGGCACCGCGTAGCGGGCCACGGAAATGGGCATCTCCTGCAGGTCGTGCACATTGACGCCGGACGAGAGGATGCCGGAAATCAGGGCGCGGTTGATCATGCGGCTGGTCTTGTGGATGTCCCGGGCCGTCACGACGGTGGAGCCCTTGGGAAGCGACGCGCCGTAAGCGGCGCCGAGTTTAGCCGCGAACTCCGGGGTAATGTCGATGCCCGCCATGCCGGTAACCCCGTGCTGGCCGAAGATGGACTTGGCCCACTTGTCGCCCCAGATGAGCGAGGTGGCCAACTGGGCCCCGTCCTCGATCACTTTATTGGGCCAGACCTTGACCCCCGCCTTGATGATGGCTTTCTTGCCGATGGTGCAATTATCCGAAATGATGGCGCCCTCGAATATATCCGCCTTCTCGTGGACGTCCGTTCCGGAAGAAATCACGCATTCCCGGACTTCCGCCTCGGCTCCGATGGAAACGTTCCGCCAGAGGATGGCGTTGGTCAAGACCGCGCCTTCTTCCACCTGGCACCCGTCGCCCAGGACCGAATTGATGACCTTGGCGCCTTTTCCGATATTGCAGTTGTCGCCCAACACGACCGTTCCGGACAATTGCGCGGTGGGGTCGACATGGCACTTGGCGCCGGTCCAGAGGACCTTGCCGTCTTTTTTATCCGGCGATCCCGGAATTTGAATATTCACTTTTCCGGCAAAGACATCCTGGTGGGCCCAGCGGTATTGGTCCAGGTTGCCGATATCGGCCCAGTAGCCTTGGGCGATGTAGCCGTAAAGCGGCATTCCCTCTTTGAGCATGAGGGGAAAAAGGTTTTTGGAAAAATCGAACTCGGATTTCTCGGGGATCAGGTCCAGGACTTCGGGCTCCAAAATATAAATGCCTGTGTTGACCGTGTCGGAAAACACCTCGCCCCAAGTGGGCTTTTCCAGGAAACGCTCGATCTTGCCGTCCTTGGACGTGATCACGACCCCGAAGGCGAGGGGATTTTCCACGCGGGTCAGGATCATGGTGGCCTTGGCCTTGTTCTGCTCGTGGAACTTGATGGCGGCGGAAAGGTCAAAATCCGTCAGGACATCGCCGGAAATGACCACGAACCTTTCCTTGCCGATCATGGACTGGCAGTTCTTCACCGACCCCGCCGTGCCCAGGTCGCTTTCCGCGGCCTTGTAGGCCATCTGGATTCCAAACTCTTTCCCATCCTTGAAATATTCGGTGATGACCTCAGGCTGGTAAAAAACCACGCTGATCAGGTCCGTCAGTTTATGTTTTTTTAAAAGCTCGACGATGATTTCCATGATGGGCCGGTTGACCATGGGAATCATGGGCTTGGGAAGGTTGATGGTGAGGGGGCGCATGCGGGTTCCAAACCCGCCGGCCATGATGACTGCTTTCATATAAAGAACCACCCTTGCGGCTTTAAAGAAATAAAAAGGAACGAACTGGGCCATTTTATCTAAATTTTCACGGGAAAACAGAACTTTTCGAGGGCTCCCAGCTGGGGCAAAATTCACCTCCTCAGCCTCATTGTTTTTAAAGATTTGGGAAGTAAAATGCCTCCCCCCGCCTCTTAAGAGGAGGCGGGCTGATTTGACCATGACCCATTCATCAACCGAGGAGAACCGCTTCATGAGCTTCACCGAGCAGGATGTCCTAACCGCCCTTCGCAAAATCCAGGACCCCGATCTCCACCAGGACATCGTGACCCTCAATTTCATCAAGAACATGAAAATCGAATCCGGTAAAGTCAGCTTCGATATTGAAATGACCACCCCCGCCTGCCCGGTGAAGGACCTCTTCAAGGCCCAGGCCATGGCGGAAGTCAAAAAAATTACCGGCGTCACGGACGTCAGCGTCACCATGACCTCCAACGTCAGGACCGCCCCAACGGGCATCAAGAACCTCAACATGCCGACGGTGAAAAACCTCATCGCGGTGGCCTCCGGCAAGGGCGGCGTCGGTAAAAGCACCGTCTCCACCAACCTGGCCCTGGCCCTGGCCAAAACCGGCGCGGCCGTGGGACTGATGGACGCGGATGTTTACGGACCTTCCATTCCCCGCATGCTGGGCGTCATCGGAAAACAACCCGAGACCGATCCCCTCTCCAAAAAAATGATTCCTTTCGAGAAGCACGGCATCAAGTTCATGTCCGTCGGCATGCTCCAGGCGGAGTCCGACACGGCGCTCATCTGGCGCGGACCCATGGCCAGCAAATTGGTCCAGCAATTTTTAGGCGGCGTGGAGTGGGGAGCCCTGGATTATCTTTTGATCGACCTTCCCCCCGGCACCGGGGACATCCAATTGACCTTGACCCAGTCCGTGCCCCTGGCCGGCGCCATCATCGTGACCACCCCCCAGGATGTGGCCCGCACCATCACCCAAAAGGGCTTGCGCATGTTCCAGCAATTGCAGGTCCCCATTATCGGCATCGTGGAAAACATGAGCGGTTTCGTCTGCGAACATTGCCATGAGGTGACCCCTATTTTCAAAAAAGGCGGCGGAAGGAAAATGGCCGAGGAATTGATGGTGCCTTTCCTGGGCGAAGTTCCCCTGGAAGCCATCATCGCGGCGGACGGGGATTACGGCGTTCCGACCGTGGCCTCCCACCCGGACACGGTCGCAGGTAAGGCCTACGACGCCATGGCCATGCAGATGGCCTCCCAGCTTTCCATCATCAACGCCAATACCGCGAAGGTGACCGCCCGCCCCAAGGAAGTGGATACGAACGACCCTTCCGTCACGGTCATCAACTGGGAGGACGGAAAGGTTTCGCGCTATCCCAACCGCTATTTACGGAGCATGTGCCCCTGCGCCCAATGCGTCAACGAGGTCACCGGCGAGAGGATGATCAGTTTGGATTCCATTGATCCCGCCGTGCGCATCACTTCCGTTTCACCGGTAGGACGCTATGCCCTCCATTTCCAATGGTCGGACGGCCATGGGACGGGCCTTTATTCTTTCGATACATTGCGCAAACTCGGGGAGTAACAAAACCTTTCGCCACGAAGGCACGAAGATCACGAAGAAAAAAACAAGAACTTCACCAAAATATACAATTTTAGTTCCTTACTTTTGCCGGAACCAGGTTCGCTTATCCCTTATCTTGCGTCCCTTGGTGCACTTCGTGCCTTCGTGGCAAGTCTAACGTTTTCTTCTCCTTGTAATTGAGAATGATTTTCAATACCATTTAGCTAAAGATTGAAAGGCAACCGTGAATCGAAATTTAAAAAACCTATTTCTTCTCCTTCTTTTCGCCGTCCTGAGCCCGCCGGGCTGGGTCCTGGCGGATGATTCAACCGAGCAAACCCCCCGGCTCTTGGTCCACCTGCTGGATTACCTGGCGGTGGATTACGGCGGGGCGGTCCAGAACGGCAAGGTCCTGAGCCTTTCCGAATACAAGGAACAACAGGAATTCGTCAAAAAAACCGTCGAATTGAGCCAGACCCTTCCCGGAATCAAGTCCTCCCCCGAGGTCCAATCCCTTATCCAAAATTTGAATGGCTTGATCCAGTCCAAAGCCGATCCCGAAAAGGTCGCGGGCCTCGCCCGGCAGACCCAAGCCAAGGTCATTGCCCTGGTCCAACTTCCGGTAGCTCCCGACAAGTGGCCCAACCTGATTTCCGGCCGCCAGATCTTTCAAAGCACCTGTTCCAAGTGCCACGGTATGGAAGGGCGGGGCGACGGTCCCTCGGCGCCGGGGCTCGCGACCAAACCCATGAATTTCCAAAACCTGGACAAGATGAGGGAAATGACCCCCTTCCAGGTTTTTAACACTGTCCGGTTGGGCGTCCCGAATACCCCCATGGCACCCTTCCCTTCCTACTCGGACCAGGACACCTGGAACGTGGCCTTCTATATCTTTTCCCTGCGCTTCCAAAAAACCGGGCCAGCCCCGGCCAGCCAAACCCTCGCCTCCCTCCAGGAAGCCTTGAAGCTAACCGACGACCAGCTTCTAACGGCGGCGGCGGTCGTGCCTGAGATGGAACTGGAAAAAAAGCTTCCCGGTTCCCCCGAACAAAAGTCCCTCCAGCTTTCGGTCTTGCGCCTTCATAGCGCCAACGAAGCGGCCCAGGCCTCCTTGGATTTCGCTCAACGAAGCCTCCAGGATGCCCTCGCCGACTACCAATCCAACCACTTCGAGTCCGCTTCCCAAAAGGCCTTGGCCGCCTATGTGGAAGGCGTGGAACCGGTGGAACCCCGGTTAAAGGCCAACGACCCGAAAAGCGTCAACGAACTTGAAGAATTGATGGGGCTGGTCCGGTCCGCCATCAACAACCGCCAATCAACGGGCGAGGTGATCCTCGCCGTGCAAAAAGCCTTGGACGCCCTCTCCCGTTCCGCGAGTCTTCTCCAGCAACAAGCTCCTTCCCCCTGGCTGACTTTCACCCTGGCCTTCGGCATCCTCCTGCGCGAGGGTTTCGAGGCCCTTCTGTTGATCGTGACCTTGCTGGGAATTATCCGGGCCTCCGGCGCCGCCAGGGCCCGCCGCTGGGTCCATGGCGGCTGGCTGGCGGCCGTGGCTCTGGGGATCGCGGCTTGGTTTTTATCCGGATGGCTGATGGCCATTTCGGGATTGGGCCGCGAACTGATGGAAGGGATTACCGGCGTGGTGACGGTGGCGATACTTCTTTACATCGGCTTCTGGCTCCACAGCCGGACTGAGATCACCCGGTGGAACGCCTTTATCCAGGTCCAGATCAAATCGGCCCTCGAGGAAAAAAACCTGATCCAGCTATCCTTCATCTCGTTTCTCGCGGCTTTCCGGGAGGCGATTGAAACAGTCCTTTTCCTGAGGGCCATCTGGCTGGAGGGCGGCTCCGACGCCAAACATGCTTTAGGACTCGGCGTTCTCTCGGCCTTCGCGGCCATTCTTCTTTTGGGCTGGCTGCTTTTGAAGTTCAGCACCCGGATCCCCGTCAAAACCCTTTTCAACGTTTCTTCGATCATCATGATCGCCTTAGCGGTCATCCTCACCGGAAAGTCCGTCCACTCATTCCAGGAAGTGGATATCCTCCCCATCACCTTGTCGCCCCTCAATCTTCATTGGGATTGGCTAGGCCTCTACCCGACCTGGGAGCCGCTTCTCTTCCAATTGGGCGTATTGGTCCTCAGCGTGTTTTTGTGGGTCTACGGCAAAAAATCCTCGGCAAAAAAGTAAAACTTTAAAAACTTCCAGCACAAAGCCACAAAGACTCTAAGAATTTCTTCCTTCTTCGAATCTTTGTGGCTTTGTGTTCAATGATTTTTATTTGGAAATGCTGGTAATCTTTTGGACAAGATCTTCCGGCGGGATAAATCCAATCGCCCTTAAGTTCTTCCTCTCCGCCCCATCAGCCCCGACAAAAACCAACGTGGGAACCCCCATAATTTCGTAGGTTTTTTTCAGTTCCTCCACAGGGCCCGAGTCGTATTGGCTTAAATCAGCCTTGAGCAATAGCCAGCCCTTGAACGCCTCCTGGACCCTGGAGTCGGAAAAAGTCTTAATTTCCAATTCCTTGCAAGGCAGGCACCAACTCGCGGTGAAATCGATGAAGACCGGCTTTTTCTCCTTCGCCGCCTGCTGGAGCAGGTTTGCGTTATAGGCCTGGAAGGTGATTTCCGCCGGCTGGGGCCAAGCCCGGTAGGTCAAAAATCCGGCCAGGATCAGGAACACCCCGAAGGCATGCTGGAATTTCTTGAAATAGTGGCTGGGGTGAAACAAGGATACCAACCAATAGATTCCCGTTTTATTTTCCGTGAAGACCCAGCCCAGCAATATTCCGGAAAGAATCAAATAGACGGGAACGGCAATGTGGTTGAAATCCTTCGGCATCATGGGATTCAGGAAATAAAGCGGCATCCCCAAAAGAATCATCCCGAAAACCTTTTTCACCCAAACCATCCACATGCCGGACCGGGGAAGTTTTTGGAGGTTGGAGGAAAAAAATCCCAGCCATAGGTAGGGAAATCCCAATCCCAACGACAGGGTGAAGAACATGATGAATCCCAGGAAGGGATTGGCCTTCGCGGCCACATAGGTGAGCAGTCCGATGGAAAAGGGATCCACGCAAGGGGCCGCCACGATGCCGAAGACCAACCCCATTCCCAAGGCGCCGATCCAGCCCTTGGTGTTTCCCGCCGCGACCTTATCCAGCAGCCATCTTGGGGCTTGTAATTCGTAGAGCCCGAACATGGAGAGGGAAAGAATCACTAAGAGGGACGAGATGCCGATTAACACCGTGGGCGATTGAAGGGTGGAACCCAAAATTTTTCCGGTAAGGGCCGCGGTCACGCCCAAGGTGGAATAGGTCAGGGAAATGCCGACCACATATGCGGTCGCCCGTCCCAGGATGACCAAAGGCTTCTCGTCTTTCTGGCTGCCAAAGTAGGACACGGTAATGGGAATCATGGGGTAGACGCAAGGCGTCAGATTCAGGGCCAAGCCGCCTAAGAAGATCAGAAGAAAAGTCACCAGCACGCCCTTCTCCAGTAAAAATCGGTAAATGATGTTATCCGTCGGGGTCTTATCCTCTTTAGTAATATTGTCCGAAATCTTGAAGAATTCTTGGTTGATAGGCTGGGTAACTTCGTTATTCAGGGGCAAGGAAACTTCCGTGTTGAATTTCGCGGCGGCAGGACGCAGGCAGACTTTGTCGTCGCAAGCCTGGACCCGCACTTCTAAAAGAATAGCGACAGATCCCTCCTTGAACTTAGCCTTGTCCTTAACTTTAATGGGCAAGATGACAAGGGTTTCCTTTTCATAAACAGGAAAAGATTTTTCCGATCCCCCAATGGCCTTTAACACGCCTGGGGCAAACTTTGGCGGCCCCGAGATTTCAAACCGTTGGGATGGCAACAGGGACACTTGTAAAGGAACAAACCCCTCGGGCAATCCCTCGTGCCCGTTGATATGCCATCCTTCTTTTATTTTGATTCGGATGGCCAATTCAAAACTTTCGGACAATGGGATGGGTTTCAGGGAGGGATACGCTTCAACGGAAATCACTTTTGAACTGTCTGCCGGGATTTCCGCTGGGGCTTCGGCAAACCCGGGCGTGATGAATCCCGCCCCTATAGTGGCCAAAAGAAGCGAAAGGATGAATGTTTTGGGGTTTCCCATGGTTTCTAACTATACCTGATTTTAATGGTGGAAGTTACCAACTAAACAAGACTTCCCTTCTCCCTTAAGGGGAGAAGGACAGGATGAGGGTGGTTCCGCAAGGTTTAAATCCCCCTCACCCTACCCTCTCCCTCCAGGGGCGAGGGAATAACGAAAATATAAATACGGCAAAACAAAAAAGGCGGCCGAATGGCCGCCTCTCCACAATTCCCAACTACTAACTCCTAATTACTAACTGCAGTTCAGATTTTTCTCGTGGATTCCCTCTCGATCAACTCCGGCTGCAAAGTGGTGGCCTTTTCCAGCAAAGGCTCCTCGGCGATCATCTGGAACATCTTATAGGCCGCCAGTTTCCCCATTTCATAAGGAGAAAAGGAAACCGTAGTCAAGGGCG
>CAZUXW010000094.1:0-9189 GCA_964624625.1 uncultured bacterium
TCGCTGCCGACGGCTCCCGGATAGTGGTGTCGCCTTATAGCGGAAACGGATCCCCAGCCTACGCTTCTTCCCTCGGCGGGGGTTGGACGACCTGCTCCGGCCTTCCCAGTGGCGCCATGGTGGCCTCGGACCGTTCCAATCCCTCTACCTTCTACGCCACCTATCCCGCTCAGTGGGTTTACGGCAATTCAGTGACAGTCTACGTCAGCACCAACGGCGGGAGCAGTTTCTCCCAGGTGAATACCGTCTCCGTCAATTGGGGCGACGCCAACGGCAACGGCCAATGGGTCATGCCCCGGACCGTCTTTGGCATGCCAGGGGAATTCTGGGTCTCCACCTACAATGCCCTCTATCGTTTCACCAACGCTGGTTCCAGCGTAACGAGCCTCCCCAACGTCTACGAACCCATGGGACCGGTGGGGTTCGGCAAGTCCGCCCCAGGCCAAACCCACCCGGCGGTTTTCCTGGTCGGGACCGTCAACGGAATCTACGGGTTCTTCCGAAACGACGACGGAGCTGGTGTGACCTGGACCAGGATCAACGACGACAACCACCAGTTTAACGGCCCGAATTGGATCGAGGGGGATGAGGGCATCTACGGCCGCTGCTACCTGGGCGCCGGGGGACGGGGGATCCTTTACGGGGATGTGGTCTCAACGACCAACACGCCGACCCCAACCAAAACCCCTTCCCGCACTCCCACATCCACCCCGACTCGAAGTCCAACCGTCACGGCTTCCTCAACCCCTACTTTAACTAATACTCCAACTAGGACTGCCACGAGCACAGCTACCCGCTCCGCCACCCTGACACCGAGCCCAAGCCCGACCCCTACACCCAGCCCTAGCCCCACCAGAACCGCCACGAATAGCCCGACCAACTCCCCCACGAACACGGCGGCGGTGAATACCAATACCGCCACGAGCACGGCTACCCGCTCCGCCACCCTGACGCCGAGCCCAAGCCCGACCCCTACCCCCAGCCCTAGCCCCACCAGGACCGCCACGAATAGCCCGACCAACTCCCCTACCAACACGGCGCTGGTTTCAACGAACACCCCTACGGCTACTCGAACCGCGACTTGGTCGCCTAGCCCAACCTCCACAGCGACACCCTCTAAGTCGCCCACCAACAGCCCCGTCAACACCGCTACAGCGACGGCTTCCAAAACGCCGACGAACAGCCCTTCCTTGACCGTGACGGATAGCCCGACCCAAACGCCTCTGGTCACCAATACTGCCAGCCATACCCCGACTCCAAGTCCGACGCCGACGGCCTCGAATAGCCCGACTTGGACAGGGACGAAAACACCTACCAACAGTCCCGTGAATACCTCCACCCCCACGTTGACCGCGACGCCGTCAAATTCAGCCACCCCCAGCGCCACTCCCGCGGCCTCGAACAGTCCGACCCGAACCTTGACCCCGACCCCTACACCCCTGATCACCAATACCCCCAGCCCTACCCCGACCCTTAGTCCGACGGCCACGCCTTCCAACAGCCCTACCGACACGGTTTCCCCAACCCCCACGGTAACCGCCGCCTCAACCGCGACCAAGACCCCGACCTCAACCGCTACCCGAACGCCAAGCGCCTCACCCTCGATCACCCCTACCACCCCATCGACTTCGACGGCGACCCGGACACCGACAACGACGCTTACCCTATCGCCATCCCCCACCTCGTCCGCCACCACCACTCAAACGCCGACCGCAACCCCTTCCCGAACCCCAACCCATACGGCAACCAACACCTCCACGGCTTCCTCGACTCAGACCGGGACCTCCACCCCAACCCATACCCTGGTGAATACGGCGACTCCTACCGCTTCCAGGACACCCACCAGGACGTCAACTTCCACCCCAACCGCAAGCCCTTCTTGGACGCCCAGTTCCACGCCGACGGTGACGCCGACCTTCAGCCCGACTGCCACGGTCACTTGGACCGCCTCGGCGACTTCCACCTCCAATGAAAACCTTGGTGTTTTGATTTATCCCAACCCGGTCCTTGGCCCAATCTTCACCGTCATCCCGCCTTCTTATTCGGGGCTCAAGAGCGTCGAGGTGGAATTATTCACGATCGCTTTCCGGAAGATCCAGGACAAGGTCTACTCGAACCTGGCGTCGGGAACTCCCCTGCAGATGGAGGCGACGGACCGCTGGGGGAGTCCCCTGGCGAACGGCTTATATTACGTGGTGGTTAAAGTGGCAGGGGCTCGGTCCGTCGGAAAAATAATCGTCCTTCGATAAATGAAGGTGATGGTTGATCGCCAAAGCCTTGGCTTCGTCCTAAAAGCGAAAAAATTCCTTGAATCCAAAAAAATAATTTTTCCGGTCACCTGTTTCACCGCCGGGGTCGGCTTTTTTTCGGCAACAGGGAACCAGGCGAACGAGGAAAAAACCACGGTTGGGTGGACATTTCGTGGCGGATGGTCCCATGGAAATAAATCTCTCGGCTCGGAATCCCGGTAATTCAAAGATTGTCAGCTAATTTTGGCATGTTATACTTTTTGGCGGGAATAAACCCTTCACGTTAAAACACTCATCTATAAGGGGCGCTCTTGGACGAACGGGAGTTGGTTCAAAAGATCCTCCAGGGCGATGAAAAGGCCAAGACCCTTTTTTTCGTCACTTACCGGGAAAGGCTCTACCGCAACTGCGCCTATTTGCTGGGCTACCAGGATCCGGAAGCCGAGGATGTGGTCCAGGAAACCTTCATCACGGCCTTTGAAAAATTGCCCCAGTTCCAGTTCCGATCCAGCCTTTCCACCTGGCTGATCCAAATCGGCATCTACAAGTGCCACAACCGGTACCGGCAAAGGGACAAACTGCTGTTCCAGGAAACCGATGAGTTGGAGGCCTTGCTAAGGCCAACTGCCAAGGCTTCCCAGGAGTCCCTGGAGCTTGAAAAGGAAGCCTTGGAGCGGAAGAGGGGCATCGTTGAGAAGTGCCTGGAAAAGATAGGCGAGGAATGCCGGGAGATCGTCCAGCTGAGGGACCTCCAGGAGAAGTCTTATATCGAAATTGGAAGGGCCTTGAAGATGCCCCTGGGAACCGTGATGTCGCGGTTGTCCCGGTGCAAAAAGGCCCTGAAGTTATTGGTGGAACAGTTTTTGAGGGAAGGCTGATATGGAAGATCTAGTCCAAGCGTTTTTCACTCGCGATTTAAGCGTTGCCGAGCAAGGGTCCCTTTCCCAGCTATTGGAAGGGTCGCCGGACGCCGCCTTGAGCTATGAGAAGCTCCTGGAACAGAACTACCTGGCCACGGGCCTGCCCCAGCCCTCTTTGCCGAAGAGCCTTCAATCCTTGCCCCAATCCGGAACCAGCCTGATTGGCTGGAATGGCGCCGCCAAGCTGTTGGTGGCGGTTCTGGTTCTGGGGGGCGCGGCAATCTGGAAATACTGGCCCTCCGCGAAGTCCGGGATATCCCTGGCCACTCAGCAGCCTTCCGTCCTGCCCGCGCCGGAAAAAGAATTGTCGGTGCCGGTCAGGCATCGGTTGCGGAAGCCAGCCCCGGTGGAGCCCCAAGCGTCCGGGCCATCCCAGGAAGGCAATGAATTAAGCGTGGTGGTGAATTCGCCCCAGAAATCCCTGGTGACGGTCCGCATCCTCGACCCGACAGGGGATGAGATCCGGGTCCTTTATACCGGTTTCATCGAGGCGGGTAAGTGGACTTTCCAATGGGACGGGCTCCTGGAGAACGGGGAGGCGGCAGGCGCGGGGGATTACCGTATTGACGTGCAAACCGGTTCCACCCACCTCTTCAAGGACCTCAAGATCAAGCTTCGGCCCTCGGCCCCCTGACCCTTCGACATTTTTCTGGTGCGGCCAGGCGGTTCAGGTGAATAATAGTTCGGCTCAACCGAATGATCCTTACCTGAGGAACGCTTGAACCGAAAATCATTTTTATTTTTTGCCTTCCTTTTTTTTTCGACCCAAACCGCCTTCGCCCAATCCAGCGGCGATGGACTCAAGGGCGTCTATTACATTGGCGCCAACCTCACCAGCCCCGCCGTGACGGTGGTCGATCCCTTGGTCAGCTACCGCTGGGGCGGCTGCCCTCCCCAACCTGGCATGTCGGGAACTTCCTTCTCGGTGAAGTGGACCGGTCAGGTGGAATCTTCCTATAGCGAAGCCACCACCTTCATCGTGGACGTGAACGGCGGGGTGAGCGTCGTCGTCAACGGCCAAGTCCTGGTCAACCAATGGATTGATTACGCGCCGCCCATCCATGGATTCTCAGGGGTGGTAACCTTGACAGCGGGGGTTAAGGTGCCAATCGAGGTGGATTATTTCACCAATGGCGCCAGCCCCACCTCCGATTTAATCCAGCTACAATGGCAGAGCACCTCTGTGGGTCTGGAATATATCCCCCGGGAGAATCTTTTTTCCGGTGCCGCCTTGAGCCCCAGCCCCACTCCCCAAACTTCGACGGCTTGCGGGACCGGAGTCGCGGTGGACGGAATCTTGGATGAATGGGCCTGGACTTCACCCGGCGGATGGAACCAGGTGAACCGGCCTGTGTTAGGGAATGTTTACGGAGCCACCGCCTCTTTCAAGACCCTCTGGGATTCCTCCAACCTCTATCTGGGCGTCACTGTCATTGACAGCCAAAAGACCAATACCGGCACTCCCTCCGCCTGGAAAAACTCCGCGGTGGAACTTTACCTGGATACCGCCAACTCCACCGCCGTCACGATCACAACCTCCGATTTTGAGTATTTCTTCCGGTGGAACGACACGGTCGGCACGGAGAGCAATGGAAGGACGTCGGGGGTGAGCCTCAGGACCTCAACCCTCCCGGCTGGCTACGTCGTGGAGGCTTCCATTCCCTGGTCGACCTTGGGAATGGCCAGTCCCGCCCCGGGAACCCTGTTGGGATTGGATTTGGGTCTGGATGTCAACCACAACGGGGCTGATTGCCGGGACGGACAGCTGATTTGGAACGGGGGATCGGATGATTACCTGGACCCGAGCGGCTACGCTAAATTAACCCTGGCCGCCGCCTGCCCCACGCCCGCCGCCACGCCGCCGGCTCCGACCGGAGGAAATCCCTACGTTTCCCCCAATCCCACCCAGGGGGGGACGGTGAGGTTTGTTTATGCCATGGCTGAATCCGGCAAGGCCCGTATCAAGGTTTGGAACGCCTGGGGCAACCTGGCGGCGAGCCTGGAGGATGCCAAGGGGAGCGGCCTGCAATCCTCCAACCTGGACACAGCCTCCTTCGCTCCAGGCCATTATTTTTACCGCGTCGAATTGGATTACGATTCGGGCAGGTCCGAATCCTTCAAGACCCAGATCTTGGCGGTGCGGAAGTGATCCGGAATAAGATTTTGCCTCGAAGCCACGAAGTCTCGAAGTTAATACAATTTTTTCGGGTTCATCTTGGAAGCTTTTTTTGGTGCCTGGGTGTCTTAGTGGTTCAATTTTTGCTTTCGGGTTTATGTTTTTCACAGACCATCACTTCCGCCGCGGGGGCTGTGACGCCCCTTTCCGCCCTCGGGGCCTCGGCCCGCGCGGAAGCCTTGGGGGACGCCTTCGTGGGGCTCTCCGACGATCCTTCCGCCGTTTTTTTCAATCCCGCCGGACTTTCCCAACTCCGGGCGGCCGGCCTTTCCCTCAACCACAACAGCTACCTAGCCGGATCCTTTGAGGAGACGCTTCTGTTCGGTTTGCCGGCCGGTTCCTGGGGGGGCTTCGCGGGTGCTTTGCAATACGTCAATTGGGGCGGGTTGGACCAGAGGGATGCCTTCGGGGTTTCCCAGGGTACCTTTACCGACGGCGACGTGGCCTTCAGTTTGGGTTGGGGAGCAACCCTCGCTCCCGGCTTTTCCTTCGGGGCGGGCCTCCAGGGAGTCCAACAAAAAATTATCGACTCGCTTTATACCCAACTATCGGGAAACTTGGGGCTTTTACTGGTCCCCGCCCCAAACTTCCGGCTGGGCCTGTCCTATTCGGGACTGGGGACTCCCTTGGCCGGCTTCACCCAGGCCCAGGACTTAAGGCTGGGACTCTCGTTGGTTCTTGAGCTGGGAGGAGGGACGGACCTGAAGCCCCTCTTGGCGGGGGATTGGGAACCCAATGGCGTTAGCCGGATCCAAGGAGGTTTGGAAGGGGTGATTGGGAAAAATTATTTCCTCCGCTTGGGGTTCCAGGCGGCGCTCAGCGACAACCAAATCGGCGGCTTGACGGGATTGACGGCCGGCGCCGGGGTCAAAGCCGGGCCTGTTTTATTGGACTATGCCTTCGTGCCTTATGGGGACCTGGGGACCACCCATCGGATTTCGGTTGGCTATGAATTTTCCGACAAGGCCGCGCCACCTCCCAAACCCGTGACCGTGATGGCCAGTCCCGTGACGGTTTTGGCTCCCCCTGTGACGGTGTTGGCGACGGTGGGGCCAGCGTCGGTCACCACGGAAAAGGTAAAATCCAAAGTCGAAGTCCGGTTCGAGCTTCCCACGGACACGGGGATGCAGGGGAGTGATTCCCAGGCCTTGTCCCTAGCGGGACCTTACGAAAAAGAAGCCAAGGAAAACCCGGGGGACAGCCGCGCTTGGCGTAACCTGGGAATCGTTTACCTGAAAACAGGCCAGAAGGACCTGGCGATCCAATGTTTTGAGCAGGCCCTTCGATTGAACCAGGATGATCTGGCACTTAAAAAATGGTTGGACGATTACCATGCCAGGCGCTCGGGAAAGACCCAAGTTTCTCCTTAAACCCTCCGGTCGAAAAATTTTCAAGGCCCCAATCCGTCCATTCACGGGAATAAACCGCCTTTACCCAAACACTAATCCACGTAAGGGAAGCTATGCCTTCTTGAATACCGACCTTTCCTCACAACGATTTAATTGAAATTTAAGTCGAAAAAAATAATGTTGGAGGAATACCGTGAAAGGTCTTTTCATTTCCAGTGGCAGGTTTTCCAAGCCCCGCTTGTCCCTTATCCCGGTTCTTTTAATCCTCGCGATGGGGTTGCCGGCCCTACCCGCTTCCGCCGGCACCTGTACCGTGGACGCCACCCAGACCAACCAATTCATCCATTGCATCGGGGCCTCCAGCGCTTGGAGCGCGATCGGAAGCCTGGGCCAGGCCTTGTTCGCCGAAGACAACGTGAACGGCCACCTTGGGCTGAGTTCCCTCCGGGCTCGAATTGATCCCAATAACAGCTTCGCGAACGAAGTGAACACTCTCGCAACGGCCCATTCGGTCAACCCCAACGTCCTTTTATGGGCTACCGAGTGGTCCCCCCCGGCGCAATACAAGGCTAACAACAACGTCAATGGCGGGGCCAGCAATGATACCTTCCTGGGAGCCAGTTCCGGATCCCCCAACAGCGCCGACACGGGATTAGCCTCTTACCAAGTCTCCTTCATCCAATATGCCCAAAGCCATGGCGCCCCCCTTTACGCCCTTTCCATCCAGAACGAACCTAACTTCAACCCCACTTATGAAGCCTGTCTTTGGTCGGCGGGTCAGTTTGCCGTTTATACCCAGGCTTTCCATAACGCCCTCCAAAGCGCCGGTCTTTCGACCAAGATCATGCTCCCGGAGCCGGACAACACGGGAGGGATGAACCTGGCCTCGACCGCCATGAACGACGCCACCATTGCCCCCATGGTCGGCATCATCGGGACCCATCTCTATGGTTCCCCCAATCCGGCGCCCCTTCCTTCCTATGGGTTCACGCATGTGACCAACCAGGAATGGTGGGAAACTGAGATGTCGGGGAATACAACGGATATTCCCGGCGCCTTGCAGGAAGCGGGATGGATCCAAAACTCCCTGGTTAATTCCAATATGAACGCTTTTCACTATTGGTGGCTCACCGACCTGATCAGCGGCGGCAGCTTCACCATCAAGGCCTATGTTTTGGGTAATTACAGCAAATTCATCCGTCCCGGCTATTACCGTATGGGCGCGACGGCCGCTCCTACCTCGGGTGTAGCGGTCAGCGCTTTCAAGAACACCAACACCTCTTCGCCCCAGACCATCGTCTTCGTGGCCATCAACAACAATGGCTCGTCTACCAGCCAAACTTTCAACTTGAATGGGGTCAACGTGACCTCGGTAACACCCTGGGTGACCGACAGCAGCAACAACCTGATACAGAAATCCGCCGTGTCTGTGTCCGGGAATTCCTTCACCTACAGCTTGACCGGTTCCAGCGTGACGAGCTTTGTCGCCGTCAACAACGGCGGCTCGGCTGCCACCAACACCCCGACTAAGACGAACACGCCTGCGCCTCCCACTTCCACACCCACGCGGACCAACACGCCCGCGCCCCCGACGGCCACACCGACCTCGACCTTTACCTCCACGCCGATCGTGGCCTCCATCTGGCGCGTGAACGCTGGCGGACCCTCCTATACCGACGCCTTGGGTAATGTTTGGGCCGCCGACGAGAATTTCAGCGGAGGGTCCACCATCGGCCAGGGAACCACCATCTCCGGAACCTCCGATGCCACCCTTTACGATACCCAGCGCTATGGGACCTTCAGCTACAGCTTCAACGTTCCGGCTGGGAGCTACCAAGTCACCTTGAAACTGGCCGAGACCTACTCGGGTGACTTCTCGACGGGCGCCCGTATCTTCAACATCACCGTCAATGGAACCAGCGCTGCCTCGAACCTGGACATCTTTTCCCAGGTAGGCTCCAACGCGGCGGATGACAAGGTGATCAACAACGTCTCGCCCAGCGGGGGAGTGATCACGATCCAATTCACCCCTGGCTCAGGCACGGATGCCAATGCGGTGGTGGAAGCCATCCAGGTTATTCCTCAACCTCCGACGCCTACGTCCACCCGAACTGCGACCATGACCGCCACCAACACGACAACTTCTACCAGGACGAACACGCCTGTTCCGCCGACGATGACCTTTACGGCGACATTGACCAATACGGCGTCCTTCACCAGGACCAACACTCCGTCTGTTCCCACGGATACCAACACGCCGGCGCCTCCAACCGCCACCTTTACCTTGACGGATACTTGGACACTAACCCCTGTTCCTCCGACGGCGACCAATACGAACAGTCCTGTACCGCCGACAGCGACGAATACACCTGCGCCTCCGACCGTCACCTTTACCTTGACGAATACTCGGACACCAACACCCTTGCCTCCAACCGTTACTAACACGAACAGCCCTGTACCGCCTACGGTGACCAATACGCCGGCGCCGCCCACGG
>CAZUXW010000095.1:0-9069 GCA_964624625.1 uncultured bacterium
TTAAAAAAGAATGGCCTTGAGTTCGGCGGGGATATTCTCGCGGATAAGCTTGAGAACTTCCTCGCTCGTCTTCACCTGGAGGGCGGCCAGGGCGATTTCCTTGGCCTTATCAAAGGGCATCAAGCGGATGACCTTCTTGATCTCGGGGATTACGGAAACGCTGACGGAAAACTCATCCAGCCCCATCCCCAGGAGCAACGGCACGAAGACAGGGTCGCCGGCCATCTCGCCGCACATGCCCACCCACTTGCCGGCCTTGTGGCAGGCATCCACGGTCATCTTGATCAGCCGCAGGATCGCTGGATTGCCCGGATCGTAGAGGTAGGCCACCGACTCATTCACCCGGTCCACCGCCAAGGTGTATTGGATCAGGTCGTTGGTGCCGATGGACAAGAAATCCACTTCCTGGATCAAAAGGTCCGCGATGATGGCGGCCGAGGGAATCTCGATCATGGCCCCCACCTCAATGGTGGAGCGGAAAACCTGCCCTTCCTTCTTTAATTGTTGGATGCATTGGTTCAGGAGAATCTTCGATTCCCGGACCTCGGCCAAGGTGGAAATCATGGGAAACATGATCTTGATCGGCCCGTGGGCCGCGGCCCGGAGGATGGCCCGCAGCTGGGGCTTGAATATCTCGGGGCGTTTCAGGCAAAGGCGGATGGCGCGGAGGCCCAGGAACGGATTGCTTTCCTGGAAGGGGTTCAGGTGCGAGAGGAACTTGTCGCCCCCCAGGTCCAGCGTGCGCAGGATGGCGGGATTGACCCCTGTCTTCGTGGCCAAGTCTTTGTAGGCCAGGTATTGCTCTTCCTCGGTGGGAATTTCCTCGCGGTTCATGAAAAGAAACTCCGTGCGGTACAGGCCGATTCCCTCAGCCCCGTGGCGGGCCAGCTCATCCAACTCCTGCGGAATTTCGATATTAGCGGCCAAGGTGACTTGGTGCCCGTCCGGGGTCTTCGCGGGAAGGGCCTTGAGGGTCTCCAGGCTTTTTTGGAAGGCCTCGTAGCCCTCCTTCAGCCTTTCGTATTGCTTGAGGGTCTGGGGCAATGGATTGACGACCACCAATCCCTTGTTGCCGTCCACGATGACCCAATCCCCTTCCTGGATCTCGGAGGTGATGGTTTTCATTCCCACGACCGCCGGCAGGGCGAGGGAGCGCGCCACGATGGCCACGTGGGAGGTCCGGCCTCCCACATCGGTGCAAAAGCCCTTGATGGTTTCCGTGGACATGGTGACCGTGTCGGAGGGCGAAAGGTCGTTGGCGATGAGGATGACTTCCCGGTCCAGTTTTTTGAGGTCGTCTTTTTCCCGGCCGTCCAGGTTGCGCATCAGTCGGCTGCAAACGTCCTGGATGTCCCCGCCCCTCTCGCGGAAGTAGCCGTCCTCCAGCGATTCCATGACCGCCTTGAACTTGTCCAAGGCCTCATTGAGGAGGAACTCGGCGTTCAGGCGGCGCGTTTGGATGGATCCAGGAACCTCTTCCATGAACAGGGGGTCGTCCAACACCACCTGGTGGGCCTGGAAAATGGCGGCATGTTCCTTCCCCAGTTTTTCCTTCATCTTCTCTTCCATCTCGGAAATCTGGGCGCGGGTCTTTTTCAGGGCCGCCTGGTAGCGGTCCAATTCGTCCTTTACCTCCTCGGACTTGAGGACCCTTCGGGAAACGGAAAATCCCTCGGGATGATAAACATAAGCGGGGCCGATGGCGATGCCGCCGGAAGCCGGAACACCCGTTAGAATCTTTTCAGACAAGAGCAACTCCTTAAAAGAAGAACATTTTTAACCAGGAGGACACGAAGCCGCGAAGAAAAATTCCATTTAAAACCAAAGACCGACCGCTCCTGATTTTTATCCTTCTTCGCGGACTTCGTGCCTTCCAGGCAAACGGTTATTCCTTTTCGCCGAATTTGTTCTCCAGCAACTTCCTCAGGGCCGCCAGGGCTTCCTTGGCGTCCTCGCCCTCGGCGGCGAACTCGATCGTGGTTCCCTGGGCCGCAGCCAGGGTCATCAGTCCCATCAAGCTCTTGGCGTTCACATTCTGGATGCCGTGATGGATCATGACTTGGCTCTTGAACTTGTTGGCGACTTTCACCAATTCCGCCGCCGCCCTCAAGTGGAGGCCCAACTTATTAATGATGGTCATCTTCTCATTGAGCTTCACAAAAGCCTCCTTTTTTCATCTTGCTCCGTTTCCGGCTCATGGGGCCACCCCCATGTGAAACACCGGGCGGGCGCTCAATTCGGGCCAGAAGGCCAGAATCAGGGCAAACAAAACCACCGCGTAAAATAACTGGCTGGGGCTGATCTTCCGGTGCAAGGCGAAGGTAAAAAGCCCCACGATCGCCGTGAAAAATGTCAGTTTCAGGATAAAAAGCCCCACTTCCTTTTCCAGCTCGGACAAATTGACGAAAACGATCAAGACTCCCAGCAGGAGGATGGAAGCCAGCCGGAGGCCCCGGATCGCTTCCTGAAATCCGTACTTGCGCAGGGTTAACACCACCTGGTCGCTGTGCCGGTACCCTTGGACGAATCCCATCAGCCGGAGCCCCACATGGGCCACGTTGTAAACCAGAAGGAAGAGCAGGGGGATGATCCAATATTGGCCCTTCACCTGGAAGGCTTGGGAAAGCACCAGCGTGACGGCGATAAGTCCGCAATAGGGCCGGATGGTGGCCCAAAAGAGGTTGTCGCCCATGGCGGCGATGGGTCCCATCATGCCGACCTTGAGGGCGCTGATTTCCTCCTCTTTTTCCTTTTGCTTCGCCTTCGGCAATTGCTGTTTTTCCTCCTCCATCCGGATCACCGCCCCCAGCACGAAGGAAGCCATGTAGGGATGGGTGTTGAAATATTCCAAATGCCGGGACAAGGCCTGGGCCCTCTCCTCCGGGATTTGGTAGATTTTCTTCAGCACCGGCAGTAGCACATAGGCCACCCCGTAGCTCAAGTAACGCTCGAAATTCCATACCGTTTGGATGACGAAGACCCTCAGGAAGGCCGTGGTGTAATCGGCGCTGTTGAGGCGGACGGTTTTTTTCTCCTCTGGCGTCATGAGGCCTCTCCCTTCCCCACGTAAAAGAGGGTGAGAATAAACCCGGCGAAAAGGGCCAGGGAAACCAGGTAAACGCCCTGGACCTGGAAGAAAACCGCCAGGCTCATGGTGGAGACGATGGAAAGGATGAGGTAGATAGCCGTTTTCTTTTCCACCAGCAGGTCAATCACCGCCGAACAGCCCAAGGCCAGGAGGAGCCAATGGGCATAATACAATCCCTCCACCACCCTCTCGGAGAGCATATAGAACAGGCGGGAACTCCAATGGGCCAGGGTTAAGCTGGCCACCGCGATGAAAAAGCCCTTCAAGAAAAGCTCGGCTAGGACAATGCTGTTGATCCACTCGAAGGTCCGGAAGTGGCTCCCCAGGGCCATGCGCTGCGCGAAATGGATCCAGCGGACGTGAAATTTCCGGAGGAGGATTTCCGCCTCCGTAGCGAGGAAAGCCAAGGGAATGGCCACTCCCAGCGCGTAGGTCATCACAGCCTCGGGAGGATAATTCCCCTGGGCCAACTCGCAGGCGAAAGCCACCGCGGACCCGGTCAGGACCGTCAGGTCCAGGGGCAGGTGGGCTCCCACCGGCACGTCGCCGATCCAAATCAGTTCAATCAGGGCTCCCAGCTCAAGGCCGATTCCGGGATGCCCCACCAGCCAGCCCACCACCGGACCCGTCACAATGGGACGGGAAATCATGAACTGGCCCGCCGCCGAAACATCCAGGCTCAGGAAGGCCATTAAAAGGGACACAGGAAACCAATGTTCCATCATTCGGAGAATTCCTTGTTTGTTTTAATCTCAAGATACGGTTCGCGAAGCAACTTCACTTGGTCCCCAAATATTTTAAATTCAAGACAAAAATTAAAAATCACTTCTTACCAGCCCTATCGATCAGCTGGGTCGTCACTTTCGTTTGGAAGGCTTCCTGGGGCCTCAAGGATACTTCCCAGCCCAACAACAGACAGGAACCTTGGTACACCCTCTCGAAGCCCCCCTCGGATTGGGAAATGGTCTCCACCGGATAACGCCAAAAGGTCGCGGGCTTTTCGGCGCTGAAATTCACTTCCAACTCCAGCCAGCCGTCCGTCAAGCCCATTTCCGTCACTTCTTTCTCCTCGCCCTGGGAAAAGAGCCGGGGCTGGGAAAGATCCCGTCCTTTCACGAAATAATTCCGGTCATGGGCGTCGCCCGCCAGGAGCGTGAGGTTCCACTCGACCAGGAACAGGAAATTCAGGTTCTTCGCCCCCTTGTTTTGCAGTTCATAGGAAGCTTCCAGGTTGAAATCCCCCGCCCCAAATTGGAGTTTCTTCACCAGCTTGAGGGGCGACCCGTCCACTTGGCCTTCGCGGGCCATCAGCACCTGGGCCGGCTGGCCTTTTTTCTTGGGCTCATGGATCTTCGCCTCGAACACAGCGCCGCGGAAATTGCCCAGTTCCTGGTAACGGCTCTTCATCATTTGTTCCGAGGTCGTACCCACCGCCACGAAATGCTCCACCAAACTGGCCCGGCGCGCGGAATCATAGAAGAGCTTGTTTTCCAGCCCCGGCTCCTTGGTCCTGACTTGGTCATGGATGCTGGCCACCCCTCCCTGGGACTGGCCCTGCTGGGCGAGGGCGAGAAGCTTGCTGTGATAGGCCTCCTTCCGCCGGGTCAGGGTATCGGACAAATTAATCGGGTTTTTAAGATAGTCCAATTCGGTCAGGACACCGCCGGAAGCCGGTTCTAAAATCGCGTGGTAATTGGAACTTTCAAGGATGATTTCATCCCTGCCGTCCTTATTAAAGTCCGCGGTGATGACCTTGATCCCGTTCGCGGGAGGCGGCAGCAGGGACTCGGCCAGCTTTTCCGCCTCGACCAACTGGCGGTAAACGGCGAACCGAAGGTGGTTCAAGTACAAACCCCCGAATACCCCATGCCAATAGGGGCAGTTGCATTCGCCCCGGTACAGGGCCTTTTCCGCTTCCTCCAGCACGGCTTTCTGTTTCGGCGTGGCCTTCTTCGCCAGGTGCCGGCGAGCTTCCTCCACCTTTTCCGAAACCCACAATAATTTTTTATGCATATGGCCGCTCTCGGCGTACTTCACCAGGAAGTTCCGCCAAAAACCGCCCTTCAGGTAACGCTCGAACCGGGGCATTTCCCCCCGATCCCGGACCTCATGGCGGATATGCTCGAATTCCTCCGCGGCCTCGGCCGGCAGGGACCATTCCCCCATCTCCGTGTAGGAACCGGTGGGCAGGTTGATGCTCCCCTTGGCCGGATGATCCTCAGCGAATTCCGAGAAGGTGGCCAGGTTCAACCAGGAGGCGTTTTGCTCCAGGGCCGTGAAAAACTTTTCCAGCCAGCCTTCCTCATAGACCCATTTGTAGGTGTCGGGCCAGCCGCCGAACTTTTCGCCGTCATCCATCAGGACCACGCAGCGGTCGCCTTCCTCGGTGGCGACGGACTGGAGGTATTGGATGCCCTCCTCCACCGAGTGGAAGGGAATCATGTAGCGCATCTTCTCGGAGATGGGAAACACGCCGGTCGTCCAGCCCTGCTCCTCCATCAGGTAATAGCCGAAGGTATCCTCTTCCTTGAGGCCCGCGGCCTTGAAATGGGCGTCATCCATCACGATGTACTTCACCCCAGCCTCGGCCAGGGATTTGGTCAAGTGCGGCTCCCAAACTCTTTCCGCGGTCCACATGCCCTTGGCCTCGGTCTTGAACTTCCGCCTCAGGTAATCGGTCAGCATGCGGATCTGCCCCAATTTGTCCCGGTCCGGCAGGATGGCCAGGATGGGTTCGTACATCCCGCCGGTAAAAAACTCGATCTGTCCCCGGTCGGACATTTCCTTGAGCAGTTTGAAATAATCTTGGCGGTTTTCTTCCAGCCACTCCAGCAGGGGTCCGGTCACGTGGAAGGTGCATTTCACCTTCGGATGGCGGTGAAGGATTCGCGCGAAGGGCTCGTAGGATTGGCGGTAGAGGTCCTCGAAAACCTTCCCAAAGTTCCCCACGGGCTGGTGGTTGTGCACGCCGAAGATAAAAGTGACTTTTTTCATTTTTTAACGCCCCTTTACCACGAAGGCACGAAGTAAAAAAAGAGTCCTTAAAATCATCCCTCGTCCTTTTTCCGTCATGGCATGCCTTTCTTCGTGAACTTCGTGTCTTCGTGGTTAACTCGTCTTTAATTCCGGCAGGTACTTGTCCAGATGTTCCCGCAAATCGCCCGGCACCGCCCGGATTTCCAATTCCACTCCCCGGCTCTTGAGCGTCTTGAAGGCCTCGATGTCCTCCGGGTTCACGCAGACCGTCTTGCAGACTTGCTTTTTCCCCTCGCCAAAATGCAGGCCGCCCACATTCACCGAGGCCAGGGCGCCACCCCTGTCCTGGTAGGCCACCACATCCACCGGATTCGAGAAGAGTAAAAGGCACCGGGACTTTTCCACGGCCGACCCGCAAGCCGCGACCGCCTCCTCCACCGTGTAAAAGCTCACCTTCAAGCCGGCCGGCACCGCCATTTCCATCAAGGTTTTTTGCATGGTATTTTTCGCGATGGCGTCATTCACCACCGCCAAGCGCTGGATGTCCAGGGCCTTAACCCAGCCCACCACCACCTGGCCGTGGATCAGCCGGTCGTCAATTCGTATCAGTTGAATTTCCATGTCACCCAAACCTTGTTCACCAAAGAGTTAACAGAGTAACGCAGAGTACGGAAAAAACGATTTCGAAATAATTGCGATGCTTTACTCTGTGTAACTCTGTTCACTCCGCGGTTCAATTTGTGTTGCCGTTCACTTCTTAAACAACTCCATCGACGTCACAATGCTCTCCCGGGCAGCCTTTTGGACTTCCGCGGCGAGGACCTTCAAGTCCGCCTCATCCCGGCGGGATGAAACGACAATCAGCATGGGCAGGTTCACGCCCGTGACCACTTCCACCGGGCGTTTCCGGGACATTTGGATCGCCACATTAAAGGGGGTGCCCCCCAGCATATCCACCAACACCAAGGCGCCGGACGCCTCCGGATCCACCGTCTGGAGGGCCTGTTCCATTTTAGCCTGAAAGACCTCCATGGAGTCCTCCGGCAGGAGGGCAAGGGAATGAACCGCCTCGAACTCCCCCAAGATCATCCTTAGGGTCGAAAGCAGTTTATTCCCGAATTCACCATGGGTCGCGACGATGACGCCGATCATTCTCCCTCTTCACTTTCCGGTTCGAAAGCCCTCTTTTCAAGACTCCGAAACCCCGTTATATCACCAACAAGCGGATGATGGCTTTCCCAAGCTTTTCCGGGCTATGGCGGACGTAATCCTCCTGGTGAAGCAGGTTGGCCTTGACCAATTTGACTCCCTGTTCCTCCACCGCGTCATCATCCAAAACCACCGGCTCCTGGCCGAAGGCCTCATATTTTTTCAAAAGCCTCGCTGGGACCTTTTCCTTGTTGGCGATCACATAATGCACGAAATTTGGGCCCGTGTGCTTCAGGACCGCCTTGACATGGTCCGCGACCGAGAAAAAATCCGTCTCGCCGGGCTGGGTCATGACGTTGCAGACCAGAATTTTAATGGCCCGGGACAGGGCGATGGTTTCGGCCACTTCCGGAATCAGGAGGTTGGGCAGGATGCTGGTATAGAGGCTCCCCGGCCCCAGCACGACTGCGTCGGCTTCCAGGATGGCTTTCAGCACCTCCTTGTTGGGCCTTATCCTTTTTTCCTTCAGCATCACGCTCTCAATCGGGGATTTGCTTTGGCCGATCAAGGACTCGCCGGTCAGGGTTTTCCCGTTCTTAAGCTTGGCTTGGAGCGTCATGTTCTCGAAGGTAACCGGCATGACCGTGCCGCGGGTCGACAGCACCTTGCTGGACTCCTCGACGGCTTTTCCGAAGTCGCCCGTGATTTCCCTCATCACGGTGATGAAAAGATTGCCGAAGCTGTGCCCCTTCAAATCGCCATGGCCCTTGAAGCGGTATTGGAAAAGGTGGTTTAAGAGGGTTTCCTGGTCCGACAGGGCCACGATGCAGTTGCGGATGTCGCCCGGCGGGGGCGTTCCAAAATCCTTCCGGAGGCGGCCCGAGCTTCCCCCGTCGTCGGCCACCGTGACCACCGCGGTCAAGTTGCTGGTGTAGTGCTTCAAGCTGGACAGCACGTTAGGAAGGCCCGTTCCCCCTCCGACGGCCACGATCCGGGGCCCCCGCTTGAGTCGATTCCGCTGGTAGGCGATGTTGACGAAATCCTTCTCGCGCTCGGGAATAAAATAAGTCAGCACCGTGTGGATGGAGCGGCCCAGGCCAAGCCATATCCCCCAAATGGCCAGGAAAATAAAAAGAAAGTCCACGAACTTTAAGCGTTTGAGATGGTCCTCGACCTCAACGACCGGAGTGGGACGCCAATGGACTCCGCTCATATGTTGGCTCATGACCCCGGAAAAACCCACCACCAGCACCACCAGGGAAAAGGCGATGAGGAAAAACCACCGCTTCAGGCGGATGCCGGGATAAAGCCATCGAAAACCCATCATCAGTAAATACCCGCGGCATCAACCGCCAAGACACCCTGACGCCAAGCAATTCCGCCCCGCCAAAATAAGTCGCTGATATATTTTAATAAAATAAAATCTGCCCTTGGTGCCTTGGCGCCTTGGTGGCGAAAATGATTTCGATGCTTCATTTCTTGCCTTTAACCTTGGGGGGAAGCTGGCGGGATTGCTCCTCGGCCATCATGCGGGAAACCCGGTCGGCGAATTCCTGCGCCGTGAAATAGCCCAGCTTCATCAGCCGGTTGTTCATGGCCGCGACCTCGATAATCACCGCCAAGTTCCTTCCCGGGCGGACCGGAATGACGAACATGGGGATTTCGGCGTCGAATATTTTATGGGTGGAGGGGGTCAGACCCAGCCGGTCGTATTCCTTCTGGTTGTCCCACTCCTCCAGTCGGATGACCAACTCGATGCGCTTCTTGTCCCGGATGGCTCCCACCCCGAACAAGCTCTCGATATTGATAATGCCCAGCCCCCTTATTTCCATATGGTGCTTGATGATCTCGGAGCG
>CAZUXW010000096.1:0-8782 GCA_964624625.1 uncultured bacterium
AAGCCAGCCGCCCCTTACGTCTACAAAGCTCCCAAGAAGCTGGCCGATGGGTGGAAGGTGGGGGATTTGCGGAAGCAAAAGGCCAATCTCCAGCAGATTGCTCAGGGGATCGACAAAATCCAAGGGGGAACCATTCCCGATGTGCATAGCGTGGTGGTGGTAAGGCACGGGAAAATAGTTCTGGAAGAATATTTCAAAGGCTATGGCGCGAAATATCCCAATCCTTTGTTTTCCTGCACCAAGTCGGTTTTCTCAACCGTCTTCGGCATTGCCCAGGACCAGGGGTTGATCAACGTGGATCAAAAGCTTTACGACCTCTACCCAGAATGGCGAGCCAAGCCGGGATGGGAGAAACAAAAGGATGACATCACAGTGGGGATGATGCTTTCCATGACGTCCGGCCTCAACTGCAATGATGTGGGAACGCCCAATTGCGGCGTCCAGATGGGTGAAACGAAGGATTGGCTGGCCTTTGCCTTTGACATCCCCATGGCCCACAAGCCGGGAACCTTCTGGATGTACAACGGCTGCTGCCTTTCGCTCATTTCCAACCTTATCACCCAAAAAAGCGGCATGAGCCTGGTGGATTACTCCAAGAAATATTTATTCGATCCACTTGGCATCGAAAACGACGGTTGGGTGATGGGGCCTAACGGCGTCAATCGGGTGGATTATGGTTTAGCTTGGAAAGCCAGGGACATGGCCAAGCTGGGGCAGTTGTATTTGAACGGCGGCAAGTGGGAAGGGAAGCAGGTTCTTTCCGAAGCTTGGGTGAAAGACGCCACCAGCCTCCACGCACCGGTCCGGACTTCCTTCGGCCACAGCTATGGCTACTTGTGGCACCTCAAGGACATGACCTGGAAAGGTAAAACCATCCAAATCTTCTACGCCAACGGCTACCAGGGCCAGGCCATCTTCGTGTCGCCGGACGCGGACACTGTTTGCGTCATGACCGCCTCCAGCAACGACGATATGATTTACGGGATGGAAGAGAGCTTTTTCGAAGATAATGTCTTGGGGTCAATCAATTAAAAATGAGATTTGTTATTTAGATGATTTTTCGAAAGGCCGTTAATATTATTTATCCAATCAACTTGGGGAATATTTGAAATCAATTCGCCGGATAGGTCTTATTTTTTTACTTGCGACATCAATTGGGCCACTCGCTTGTCAAAATGATAGTCACTCGCCGACAAATCCTGGAGATGGAAGTAACAATCCCGCAAACACTCCTACGGTTACAAATACCTTTATGAGTACCCCGACGTTTACTCTTACATCCTCTCCAAGTTTTACAACTTCCAATTCTCCCACCAACACTCCGACAAATACCGCAACTTCTTCTATCACCCCAACAATAACCGAAACTATTTCCTCAACGCCGACGGTGACTCCAAGCGATACCGTCTCAAATACCCCATCCCTTACTGAAACCCCCACTTTGACGAACACGGCTTCCGAATCTCCAACCTTGACGATTTCCTATTCGACCACGGCAACTTCGACCTTAACCCCAACGCCTACTTCCACGGCTTCACCTTCATGGCAAGCGGTGGGGATCCAGGGTTTTACCCCGTCCAGTGCGGGGTACCTTTCCCTTTCATTATTCAATGGAACGCTTTATTTGGCCTTCCAGGACACGGCCGCTTCGGCTTTCGCGTCAGTCATGACCTATGACGGAAATAACTGGGGTTATTTTGGGAGCGCGGGTTTTTCAGGCGCCGGAGTCGGTAATATTGTTTCATCTGCCGGCACTTACGTTATATATACGGACACAGGTCACGGCGGTCGAGCGACGGTCAAAAATTACAACGGGAGTAATTGGATTGATGTGGGTTCGCCGGGATTCTCGAACGCAGCGGTTTCCGATCCAACTCTTTTTGTCGCGGATAAGCCCTATGCCGCCTTTTCTGATTCCTCGAATTCAGGGAAAATCCTTGTCGAACAATTTGACGGAACTTCTTGGGTTACCGTGGGAGACGCCAATTTTTCCTCCAATTCGTCTTATAGTCCCGCGCTTTATGCGACTGCCTCGCCTCAGGCCTTGTATGTGGCCTATTCGGACGGTGGGTTAGGAGGGGAATTGACCGTCATGGAAAATACCGGCGGCAATTGGTTCAGTATTGGCTCCGGAATATCGGCCGGAGCGGCCACCAATATTTCGCTGAATGTGTCCGGGACGGTTATCGATGTTGCTTATTCGGATGGGGCTCATTCGCAGAAAGCCAGCATGATGCGAAACTCAGGGACTGGTTGGGCCAACCTAGGTTCTGCGGGTTTTTCGGCCGGGTTTGCTGATTATCTTTCACTCTCCGAGTACAACGGAACTCCCTATGTCGCCTTCGGCGACGGCGCTGTTGGGTATAAAGCTACCGTGATGAAATACGATGGAAGCGACTGGGTTTATCTGGGCAATGAGGGATTTTCCGCCGCTTCGGCTTTCTCCACCTCGCTTTGTGTTGTCGGCGGTACTCCATATGTAGCCTATAGCGACACCTTTAATTCATTTAAAGCAACGGTGATGCAATTTCAATAAATGAAGCCTGAACCGGAGCCTGTTCCAGTGATAAATTTGAGGATGACCCACTTTGCGTCATGACCGCCTCCAGCAACGACGATATGATTTACGGGATGGAAGAGAGCTTTTTCGAGGACACGGTCTTGGGGTCGATCCCGTAACCATTTCCCGATCTCTGCTTTAGTTTCCCTTGGCTGCGGGCGTCCAATTCGCGGAGCCGCGGAAATCACCGACGATATAATTAACCGCCTGGTAGACGGCCTTCTTGCGCAGGTCGGTGAAGGCCGAGCTTTTGGGATAAAGAAGGACGTTCGGGTCGTTTTCGCTGAGGGTGTTCGGCTCGCTGTCGGTTTCCTTCATGACCCTTTTACGGAACAAATTAGCCAAGTCCACGAACTGGCCTAACTGATCGGGGACAACGACCGCATCAGGGATGGGTAGGGGATTCCAGGAATTGAACCAGGCGTTGCCCTGTCCCTTTTGGCTCCAAAGCAATCCTCCGCTGGCCGGTTCCATGAGCTTGGCGCCGATATTGACGACGACCTTGCGGTTGGTGTGAAAGCCCCATTTCAACTGGCTCGTCTGGGGATCGGGTAAATGCTCCGGGGCCGTATCCTTGAGGGTTTCCCGGTACCCTGTTGCCGAGCCCAGGAGAAGGATGTCGCATTTGAATTGTTGGGCCACCTTTTGCCGGAGGCCGGGGTTGGTCGGCACGTCCTCCGCGTTTTGATGGATGGATTTCAAGTAAGCCGCCACCTGGACCGCGTCGATAACGGGAAGGGCGTTTAAGCCTACGATCTCATCGGTCATTTCATCCTGAAGGGCTTGGGGAAGGGCTGGATCCGTGGCGGAGTTGTCAAAGGGTATGACGGCCAGGCGTTGATAACCGTAAAGGTTGAAAGCCGGCGCGACCGGTTTTTCCGGCCCGGCGCATCCTTGGAAAGCCAGGGCCAAAACCGCCATGGCAAGGACCTTCGACCAACCGGAAATGAAGTTTCCTTGGAACATAAAGCCTCCCGAACCGTGAAATAAAGTCCAAAGTCCCTGCGCTGATTATGACGAATAGGATACAGGGATAGTTTCCCATGGAAATCAAAAAGTGGAATGGAAAGGGATATTGGCCCTGCTATTTCGGATGAATTCGAATCCGGTCTTGATAAATGAAGCGCTCCTGACATGTAATGAGATTGTTGCCCACAAGCCTATTCCACGGAGCCACCCATGGCAAAATTAACCCCCGAACGGTTCGATAATCCCTTTAGAACCCAAGGGGTTTCGCGCTTGAAAGCCGGACGGTGGGGATCTTGAGCCCCGAAAACCTGCCGGTGAAAAGCCTCTTTCCCCATGAGGATCCTTTGCGGATCCTCAACACGCCGGAGAACCTCGGAAAAAAGCTCGGGGCCATCCATGCCCATCTATCCACGGTGTTTCCGGGGATAGACCGCGTCGCGGTGGCCAGCTATGACCGGGAGACCGATTTGCTGAAGACCTTCATCGCCAGCAGCGGGCCGGAGAACAGCCTCGTCTATTACGACGCGAAGTTGGCGGATTCACCGTCCCTCCAGGAGATCCTCAAGATCGGCCGGCCGCGCGTCGTGGCCGACCTAGCGCTCTTCAGCAAGGGCTCTCATCTCCACACCCAGGCCATCCAGCAACTCGGGTTCAGGTCCAGTTACACCATGCCGGTTTTCCAGGACGGCACTTTCTGGGGATTCGTTTTCTTCAATTCGCTCAAGGCCGACGCCTTCACGCCGGAGCGCTTTCCCCTCCTCGACGTCTATGGGCACCTCATCGGGGCCTTGGTCACGACGGAAATGCTCGCCGTGCGCGTCCTCGCGGCGGCGGTCCGGACCGCCGAGGGCATGGTCCACCGCCGCGATCCGGAGACAGGCGCCCACATCGAGCGCATGTCGCGCTACGCCCGCCTTATCGCGCGGCAACTGGGCGCGGCCGGCGTCCACAAAATCGACGACCAAACCATCGAGAGCATCTTCGAGTTCGCCCCGCTGCACGACCTCGGCAAGATCGGAATCCCCGACAGCATCCTCCTCAAGCAGGGCGCCCTGTCCCCCGAGGAGCGGAAAATCATGAATTCGCACACCACCCAGGGCCTGGCCATGGTGGAGGAGATCGCGAGGAATTTCGGGCTGGAACATTTGGAGGGCCTGGACCTATTGCGCAACATCGCCGAGGACCACCATGAGACCCTCGATGGCAAGGGGTACCCGAGGGGATTGAAGGGAACTGAGATTTCGCTGGAGGCCAGGATCGTGGCCGTAGCCGATATTTTCGACGCCTTGACCAGCGCCAGGTCCTACAAGGCCCCCTGGAGCAACGAGGAGGCCTTCGCCATGCTCCGGAAGCTGGGGAAGGACAAGCTGGACGCGGATTGCGTGGAGGCCTTGGTTCTCAACGAGAAGGAAGTGAAGGCAATCCAGGCCCAGTTCCTCGACGAAGGGTTGGGGGGCGCTTTGGGGACGACTCCTTGAATGATGCGGGAACGTCCAAAGGTTGGAATGCGTTACAATGTCCGCCTCGACCCATCCGGATTTGAAAGGTTTTGATCCCGCCATGGAACCCATGATCGAAGTCCGCGGCCTCACCAAGAGCTTCAAGGGAGTTCAGGCCGTCCAGGATGTCAGTTTCGACGTCGCCCCCGGGGAATGTTTCGCGCTCCTGGGACCCAACGGCGCCGGTAAAAGCACCACCATCAAAATGCTCATTACCATGATCGCCCCGGACTCGGGCGAGGCTAAGGTCAACGGCTTTTCACTGAAGAAGGAACCGGCCCGTATCCGGGAGTCGATCGGTTATGTACCCCAATCCTTGTCCGTGGACGGCAGCTTGACGGGGTTGGAGAACCTGACCATCTTCGGGAAACTTTACGGCCTGACGCATGCCGAGTTGAAGGAAAGGATTCCCCGGATCCTGGAAATGCTGGACCTGACCGAGGCGGCGGGGCGGCCGGTGGTCCATTATTCGGGCGGCATGGTCCGCAGGCTGGAGATCGGCCAATCCATCCTCCACCGGCCCGAGGTGGTGTTTTTGGATGAGCCCACCGCCGGGTTGGACCCCGTGGCCCGCAACTCCCTCTGGGGGCACATCCGGGACTTGCGGAAGGAATTTGGGACGACCTTGTTGATGACCACCCATTACATGGAGGAAGCCCAGGAATTATGCGACCGCATCGCCATCATGGACAAGGGACGGATCAAGGTGATGGGGACCTTGAAGGAACTGCGGAAAAAGGCCCGCTTGCCGCGGGCGACGATGGACCAGTTGTTCGTATACTTCGTCGGAACCTCCGAACCGGACGAGCAAGGAGGCCTGGCCGATGTCAAACGCAGCCGCCGCACCGCCCAAAGGCTTGGTTAAGCGCCGCCAAGGCCCCCTGCTGTATTTTTACCACGTGGGCCTCATCATCGAATTGGAAACCCTCAAGATGATGAAGGACCCGGCCGAAATCTTTTCCCGGAGCATCCAACCCGTCGTTTGGCTCCTGCTGTTCGGGGAGGCCTTCAGCCGGATGAAAGCCGTGCCGGTCCAGGGAGGGGATTACCTGGCCTTCCTCACGCCCGGCATATTGGCCCAGTCCATCACCTTCGTTTCCATCTTCAACGGCTTGTCCATCATCTGGGAAAGGGACATGGGGCTCCTCCAGAAGATCCTGACCACGCCCATCGAGCGTTCGGCGCTGGTCCTGGGAAAGATGCTGGCTTCCACCTCCCGGTCCCTCTGCCAATTGGCGGTGGTGCTCACGGTGGCCTCTTTACTGGGAATCCATCTGCAATGGAGTTTGGACCGGGTCGCGGGCCTCCTGGCCTTCGTCGTCCTGGGATCGGCTTTTTTTTCCGGTCTCTCCATGGTGATAGCGGCCCTCGTCAAAACCCGGGACCGCATGATGGGCATCGGCCAATTGGTGACCATGCCTTTATTCTTCGCCTCCAGCGCCCTTTATCCCGTTTCCGTCATGCCCCCCTGGCTCCAGGCTTTCGCCAAGGCGAATCCCTTGAGCTATTTGGTCGATGGATTGAGGGGGTTGTTGCTGGACCCGACCTATTCCAACGGGTTATTGGACGGGTTGGTCCTGCTGGGGGCGTCACTCTTCATCTGGGCTTTCGCCACCCGTCAATACCCCCGGCTTTTGACCTGAATGAGGGTTTGGATTCATTTTTGATTTTTAAACCCTTTGTCCATGACGGGGACCCGTCGTGGACAATTAATATTGGGAAGGGTGCAAACGGCGATTGCCGCAAAATTCAGATTATTATGGAAATAAAACCAACTTCTGACACGAAGGAATCCTATTAAAAGATTGACCGCCTTTTTCATTATTATCGCAGTTTCGTCGATGATCCAAGCCGCGTCGCCGCTTCAAATTAACGGCCTTGTCAAGATCGACACGATAGGCTACCGACCTATGGACCCCAAATTCGCGGTCATCACCGCCGACCCGAAGGGATGGGTGGAAGTGCGAAAAGTTCCTAGTGGTGAAACATTTCTAAGGATACCCGCTTCATCGATCAAAGACATGGGCCAGGACAAAACCGATCCTCCACTTCACGGGGACCATGTTTGGCAGGTGGACTATTCTTCGCTGACTGTCGAAGGACATTACCAGATCGCTGCCCCCGCCCTCGGCGCTCTTTCTTACGACTTTGTTATCTCCAAAAACATCTATAACAAAGCCGCTTTTTTAGCCTTGAAGAGTTTTTATTTCCAACGCTGCGGCATCGCCAAAGCCGCGCCTTTTGCCGGTAATTGGGTGGATGATCAGCCTTGCCACTTGAGCGACAAAACCGTTAAACCCCTATGTACCACCGGAGGGGATTATGGGGAGAAAGATTATGGTGTGTTGGATTTGTCCGGCGGATGGCATGACGCCGGGGATTTTGAAAAGAAAATCGGCCACTCGAATGATTGTGGCGTTGATTCCTACGGTTACTCAGGCGAAAGCCTTTGGTACATGATGACCGCCTATGAGTGGAATCCCGAACTCTTCAAGGACGGTGTTTCATCCATCCCCGAAAGCGGAAACGTTATTCCCGACATTCTGGACGAGGCAAAATGGGAACTGGACTGGTACCTGAAACTCCAACAGTCGGACGGCCATGTGATCGCGAAAGTTTTCACGACTGAGCTTTGGAAAATGACGTCCCCTCCCTCCTCGGACATGGCGCCGCGTTTTTATGGTCCTCCCACCAGTGAAGCTGAAGGTGTCTTTGTGGCCTCCCTGGCACACGCCTCCCGGCTTTTCGCCGCTTTTCCCCAATCATCCGTTTACTCGAAAAAACTAAGGGAAGCGGCCCTGAAAACTTGGAACCAATGGGTCAAGAAGGGGCCGGATTCGGGTCCGCGCCTTTGGGCCGCGGCCGAATTGTTTCGATTAGACCCTAAAACCGAGGGTGCCAGGGAAGTCGTGGAAAAGAGCGGTTTATTGAAAAGCTTCCAACCGCCGGTGAACGACGCCTTCAAAGGGGCTTTGGCTTATTTAGAAAGCGGCAAGGGAGACCCTGGTGTTGAGGCACAGATCCGTTCCGCCCTGGGGACGCAGGTGGATTTAATCTTCCGGAATAACGATAGTTATCGAAGCGGGATGGATTATTCGCTCTATAGCTGGAACTCCAATTGGAACAAGGCGGAAGAAGCCCTTGCCCTGCTTTGGGGAGCAAGGCTGAACGCTTGCGGTTCCCATAGCCCTGAAGAATGCCGAAATCACTCGGAGGATTTTCTCCATTACTTCCACGGGTTGAATCCCCTCAACATGTTCTATATGACCCACTCGGATTTAGCCGGGGGAAAGCACGGCGTTTGGCAACCCTCCCAGGTTTGGTTCAACGACAGTCAAAACCTGGCGAAAGTAAGGCGTTATTCGGGCAAACCCGCTTCGGCCGCTGATCCCTTATGGCCCTATTTAAATGGCGCGGATAATTACGGTGTTACCGACGATCACGAGTCCGAAACGGGGCCCGCTCCGGGATTCGTGCCGGACGGCCCAACCTACCAATATTTTCAGTTAAAAGGATTGGCTGAACCACCCAATCTTTCCGGCGGTAAACCCTCGCCCGTTTTAAAGGCTTACCGGGACTGGAATTTCATCGACAACACCGGTTTGAAAACCCAGCCCTGGATCGTCAATGAATGTGGCATCTACGACACAGCCTCTTACCTTCTTCTCTGTGCGGCTTTTGGAGACTCGCAATAAAATGATTTCACAAGTTTCAAAAGGCATATCTTAGCGGGTGGATTTACGATTGAAATCAG
>CAZUXW010000097.1:0-4089 GCA_964624625.1 uncultured bacterium
TCCCATCCCACCTTGGAGGGATCCACGTCGAAAGCCGCCTCAATCTTGAACCCGGCTTTATTAAACCCTCCGTATTGCAGAAGGGCGGTTCCCAAATTACCACAGCCCACCAGCGCGATGCGCCAAGCCCTATGGAGGCCCAATATCTCCCTCATCTTGGAGTCCAGCGTCTTCACATCGTAGCCCACGCCCCTCTGGCCGAATTGACCGAAGTAAGCCAGGTCTTTGCGGACTTGGGCCGGATTGATTCCAGAGGCTCCCGCCAATTCCCTGGAGGAGATGACCACTTGGTTTTTTTGTATGAACTCGGCGAAACTGCGCAAGTATTGGGGAAGCCGCGTGATCGTGGGCTCGGGGATGCTCTTTCGTTTTTGGGAGGCAAGGGGGCGTTTCGCCATTTTTTCCTCGGGGATTAAAAAACTAGAAATCTTTTCGCGAGAATTATCAATAAGATCGCGGCCAATAAAATCCAAGCCCATTTTGGTATTTTCACCAGGCCCATGCCGAAAAATACGTACATACAAAAAACGAAAATCAGAAACCAAATGATATTCACGAATGAAACAGGCGAGTCGTTCAATTAAAGCTCATCCATTGTCGCTCGTTGGGCGAAAACGCGCTGTTCCTCCAGGAATTGGGTCCGTCGGGTTAAGGCTTCCACCACTTTTTCCTTCAGGGTGTTCAATTTGAAAGGCTTGGACAGGTAATCGCAGGCCCCCTTCCGGAGGGACTCAATCCCCACGGAAAAAGAGCCATAGGCCGTCATGATCATCACGAATATTTTCTTGTCCCTCACCTTTAAATATTGAAGCAATTCCAATCCCGTCATCTCCGGCATGCGCATATCCACCAACGCCAGGTCGTAGGAATGTTTACGCTGGAGGGCGATCGCCTGGGTGGCGCTGGTGGCGGCGTCCACATGATAGCCGGCTTGAACCAGGGTCTTTTGGATCATCTTGGCGAAGTCCGTCTCATCATCGACCACGAGTAAATGGGCCTTGACCGCGATTTTTTTCGGGGCTTTCGGGGCGGATATTTTTTTCTTCCTGGCTTTTGAGATCATTCCTGGGTTTCCTTCTGGCTGGTCTTCGGTTCATTATAAGGGAAAATTTCCCCGGTTCGCGATTCTTCCCTGGCCAAACCATCCGTGGGGAATAACAGGGTGAAAACCGTCCCTTCCCCCATCCGGCTTTCCACCTTTATTTCCCCCCGATGCTCGTCCATGATGCGTTTGACGATAGCCAGCCCTAAGCCCGTTCCCTTCCCGAAGCCCTTGGTGGAATAAAAAGGCTCGAAAATACGTTTTAACTCATCGACGGGAATGCCGCTCCCCGTGTCCCTCACCACTACCTTGATTTCGCCCCTACGGTCCTGGGCGCTCAAGCGCACGGTGCGGTACTGGAATTGGGCTGAAAGGGTGATGATCCCCTCCTTGGAAATGGAATCCACGGCGTTTTCCACTAAATTGAGCAGAACCTGGAATATCCCCTCGGGATAACCCAGAACCTCCGGAAGGCCGTTTCCCACGTCCAGGATGAGCTTCCCGCCGTTTTTTTTGAGCTTCGGCTGGACGGCCGCGGTCACGGCTTGGATCACTTGCGGAAAGGAAACGGGTTTGATCTCCGACATGCTCTGCCGGCTGTAATCCAGGATGTCCCGGACTGTTCGGATCGCCCGTTGGACATATTGGTCGATCTGGCCCAGCTGCTTGAGGGTTTTGCTTCCCTTCTTGGTTTCCGCCATCAACAGTTCCAGGTTGCCGGAAATCAGCCCCAGGGGCGTATTGACCCCATGGGCGATCCGGCCCGTGAGCTCCCCCATTTGAATCAGGTGCCTTTTTTGTTCCAGGGCCTTTTCCCGGTTCCGCAACCTCTCCTCCCTCATCCACACTTGCCGCATCAGCTGGGCGCAAATAATGGCGGTCAGGAGAAAGAAGAAAAACCAACGGATGGCCTGCTGCCAGTAAAGGCCGGCGCGGACTTCGGGGGACAAGCGCTCCAGGACGCCGACGATGAAATTAATTTTTTCCGCCTCGTTGGTTTCCGGAATCGCCCAAATAAAATCCAGGTAAAGGGTGGTCAAAAAAACCGCCATAATCCCGGCGATGACCACCAGCGCCTTTCGCGGCGTCAACAGCATGATGGCGCTGACCAGGATCAGGAGGAAAAAAGGCATGTAAAAACTGACCGGTCCTCCCGAGACCGAGACCCAGAGGCCCACCAGGGCGCTGTCGATCAGGAAAATCGCGGGGAGGATAATCCCAGCCAGTTTTTTGATCCGGCCCAAGACCCAAAAAGCCAGGGTGAGGCCAGCCGCCAAGGCCCAGATTTCCCATCCCTTCATGACCGCGGGAGAGGTGTTAAAATCCTCGGCCCACCAAAGGAGAAGAAACATCAGGCCCAGGCAAACCGTCCGCGCGCGCAGGAGGGTCTTGAGGGATTGGATGTTGGTCTCGACGGAAGGCATAAACACCTCGAAAGGAAATTGGGGATCAGGAGTCCGCCCTTAGGAATTCAAGAGCCGTGAAAAATTCAAACACCTAACCGGAGACATTAGATTTAACAACTAAAAGGTTCAAATTCCAAACGCCTAATTTCCAATTCTTAATGAATGGAGCCGGAAATCCACTCGAGATAGGGCTTGCTGCCAGCGACAACGGGTATCGCTATAATTTCGCACAGGTCATAGGGGTGATGGGATTTAACCCATTTGGTCAATGCTGGAATTTTGGACCTGGTGGTCTTGATCAATAGAAGCTCTTCCCTCGCCGTTTCAACCTTACCCTTCCACCAATAACGGCTTTTTAACCCGGGCAACCGGTTCACACAAGCCGCCAGCTTCGCATTCACCAAACCTTTCGATAATTTTTCGCTGGTTTTGCCGTTGGGCGTGGTGACGAGGACCACCAAGGCCGTCACGAGGGGTCCCGATCCTCGGAACCGTTCAACAGGTTGTAGATTTTCTCCCCTAGTGCGGACTCCGTGATCTTGACTTGCGGCCTCGCGGGCGCGGGGGCCGTGGCGGGACTCGTTCCCGGAAGGGCGTAAACCTTGGCGCCGTCCGCCACTTCCACCATCTCTGCCAGCCGGTTTTTCACGAGGATTTCCAGCCGGCGCGAGATGGAAATAATATCCAATCCCATAAAGGCCTGAAGGTCCGAGTTGGAGGAGACGGCCCTGCCCGACTTGGCCAGGAAATAAAGGAGTTTTTTACAAACGATATCCAGTTTTAAATGCTCATTCACGGCCTCGAACAGATCCTGAAACTCAACCCTGCCGCCATTTCTTTGGAAGCTCCGGTACATGCCCTCCGAAAGGAGGAATAGAAACCTCCGCAAATTGCCCGCGGCCATGGATAAGGCCAGCGTGAGAGCCGCCGGTTCCAGGAAATCCTCATGGGTTCCCTTAAAACCCGACCGTTTTAAGCGCAAAACCAGGACTTCCTTCAACTCCTCGTGGCTGAATTTCTCCACTAAAACCACATGCTTAAAAAGCCCCAGGACCGTCGGCTCGGCCCCTTCCTTCACCACCTGGCCCACCTTGGCGTAAAACTCCTCCTGAAGCGCCATGACAAAGCTGATGTTGGATAATTCCAAAAGGGATTTCAATTCTTCCAGAAGTTGGAGGGTCCTCTCGGAGCGGGTCAAGTGCTGGATCCGGTCGCCTTTAATTTTTTCCAGGTCGTCCACGAAAACCAGCAGTGGTTTCCTCAAGCGGGACACGATGGACCGGATCAAGGAAAAAACCGCGTTTTTGCTGAGTTCTCCCCTTTCCAACCTGCGGCCCACCTCTTTCAGGTTTAAGCCGGGAACGGCCGGAAGGACCACCAGGATTTCGCGTAGCAATTCCGAAAGAAAATAAGATGCGTCGTCGAGGGGGACTCCGATGGCGACGCTGTGAAAGCCTTTGGGAACGCGGCTTCTCAGAAGCTGAAGCACGCTGCTCTTGCCCACCCCCGGCTCCCCCGCCACGCCCACATTGGACATAGAGAACATGGCGGAGGAGAGCCGGTCGACGAGGGGCTTCCGCCCGACAAAATAATCCAGGTTGTGTTTTTGGAGCGAGAGAGTGGTGAAGGGGTCGGTGGTTA
>CAZUXW010000097.1:4189-8512 GCA_964624625.1 uncultured bacterium
CGGTCCATCGCCAAAGTCTCTCCATGAACCACATAAGGTGTTTGTAATTCCGACTTGCCCTTGATCTTGACCGGGGACAAGGCCGTCATTCCGAAATAATTCTTCGCCGCGGCCGCCATATCGTCATTGACCAGGACCTGGCCATGCTCGGCGATGCCGCAGAGGCGGGAAGCCAGGTTGACCGAGTCCCCGATCAGGGTGAATTCCATCCGGTTCGTGGACCCCAGGTTGCCGAGGATCGCCTCGCCGGCGGTGATCCCGATTCCCAGGCCGATTTTAATTTCCTTGCTGTAAGCCACTTTGAAACTTTGGTTCAAAAGCTCAAACCGGTCCTGCATGCGCATGGCCGTGCGCAGCACCATCTTGGCCGCTTCTCCCTCGTTGCCGTAAGGCCTCCGGAAGTAGGCCAGGATCGCGTCCCCGATATATTTATTGATGTCCCCGCCGTTTTGGGAAATGACTTCCTCCATGGCCTGGAACATTTTATTGAGTATCTCCACCGTTTCCTCGGGCTTCAACATCTCCGTCATATGGGTAAATCCACGGACGTCCGAAAAAAGGACATAAACCCTGCGGAGTTCCCCGCCCAATTCGGATTTGAGGGCCTTGTTGGAGGCCTTTTCCGAAACACTGGTCCCCACGTATTTTTCGAGCGTTTGGTTGGAATGCTTCACTTTTTCCAAAAGACTCCGGTACTCGGCCGCGCTGGACTTGACCAGCCGGTCCCGGTTGCTGGATACGGTCCAAGGCATGTTGCCGGTGAACCGGACGAAATTAAAGGGGATCATCTGGTTTTCAACGAAAACTTTCTGCAGATCCAGGGCCCATTGGCTTCCGGTGAGCCACCTGACGAGAAACCACCAAAACAGGAGAAGGGCGGCCGCGCCAAAACCAATGTAGTGAACCGTGACATCATCGTTGATAAATTGGGCCGCGGCCACGCCCGATCCCACGCTTAACCCCAGCCAAAGAATGAGCAGGGGAAGGACCCGCTTGATTTTAACCTCCACCACCTTGGTGGCGTCCGCGAGGGGATTCGGCATGAAGTTACCTCTCTCTAACCCGTGGGAAATCGAGAAACACGCATAGTTTATCGCAAAGCCAAGAGGATTGGTAAGCTCAAAGAACGGGTTGTTTGGTTCATTTTAATGGTTTTGCGGAGGGCAGACGGCGGAGGGCGGGGGGCCCTTTTTAAACTTTGGTCAGTTCCTGTCCCGCCGAGCGGAGTTTTTCCAATCCCTCCAGGGAATGGGCTTCCATGTAACAGCGCATCAGTGGCTCCGTTCCGGAAAAACGGATCATCAGCCATTCCCCGTTGGCGAGGATGAACTTGGTTCCATCCTTGCGGACGATTTCCGCGACCTTTTGCCCGGCGATTTCGGCGGGCGGATGGTCTTTCAGTTTAGCCGTCATCACTTCCTTGAGGCCGTCCTTCAATTTCAGGTTCAACCGGTCGGAATAAAAACCTCCGTACTGCTGGTAAAGGCCTTTTAAAACCGCCGATAAGTTTTTTCCCTCACTCGCCACCACTTCCGCCATCAGCAGGCAGGCCAAAACCCCGTCCTTTTCCGGAACGTGGCCATGGACGGTCAGGCCTCCCGACTCCTCCCCGCCGATAATAATGGGTTCCTTCGCCATGATCTCGGCGATGTACTTGAAGCCCACCGGGGTTTCTTTGAGGGGAACATCGTGGGCCTTGGCGATGGCGTCGATCAAGTGGGTGGTGGCTACGGTGCGGACCACGCACCCTTTCCAGTCGCGGGTTTTCAAAAGATGGTCGAATAAAATCGCCAACACTTCATTGGGGCTGATGTAGGTCCCGTCGGAGTCAATCACGCCGAATCGATCCGCGTCGCCGTCGTTGGCGAGCCCCAGGTGGGCCGGCCAGGACTTTACGAGTTGGACCGCTTCCTTCAAATCATCGGGCCCCGGCTCGGGATGGTGGCCCCCGAAAAAGGGATCGCGGTTATTGTTCAATACTTTCAAGGTCACGCCCGTTTCCTGGAGCAGAAGGTCCAGATAGCCGTTGCCGTTGCCGTGCATCAGGTCCACGACGATCCTCAACCTGGCTTTTTTAAGGACATCGAAACGGACAATCTCCCGGAGCCGCTTGAAATATTCCTCCTTGGGATCGATGGGAACCACCAGTCCCTTTTCCAGCGCCTGGGCATAGGGCAGTTCGGGAATTTTCAACCCCTTGGTTCCGATGGTCTCGGCCAGGGCTTCCAAGGCTAAGGTGACTTGGACGGGAGCCGGCCCGCCGTCGGAGCCGTTGAACTTGAGTCCCTGGTAGATGGCCGGATTATGGCTGGCGGTGAAGTTAATGGCTCCCGCGCAGCCGCGGCGCAGGAGTTCATAGGAAACGGTTGGTGTGGGCGTGCCGACGGGGCATACATAGGAGGTAATTCCATGGCCCGCCAAAACCTGAAGGGTGATTTGGATGAATTCCTCGGAAAGGAAACGATAATCGCCGGCCACGACCACGCCCTTGGAGGCCTCGCCGGTCTGTTGAAGGTGCTGGGCGATGGCCGCCACGGCGATTTTTACGTTGGCAAAGGTGAAATCATCCGCCAATATCGCCCGCCAGCCCGAAGTTCCAAAGGTTATCTTCGCCAAATTCATGATCCTTGAATGGTCTCGTTCGAAAGAGGGGAAAGTTTACGTAAAAACCTTTATCAGCGCAACGCTTTTAAACTCATAGAACCGGCGGGAACAGGGCGTTATCATGCGAACACAGGGGATTAACAGCCACTGCCAAGGATCGAAAATTTTGAAACCAAATCGAATCCCAACGAGTCTAACAGCAAAGGATTTTTATCTTCTATCCGGACTCATCCACCGCTATTAAAATTTCCCGGATTTTGGCGTCGAATTTAAAATCAAAGAAAACCGGCACACCATGAAAACCTCGGCCCATCAAACCCCCATTTCGCTCCTGAACCGCGTTTTCGGTTATCCTTCCTTTCGCGGCCAACAGGAAGCCATCATCCGGCACGTCCTGGGCGGCGCCTCCTGCCTGGTCCTCATGCCGACCGGGGGCGGTAAAAGTCTTTGCTTTCAGATTCCGGCGATGCTTCAGCCTGGTTTGGGGTTGGTCATTTCCCCCCTCATCGCCTTGATGCAGGACCAAGTGGACGCGCTGGTCCAAAACGGGGTGGCCGCGGCCTTTTACAACTCCTCGCTCGATGGACGGCAAAAAAATGAAATCCGCCGGAAGGCCCAACAAAAGGAATTAGATCTTCTTTATGTCGCCCCGGAGACCCTGAATAGCCCCGGATTCCAAGAATTTATCCAGGGCATCCCCTTGAGCCTCATCGCCGTGGACGAGGCCCATTGCGTTTCCCAATGGGGCCATGACTTCCGCCCGGAATATCTTCAAATCGCCGGGTTGCGGAAACATTTTCCCGCCGTTCCCCTGATCGCTCTGACGGCCACCGCCGATCCAGCGACCCAAAAAGAAATCCGCGAAAGGTTGGGATTGGCCCAGGACAAGGTGTTTTCGTCCAGCTTTGACAGGCCGAACATCCGCTACCAAATCACGGTCAAAACCTCGGGGCGCGAACAACTGCTGGACTTCATCCAAACGCGCCATCCGGGCCAGGCCGGCATCGTATATGTGTTGAGCCGAACCAACACGGAAGAAACGGCGGCTTGGCTGTCTCAAAAAGGCCTGGCCGCCCTTCCCTATCATGCCGGGTTAGACGCGGAGATGCGCCGTAAACACCAGGCCCGTTTTCTCCGGGAGGAAGGTTTGATCATGGTGGCGACCATTGCCTTCGGCATGGGTATCGACAAACCCAATGTTCGCTTCGTAGCCCACCTGGGAATCCCGAAGAGCGTGGAATCCTATTACCAGGAAACGGGCCGGGCCGGCCGGGACGGGGAACCTGCCTCGGCCTGGATGGCCTATTCCCTGGACGACGTGGTGAAACTCCGGCGGATGATGATGGGCGGCGAGGGATCGGAAGCTTACAAACGCCTGGGCGGACAAAAGCTCAACGCCATGCTGGGACTCTGCGAAACCACAAACTGCCGCCGCCAATCCCTTCTGGGTTATTTCGCCGAGGAACATCCGGGAAATTGCGGGGGCTGCGATAATTGCCTTCAGCCCCCCCAAACCTGGGACGCCACCGAGGCGGCCCAGAAAGCCCTTTCCTGCGTCTACCGAACCGGTCAAAAATTCGGCGCGGGGCACTTGATTGATATCCTTCTGGGAAAAGAAACGGAAAAGGCCTCGCAGTTCGGCCATACCAGGTTAAGCGTTTTCGGGGTCGGCAAGGATTTCGAAAAAAGGAAATGGGACTCGGTCTTCCGCCAATTGGT
>CAZUXW010000098.1:0-8493 GCA_964624625.1 uncultured bacterium
GTGAATTGAATTGGTTCCATGGGATTCAGTGTGGGACCTTCCCGGAGGTTGGGTTATGACCCTGGTCATACAGGGTCGACCGCCGCTTCCTTAGGATGCAGCCCTTCATTCGGCCGAATGTGAAAGGAGCCACCATGAAAAGATGGAATCGGGTTTGGGGGGCCGGATTATTGTCCCTGTTGACCTTGGGCTGCGTCTCCAAATCCCAAGACTCCCAAAAAATCCTTAATCCGATCCAAGCCAGGGATTGGCTGGTTCAAAATCCAACGGGTCAACTGGTGGACGTTCGAAACCCCGAGGAATACGCGGCAGGCCATATCCCCGGTTCCAAACGGCTGCCGGTTCAGGAATTGGGAGGGCGGTTGGGCGAGCTGCGGAAAGATAAACCTATTCTTCTTTATTGCCATTCCGGGAAAAGAAGCCAAACCGCTTCGGAATTCCTGGAAAAAAACGGGTTCCCCATCCCTTTTCAAATCCAGGGCGGCATCACCGCTTGGAAAAGCAAGGGTCTGCCGGTGAAAACAGGCCCAAAATAAAAAACCCCGGGAGTCCAATGGGCACCCAGGGTTTTAACCTGCGACTAATAACATACTTCCTCATTTCAATTGTCTCAGCGTCATACCTCCGACTCATCGACAACAACTCTACGACCTAAAACAACCTTCAACCAACTCGAAAGAACTGCCTTTGAAACCGATCCTCTTTTCCTTTACCGGCCGGAGCCGGAGGACGCCTATTGGCGCCGTAGGAAGAATCAGCCTCAACCCAACCGTCTCTGACGACCAACCTGCCCTATCGTCTTCTAAAACCGACCCTTATTTCCCTTGCCGGCCGGAACCGGCGGACACCCATAGGTGTCATTGGAAGAATCGGCTTCAGTGGTAATGTAGGATGGTTTTTGAAAAAGATTTATGATTTACATTAGGTTGACTCATTATTTTTATATGTCGCTACCCTGGAACGGCCTATATCGTTGGTTTCAAGGGCGCCTAAATCCAGGATTTATTATTATTTCCGACCTTTTTCCTTAATAATCCGACGAATTCTTGTTCAAAAGGGTCTTTCCTTTAGTTGGGGTTTTAGACCATAATTCGCTCGAATCTATTCTAAAAAACGGAGCCCCCGATGAGCGATATCGTCTCCATCCAGAACGTCTTTAAGGAATATCCCCTCGACAAGGTCGTGGTGCCGGCTCTGCAGGGAGTCAGCCTCACCGTCGAGCAGGGGGATTTTCTTTCCATTGTCGGGCCATCGGGCTCCGGCAAGACCACTTTGCTGAACCTGATCGGATGCGTGGACGTCGCCACCTCCGGAACGGTCCTCGTGGACGGGCATGACACCAAAAGCCTCAACGACCGCCAACTGACGGACTTGCGGCTGCACACCCTTGGTTTTATATTCCAAAGCTTCAACTTGGTCCCGGTGCTTTCCGTTTTTCAAAACGTGGAATTCCCCCTCCTGTTGCAGCGGCGTTTCACCAAGGCCGAAAGGGCCGAAAGGGTTGACTCGCTCCTGGTGAAGGTCGGGTTGGACAAGCATTCCCTCCACCGGCCCAGCGAACTTTCCGGCGGCCAGCGCCAGAGGGTCGCCATTGCCAGGGCCCTCGTCACCCGCCCCAAGATCGTGCTGGCCGACGAGCCGACCGCCAACTTGGACTCGGTGACCGGGGAAAATATCATCGACCTGATGAAGGAAATGAACCGGATTGAAAAAACGACCTTTATCTTTTCAACCCATGACGCCAAGGTCATGTCCCACGCCAATTCGGTGGTTCGTTTAGCCGACGGCAAGATCACGGACGGCGGCGGCAAGCCGGTCAAGGCGGAGAAATCCGCGACAGGGAAAAAATAATGAGCTGGGCCCTCCTTCTTCTCCAAACATCGCTCCGGAATATTTTCTCCAGCTTCCTGAATGTGGTCATCGGCTTGATCATCCTGGTGGGCACCCTCTTTTTCGTGGTGGGCGGCTCCCTGGTCAACAGCATGGACAAGGCCATGAGCCGGAGCATTATCGGCTCCGTGGCGGGCAACGCCCAGGTTTATCAGGCCTCCTCCAAGGACTCCCCCTCCCTCTTTGAGCAATGGCAAATTCCGGACCTGGACCCCATTCCCGATTTTTCCAAGATCAAGGGGGCCCTCCTTTCCAACCCGAATGTCCAAACCGTCGTTCCCCAGGGCATCAACACCGCCATCGTGGTCTATGGCAACACGATCGACCAGGTTCTTGAGAAATTGAGGAAAGCGGAGGGCTCGAAGCCCCGCGAATCCAAGGAAAAAATCGAAAGCCTCAAGTCCCACCTGCGCCAAATGGTATCCGTCATCCAGACCGACATGGCCAAAGTCGACAAGGTGGCCGCCAAGGGCACGGTGGACGAAAGGTCTTACCAGGACATTCAAAAGGCGGCCTCACCGGCTTTTTGGGCGGGCTTCAACCAGGATCCCCTGGGCCATTTGGAATTTCTCGAGAACCGGATCGCCTACTTGGTTCCTGACTCGGACCAGATTTTCCTTTCCTACGTCGGAACGGACCTGGATTCCTTCGCCAAGGCCTTTGACCGCATGCAGGTGGTGGACGGACAGGCCGTCCCCCCCCATCACCGCGGCATGCTTCTCTCGAAGTATATATATGAGGATCAGTTCAAGCTGAAAGCGGCCAGGCGGTTGGATCTGATCCATGAGGGCGTATCCCTCAAGGGTAAAAAAATCTCCAAGGATCCCGACCTGCAGGATTTAGTGAAACAAAACCGCACCCAAACCCGGGAAATCATCCTGCAATTGGACCCCCTTTCCACCCAAAAGGCGGTGACTTCGCTCCAAGCGGCTTTGGCCAGCCAGGAAAAGGACCTTTCCAAGCTGCTTTCCGCTTTCTTCGACACCAATGACGCCAATATCGAGGCCCGCTACAAGCTGTTTTACGATCAACTGGCGCCCCTTCTTGATCTTTATCGGATCAAGCCCGGGGATATGTTGACCATCAAGGCCTACACGAAGTCGGGTTTTGTGCAGGCGGTCAACGTCAAGGTTTACGGCACCTTCCAATTCAAGGGGCTTGAAAAATCCGGCCTGGCCGGGAGCTTGAGCTTGATGGACCTGATGAGTTTCCGTGATCTATATGGTTATGTGACCCCCGAAAAAATCGCGGAGACCAAATCCCTGCAGAAGGCCGCTGGGGCCAAATTCGTGTCCCGGGACCAGGCCGAGGCCGAGCTTTTCGGCGGTTCCACGGCCGTCCAGGAAACCCACGAGAAAAAAATCGATGTGAAAGCCGAAATGGGCGGAAACGACAAAATGAAAAGGGCCGACCTCATCAACCGGGTTTACAGCCAGGAGGAGATTGAGTCCGGCGTCGCCATCGGCGCGGCCATCCAATTGAAGGATCCCTCGAAGCTGAAGGAAACCATTAAGGAACTCCAGGCAGCCTGCGATAAGGAAAATTTAGGCCTGAAGGTGATCGACTGGCAGAAAGCCGCAGGCAATCTCGGTCAATTCGTCTTCGTGGCCAAATTCATCCTCTACTTCGCCACGGCCATTATTTTCGTGGTGGCCTTGGTCATCATCAACAACGCGGTGGTCATGGCCACCCTTCAGAGGGTCCGGGAAATCGGCACGATGAGGGCCATTGGGGCCCAAAGGGGATTCGTGCTTTCCATGGTCTTGACGGAAACGATGGTCCTGGGCTTGGCCTTTGGGACCGCCGGGGCCGCCTTGGGCAGCGCCTTCGTCCTTTGGCTCAGCCATGCCGGTATCGGCGCCGGCAACGACTTCCTATACTTTTTCTTTTCCGGCCCCCGGCTGTTTCCCTCCTTGAGCGCGGGCAGCCTCATCGGCGCTTTTTTCGTGGTGTTGATCGTCACCTGCGCCTCGGCGCTCTATCCCGCGCTGATGGCGACGAAAGTCTCGCCCATCCGCGCCATGGCCTCGGAGGACTAAACCGCGGCTTTTCACCACAGGTCCCTGTCGGGACCACCGAGGCACAGTTAGGCAGTGATTCATTTTTTTGGTGTTAGGAAAAACAGAAAGTCTAATCCTGGATTTGTTTTAAACCGTGTCTCTGTTGCTCCGAAGGAGCCTGTGGTGAATAGGTTTTGTCTTTCGTCGTTGAAATTTATGATTCGAGGTTTTTAATGGGACAACTCTGGTTGATCGCCTTCCGCAATTTGTTGAGCCACGGCAAAAGAAGCCTTTTACTGGGAGCCGCCATCGCGGGGGTCACCACCCTCTTGGTCTTCCTGGGCTGCCTCTCCTCGGGCGTCAAGAAAACCATGCTGGAATCCGCCACCACCGTCGCCACGGGGCATTTCAACGTGGGCGGCTTCTATAAAGTCACGGCCGGCCAAAGCGCGCCCCTGGTGACCGATTACAAAAAAATTCAGGCGATCGTCGAAAAGACCCTCCCCGATTTGGATTACGTGACCGCCCGAGGCCGCGGCTGGGCCAGGCTGGTTTCGGACACGGCCAGCATGCAGGTCGGCATCGCCGGGGTGGAATTGGCCCATGAGCCCATGCTCCCCAAAGTGCTCAAGATGAAGGAGGGCAAGCTGGAGGACCTGGGCAAGCCCGGCAACATCCTCATCTTCGCCAGCCAGGCGAAAAAATTGAAGGTAAAGACCGGCGACAACATGGTCTTTTCCGTTCTCACGGACCGGGGAGTCAATAACACGGTGGATGTGCGCGTGGCCGGCGTGGCCGAGGACATGGGCCTCATGACCTCCTGGAATGTTTTCCTGCCCCAGGAAACCCTGAACCGGTTGGACCAGACCAACGACTCCACGACAGGGGCGCTTTTGATTTACCTCAAAAACATGAAGCGCATCCCCGAGGACATGGACCTGCTCCGCAAGGCCCTGACGGACAACGGCTACACCGTGATGGACCGGGCCAGCAAGGCCTTTTGGATGAAATTACAGGAAGTGAACCGGGAGGAATGGACGGGGCAAAAACTCGACCTGACCACTTGGGAGGATGAGATCAGCTATGTATCCTGGACCCTCCAGGCCATTGACGGGTTGAGCTTCCTTTTGACCACCGTGCTTTTGGTGATCATCGCCGTGGGTATCATGAACACCCTTTGGATCGCCATTCGGGAACGAACGAGGGAAATCGGAACGCTCCGGGCCATCGGCATGAGGCGTCGCGGGGTTATGATGATGTTCGTCCTTGAGGCCTTTTGCCTGGGGGCCTTGGGCACCGCCGCGGGTGCGGCGTTGGGCTGCCTGATTTCCCTGGGTTTGGATGCGGCCCAGATCCCCGTGCCAGAAGGAGCCCAATTCTTCACCATGTCCACCCACCTGCGCTTCGCCTTGGTTCCGTCCCGCATCTTCGGCGGAGCCGCGGTCATCACGCTTTGCTGCACCCTGATTTCCCTGATACCATCGCTCAGGGCCGCCAGGATGAGGCCGGTCACGGCCATATCCCACTTAAGCTGAGGAGCAACATGAAAAGAAAAGAACCGATTTACCACCAAGGCACCAAGGCGCCAAGTGAGGCAAAAAAAGAAATAAATCTGTCGTTGAAATGTTTATTAAAATCCGAATCCAAAATATCTTTACCCAAAAGGTTTTCCTTGGTGTCTTGGTGCCTTGGTGGTGAACAATTGTTGACGATTGGCTTCGGTGTTCTTTTGTTGTTAGTTCCCTGTTTGTCGTTCGCGGGGACGTTGGATAAGCCCGCCATGGTGGAAATCCTCAGGGGCATCGACGTGCGCGTCAAGAGTTCGGGGGATTACAAGGCCCTCGTCTATATTGAGCAGCACGAGAAGGACAAACCCGACGTGGCCAGGGACGCCCTGGTCTACCGCCGGGACGCGGACCAGAAACTGATGATCCTCTTCACCAAGCCCAAGACCGAGGCCGGCAAGGGCTACTTGCGGGTGGACCGGAACCTCTGGTATTACGATCCTACCGTCGGCAAGTGGGAGAGGCGCACGGACCGCGAGCGCATCGCCGGCACCGATTCCCGCCGCCAGGATTTCGACCAATCGGACCTGGCCAACGAGTACGATCCGGAATTCATCAAGGAAGAAAAGCTCGGCAATTTCGACGTCTGGCACCTAAAGCTCACCGGCAAGCCCGGCAAGGACCTGGCCTACCCCATCGTGGAATTCTGGGTGGACGAGGCCACGGGCAACGACTTGAAACGCCAGGACTTCGCGCTTTCGGGCCGGCTCATGCGCACCAGCTATTCCCCCAAGTGGCAGAAGCTCTACAGCGAAAGCAAAAAGGCGGATCTATGGTACCGCCAGGAAATCAGGATTTTCGATGAGATCGACAAGGCCAACTCCACCTTGGTGATTATCCAGTCCGTGGATCTGCAGCCCCTGCCGGAAAACATCTTCACCAAGGCCTGGCTGGAAACCAAAAGCCGATAAGAAAACCCATAAGCCGGTTCAGCCACAGATGAACACGGATGAACTCGGATAAAAATTGAAGTTCGATCAAAACCTGCCGTTGTTTTAAGTCGAAACAAAAGGGCTTTCGGAAGGAATTTTCATTTGAATTTAAATATCCGTGTTCATCCGTGTTCATCCGTGGCAAACATTTCCTTGGTCCTTTGTCTTTGGCTGCAAATGGTGGGTTTTTCCTTTGGGGCGGACCGGGCTTCTGAAGCGGACCTGTTCGGCGGGACTTCATCCGTCTCGACGCCTACCCCTTCCCCTGTTCCCGCGGCAATGGGCGAGGACGCCAAGGGCCTGGACTCCACCAGTAACAACGCGGAAAAAACGACCAAGGAAGAAGTCATTCAAATTGGCGGGACTTTCTCCACCGAGGGAGACCTCTATATACAAGACGGTGTTTCGCTGTTCGATAACACCGCGAGCAACCCCAATATCCTCTTCCTTTACCTGGACTCGAAATTGGCCAGTGACAGCCGGGTCTTCGTCCGGGGCCGCCTCTTTTACGATCCCACAGGCGTTTCCGGCGCTGGCACCAGCAGTTTTTCCAACCCCTATGGCCTCGGGGACGGTTCCAACGAGAACCTGAGGGTAAGCCTCCAGGAATTAAAACTTTCCGCCAACATCGACCGGAAGGTTTTTTTCACTTTCGGCCGACAAAAGGTGAAATACGGCTCCGCCAAATTCTTCAACCCGACCGACTTCCTCAATTCCCAGCCCCTTAATTTCTTTTTGCCCTCGGATGAGCGTCCCGGCGTGGACATGGTCAAGATGCATATCCCCTCCGGCACGGCCAATCTCTACGCCGCCGGGCTCATCGGCAATCCCTCCAGCGGCAATCCCAGCGGGGGTTACTTGCGCGGCGAATGGGGTTATGACGGGATTCAGGATTTTTTAGGGGCGGGCGAAATCTCGCTATCGGGATTCCTGCCAAAGAATCAGGCTCCCCAGACGGTATTTGACCTTTCCCGCGTGGCTAAGGCCGGATTCGACATTTCCCAAGCCGTCGGGGATTTTGACGTTTACTTTGAGGGGGCGGCCGGCCAGGACAGCACCGGCGATTGGAAGGCGGCCTATAGCGCCGGGGCCGGTTGGACGGTGCGCTACGCCGACCGCAGCAGCAACACCCTTACCCTCCAGGCGGAATACGCGAAAGTCGGTGCCTACGGTGAGTTCGGCGTATTTTCCCTGTATCTGCCCGAACCAGGCAGCCTCAAGGACATCACTTTTGTTGAAACCAACCTCTATGATTTTTTGGGGTGCAGCGGCCTCTCGCGTCTGGACGTGATTTACCAATTTACCGAACAAATCAGCGGCAGGATTTACGGCTCAGGCCACTGGGGCGATCTAGGCGGGGTGTTCCATCTGCCAGGCCAAGTGGCGGAGTTGGGGACCAGGTTGGACGTTAACTTTTAGGATTCGGACTCACCGGAGGATTCCATGGCCTACTTTCTCGGAAGATTATTAGGACCCCGCCCCACCTTTCCCGCGGACATCACGGAAACGGAAAAAAGGCTGATGCAGGAACATGTGGTCTATTGGTCCGCTTACCTGGAAAAGGGAAAGGTTTTGGCCTTGGGCCCCGTGGCCGATCCCAAGGGAACCTGGGGTTTGGGCCTCTTTGAGGTCGCCGACGAGGTGGAAATGCGCTTCCTGACCTCCAACGACCCCGTGATCAAGGCCGGTTTGGGATTCGTGTATGACATCCTGCCCATGCCGAGATTAACGCTGCATAAATAAAACCGAGAAAGGAACCGTCATGCCTGACATTCTTCACCGGGTTGGAATTAATGTTTCAGCGGATAAGGTTTACAAAGCCCTTTCGACCATTGAGGGACTCCAGCATTGGTGGACCCTGGACACTAAAGGCGCAACCAAACGGGGCGGCGTCATCAACTTCGGTTTCTGCAAAATGAAGGTCGTGGAATCGAAACCCGGCAAGCTGGTCCATTGGCAATGCGTTGGAGGCCCCCCGGAATGGTTGGATACGGAAGTGACCTTTAATCTGGTCCGCAAACAAAACCAGACCTTCATCCTCTTCAAGCACGCGGGATGGCCCTCACCGGTGGAATTCATGCACCACTGCAGCACCAAGTGGGCCGT
>CAZUXW010000099.1:0-8478 GCA_964624625.1 uncultured bacterium
CTCAGAAAAAAAAGCCACTGAAATCCCAGTAAATAATTCCAAGCGTAAAGAATCAGAGAAGCAATCCAAATAAATCCGACCAGGGCCATACGGGCCGGGGATACCTCATGCCATTTGATGATGGAGGTTTTTGAGAACCAATTGAGGTAGTGGTAGGTGTAGGCGAAGGAGATAAAAGACATGAGGGATAGGGCTACGGGATTTCGGTACAAAAAATCATTGATGCCACCTACGTAGGCCGAGAGGGGCTGGATGGGCGTCCCAAAATCATGGAGACCCAGCATTTTGAGGATCTGATAATTGAGGGTGATAAAGACGCTGCTGCCGGACCCGTCCTCCTTGAAATAACCATAGCTATTCCGGACATAGTCCCCCGGTTGGTATTGGCTATGGACCGGATGGATCAACATGAAGGCGCAGGCCGCCCCCACAAAAACCAAGAGCGACAGGAATCCTGAGGCGCTCCTGCCCTTCAGAGCGCCCCCCAACAGGAACAATCCCGTGAAAATAAACACATGGATCAGCGTGGGAAAGAACATGCCAAGAAGGGGGCTAAAAAACCCGAAATTCATCAACAATAGTCCAACCAGGCCCGCCAACCCGAAGAAAATGATGCGTTTAAAAATATCCTCCAGCAAAAGAAAAACCAACCCCGCGGCGAAGGCCAAGTAAACCAGGAAGGGGCCCGCTTTGTCCTGGATCCCGTGGAAAGGACCGAGGAACAATAGGGAAATCAGCGCGCTGACGGAAGCCAAGAAAACAAAATCATGCTTTCGCCTCGTGTAATAACCCTTGTCATGGAGCCAGGATATTTCCGTGAGGTAATGCAGGGGGCCCAAAACCGCGTAAACCAGGAGAAACAACTCGAAAGGAAAGGCGAAAGCCAACCAGGCGGAAACCAGCATTAAAATAATGTTGAGATAATTGACTTGGTCGGTGGTCAGTTTGACGCTCACGGGACTTCCTTAAGCGGCTTTAATCAAACTCAAAACCGTCGTTGAACCACGAAGGGCACCAAGTCACGAAGAAGGACAAAAATCAAATAGATGAATCAAGGCCTATTCAAATTCCTTCTTTCGTTGTTCTTGGTGTCTTGGCGGCGAAACATGACTTGATGGGCTTTTTAGGAATCTGTGTTTTCCGATTTCGATTCCCGGCGGATCCACAGGAACAACAAGGTCGCGAGAACCAAAGGAACTGGCAGTAATACAACAACGGCCCACTGCATGCCCGTTCGATAGGGGGTCGCGTCCACGCAACGGGGGCAGGCTTGAAGGATCGCCGGCAGGAGGAAGCAGGCGCAAGCGCTCAGCCATTTCATGCATAGGGACTTAAAGGTATCGATGGGGCGCCTCACAAATACACCAGGGCGAAAAGGATGGGCCAAAGCCCGACCACGAAAAACCAGTACATGCGGCACAAATCAACTCCGAGGGTTTTTTGGGAGTTGTAGCTCCCTTTCCATGCCTTGTTGAATACCCAAAGCAGGGCGAGAAGGCCTCCCGTCACGTGAACGGCGTGGGTTCCCACCAGGCAATAGAAAAAGCCGCCGAAAATACTCTCGTGGGCGGTCAGACCGAAGCGCAGCAACTTCACCCATTCCATCCCTTGGACCGCCAAAAAAACAAAACCCAAGGCCGCTGTCACCGCCAAAAGGTTTTTAAAGGAGCCGCTTTTTCCCGTCTTGAGGGCCTTGAAGGCCAAATGAAAGGTCAAGCCGCTCAACAGGAGGATGAGGGTGTTCACGGCGGTGACTTCAATTGGAAGCCGGGGTTGGTCCGGGGGCGGCCATTGGACGGGGCTGAAGCGGAAGACCACGAAGGCGCTGATGAGTCCGGCGAAGAACATGATTTCGGCGATGATAAAAAGAGCCAGGCCAAGCCTGGCCGGTTCCATCCGCCTGTCCGACGAGGCTCCCGACGGGGAAAGGATCCGGCCGGAAACCGCCGCCATGCTAGAAGAACCTTTTAAGGAAATCGATGGAATAGTGGCAGACATCCGGAATGAAGAGGACCAACAAGATCCCGAACAAGACGAAGGGGATAATCATGATCCAATAGATCAGCTTGCCCTCGGATTTTAAGTCCATGTATTGGAAAAAGACCAGGCCCGCCATGACCGTCGCGACGGCGAAAACGGCCAGATTGTTGGAGACCACCGGAAGGTGCAAAAAGGTGATGCCCACCGCGGAGAGGGCCAACAGCACCAACACGGAGAAGATCGCCGAGTGGTTGTTCACGGATGTGTTTGAATTCATTTTTTTATCCTTTCGTTAAGCCAGAAGATAAAGCATCGGGAACAAGAAGATCCAAACCACCTCGACGAAAGACCAATAGATCCCCGTCAGGGCGACGCGGCCCTGCATCGGCCCCAAGGTTCCCTTCACCGCCCTCACCCAAAGCAGGCCCATCGCCACCAGCCCGCCGATGATGTGGGTGGCGTGGATTCCCGTCATGAGGAAGTAAAAGGCCCAGAAACCGCCGCTGGTGGGATATTCGCCGTGCGCGAACTCGGCGGTATATTCAAAGGCCTTCACGCACAGGAAAAGAACGCCCATCACCATGGTTAAAAATAAGTATTTCTTCACGTCGTTGGCCTTGCCGGCCGTAACCGAGGAGGAGGCCTTCATCATGAAAAAATTGCTGATCAACAGGACCAGCGAGTTCAGGGTGCCGGCCTTCAAATTCAAGTGGCTGACTTCCTCCGCCCATTGGGGGTTGATCATCCTCATGAGGATGAAGGAGCCGAACAAACCGGCGAAGAGGACGATTTCCGAGGCGATCAAGGCCCATATCCCCAAGCGGCCGGCGGTAAGTCCGGCGGGAGAGGAATTATGCCCGCAGGGCCCTTCATTCGTGGGGTAAGCCTGCGTCAAAGGTAGGCTGGCGCTTTTTTCCATTTTTCTCTCTCCTTATTTAGATGTTCTGAGCCTGGGATTTCCAGTCTTTAGCTTCCGAGGGATTGCTGTACTCGTAAGGCCCGACCGTCACCACGGGAAGCGTCGGCCCCCAATTGCCGTGGGGCGGGGGCGAATCCGCCAGCCATTCCAAGGTGTTGGAATCGTAGGGGTTTTTCTCGGCCTTGGGGCCGTGGTTGATGCTCAGGACGAGGTTCCAGAGGAAAATCATCTGGGTCGCGATGAGGGAAATGGCGGAAATCGTGGCGAAAATATTCCAATTGGCGAATTGGTGGTATTGCGGGTAGAAGGAAGGGTCCGCGATGCGGCGGATCATGCCCCCGATGCCCACCCTAAAGAGGGGCCAAAAGGTTCCGTTGAAAAAGAGAAAGGTCAGGGCCAAGTGCAAAAGCCCCAGCTTCTCATTCAACTTCCGTCCGTACATCTTGGGGAACCAATAATAGACCCCGGCAAAGCCCCCGAAGAAGACCGACGGGAACAGGGTGTAATGGAAATGGGCCACCACGAAATAGGTGCCGTGCAGGTAAATGTCCGCCGTTGCCGATCCCAGGAAGATTCCGGTCAAGCCCCCCACCAGGAAAGTGGCCAGGAAGCCGATCATCCAAAGGAAAGGGAGCTCCATGCGGATGGCTCCATGCCGGATGCTGGCGAACATGCAGAAGATAATGATGGCGAAGGGGACCGAGATGAGGATAGTGGTAATGGAAAAGGGTGTGGCCAGGATCGGGTTCAGGCCCGACATGAACATATGGTGGGCCCAAACGATGAAGCTCAGGCAAATGGCCGCCACGGTGCTTCCCAGGATGAGTTTATAGCCGAAAATCGGCTTCCGTGTGAAGGTCGCCAGGATATCCAATCCCATGCCCAAGGCCGGAAAGAACAGGACGTAAACTTCCGGATGGCCGAAGAACCAGAAAAGATGCTCCCACAACATGGGCTCTCCGCCTTTTTTCGGCAGGAAAAACCCGGTTCCAAACACGTTATCCATCAGGAGCATGAAGGCTCCGGCAATCAAGGGGCCGACGGAGAAAAAGAAAGTGACCGCCGAGCCAAGGAGAAACCAAACGGTCATCGGGATCCTGGAATAAGTCATTCCCGGCGCCCGCAAGGTGACCGCGGTGACCAGGTAGTTCAAGCCGCCCAAGCTGGAGGAGAAGAAAGCCATCGCCAGGGCCAGGAGCCATAGGACCGCCCCCAATTTCACGCCGGCGAACTCGGAGCTGGCCGACAAGGGCGGGTAACCGACCCAACCGCCCGCCACCGGGCCGCCCGGGACGAAAAAGGAGGTGATTAAAAAAACCGCTCCGGCGAAAGTGAGCCAAAAGGAGGCCATGTTCAATTTCGGGAAAGCCATGTCCCTGGCCCCGATCATCAAGGGGATCAGGAAATTGGAGGGAAAGGCCGCCAGAAACGGCATCCCCACGAAAAAGATCATGATGGTCCCGTGAAGCGTGATGATGGCGTTGAACTTATCCGGCGAGACCAATCCAAAGAAAGGAGCGGGAACATTGGGATAGGCGACTTCCCAACGGATCAGGTAGGCCATGAATCCCCCGAAACATGCCATGACGATGGATAACAGCAGGAACTGCTTTCCGATCATTTTATGGTCGGTGGAAAAAATATAATGGCTTAGGAAACTCTGTTTGTGTTCGTGGTGATCTTGGCTCATTGGGCTCCTCCATGTTCTTCTTTATCTTTTGACGCAAGCCAGTCCTCAAAGGTTTTCTCGTCATCAACTTGTAAAACACCCGCCATGCGGGTATGGCCGAAACCGCAAATCTCGTCGCAAACCAGGTGGAAAGTCCCGGCCTGGGTTGTATCGAACCAGCCGAGGATTTCCCTTTGGGGCATGACGTCTTGTTTCAGGCGGACTTCCGGCAGGAAAAAATCGTGGATAACATCCAAGGAAGTCATGATGATTTTAATTTTTTTCCCGACCGGCACATGAAGTTCGCGGTAGGAGGAAATGTCGTCGTCCGTCCCTATTTGGCCGTCCTTGCCGGGATAGAAAAAAGTCCAGTCAAATTGCTTGGCTTGAACCTTGACCGTCAAGTCCGTAGCCGGCATTTCGATCTTAACTCGGTCCCAGGTCTTGGCCCCTTTAAAGTCGATAAAGAAATCGATTCCCGTGATGATGACGCAGAATATGACGATCCATTGGACATGGACCCATTTATCGCCCGGTTCATACTTGGCCGCCACTCCATCCTTGCGGCGGTAGCGAACCAGCAAATACACCAGGTACCCTTCCATCAGAATAAAGAAAAACCCCGTGATGTAATAAATCAATTTAAGCACATCATCAATATTTTGAGCGAAAGATGAGATGGCTTGTGGAAGGGCATCTAACATGGATAATTCCTTTCAATTAATTAAACCCGGGCCAGGCCTTCAACGGCAACTCAAAGGGCCCATCCAACTGTACCGATCAAAAACAGCGGGGGATCAACGATAATCCCTCTGAAGCAGTCTGAACAAACCGGTATATATTATATGATTTGAATCAGAAAAATTAGAAATATTCAAAAATTTTCATGGCGGCGAAAACACCAATAAATAACGTAAAAATTATCGGCCCAATCATCCTTATAAACGAGGGGAATATTTTCGAAACAGCCGGGGAGAGGGGATAAAAGACCTGTTCCCCCCAGCCGTTCACGAGGCAAGAGCAATAGCCGCAAATATAAGTCACAAAAAAACCGTAGTAAAAGGAAATCGGGAGGAACCTAAAGGTCTGTTTTTGGTGGCATTGGGGGCAGAGAAAAACGTGAAGTCCCGGCAATATTTCCGGAAATATCCAGGGCCAGAAAACCTTTATATATAGGAAGACAACCGACTTCAACAGTATCGCCATGATGATTTCGGCCGGCTGGGCCTGCAGGATCCAATGCCGGTACATTCCCAGCAATTGGTAAACCAGCGCGATTTCCAAGGTCCACAAGAAAAGCTTGAACAGATGCCGGAAGAGTTTTCGCCGGGAAACCCGCCATTGGCCTTGGGAATCTATCTCAAAGCAATGGAAACCGGCAATCCAGCAGAAGAATCCCAGTCCATAGGCCAATAATAGGCCTATTCGTTTCGGCAGCTTATTTTTCTTTTTGACCTGGCTCACGGTTCCCTTCCCGGTTGACTCAGGCCCCAAGGATAAAAGATTTTCAGCGAATTGGGTATTTTTTTAGTCCACACTAAACGATTCCGAGGTTTGAAAGTCGAGCGGAAGGTGAGGGTGGCTTAAAGTTCAAGAAGGCCGGCCCAAGACAACCGGCCGGGCAAACCCAAGTCTAGTCCATTTAATCCCTTTTAATGGACCACCATGACTTTGACAATTTTGCGGCCGATAATACCGCCATTCCAATGCATTTCAACCACCGCCAAGTACATGCCGCTGGCTACTCCCCCGCGGCTTAAATCCCAAACCGCCATGGCGGGGTTGCCAGGCACATTCTCGAAAGATGTCATCAATTCCCCGGCGATGGTGTAAATCTTCACGTTGACCCCATCAAACGCCGAGCCCCCCGGGTTTATATAGAAAGTTCCCAGGGTAGTCTTGTCCAAATGAATCGGGTTGGGTCCCATGACCACGCCCGCGATTCCATTGGCGTTGTTGTTTTGAATCGTGATGGGCCTGACGATTTCCAGGTGCTCCTGATTTTCCGGCTCCGACTTGATTTCGATAAAGTAGGTCCCCGAGGTGAGAATGGCGCCGCTGTCTCCCCTTCCGTCCCAGGTAAAGCTTCGTCCCGATCCCATGGTGATGGTCAAGGTGCTGTTGGGGTTGGTCGAGGCCCCATAAGACGGAGACAAGGTGGTTGAGGACAAGGCGACCTTTTCAATGTTGAAGTCATCGGGCAGCAGGGATCCACCGACGCCGCCCAGCATGGTTTGGACTTCCGCTTGCGTGAAATGCTTCACGATTTCTCCCGCTTCGTTATAAACCGCGATTTCCAGGGTACTCCTGGAAATTTGAACCGAGACGGTGTGGGTAACGGTGGTCGTCACGCCAAAGGGATCCACGCTTTCAACCTTGACGATGTAGGCGCCGTTGGTGACCTTTCCGCCCGATTCGCCGGTGGCGTCCCAAGAGCCCAGCGGCATCCCGTTATAGACGAATTGCGCCACCCCGCTGTCGGACGTTATCACCCCGTTGTTCACGGTGAAATTATTGATCGCGACCTGGCTCTCGAAAGTGGTCAGCGTTTTAATCAGCTCCCCCACGCTGTTGTAAATCGACATTTGGACCACGTAATCCCCGATGACGCTCACGGAGTTCGAGGCCAACGCGCTTCCGGTCGCGTAAGCCAATTTGGCGTTGTTTACAACCGGGTTGTACTTGGCGCCTAACAGGCCGATATGGAGTTGATAGGTCAATTGGGCCGAGGCTCCCCCCGGCAGGGTCGGGATCACCCAAGTCAAGGTGTTCAAAAGAGGGTCATACACCCCGCCGCCGGAGGCGGAGTTGGCCACATAGGTTCCCGCCAAGGTCGTAGGCAAGGAATCGGTCAAGGTCACCCCGGACAATCCGGTCGACCCGGGGTTGGAATAGGTCAAGGTGTAATAAACCGTGTCCAAGGGATGCGCGGTCTTGACGTTGGAGGTTTTCAGGAGGGTCAAGTAAGGCGTGGGGGTGGACGTAAAGGTGAGGGTATTGGTCGGGGTCGGCGTCGCGGTAAAGGTGGGCGTGGGAGTGAGGGTATTGGTGGCGCTGTTGGTTGGGGTGGCCGAGGCCGTATTCGTGGCAGTGGGGGTCGGGGTTTTGGTGGGGCTGTTGCTGGGCGTGGGCGTCGGGGTTTTAGTGGGTGTGGAAGTGAAGGTCGGCGTGGCGGTATTGGTGAAACTGTTCGTGGAAGTAAAGGTCAGGGTAGGCGTGGCCGTTTTCGTGGGTGTCGCCGAGGGCGTATTCGTGGGGCTGTTAGTCGGTGTTTTCGTGGACGTATTGCTGGGGGTGGCTGTCGCCGTTGGAGAAGGCGTGTTTGTAAAGGAGGGCGTGGGGGTTTGGGTGGGTGAAAGGGTCGGGGTTTTGGTTGGGGAGTCCGTAGCGGTGCTGGTGGCGGTAAAGGTTACCGTGGGGGTCCTGGTCGGTGTCAGCGTTGGCGTGTCCGTCGCGGTGTTGGAAGGCGTCGAGGTCATCGTTGGGGTGGAGGTATCGGATGGGGTAAAGGTCTGAGTGGGCGTGGGACTATCCGTCGGGCTATTGGAAGGCGTGGAGGTCGGCGACAAGGTGGCTGTATTAGATGGCGTAAAGGAAGGTGTTTCGGTCGGGCTGTCAGTGGGGCTGAGCGTGAATGTACTTGTCGGGGACGCGGTTGGTGAATTCGAAGGTGTTTTAGTCGGCGTATCGGTGGCGGTATCTTTAGGGGTATTGGTCAAGGTTGGTGTGGCGGTATCGGTAGGCGTGTTGGTGGCCGTTCTTGTCGGCGTCACCGTGGTTGTATCGGTCGGGGTATTGGTGATCGTTGGAGTCGGCGTGTCTGTTGCCGTATTGGTGGGTGTTTTGGTCGAGGTAATGGTCGCGGTATCGGTCGGGGTCCTCGTAGGCGTCGTAGTGGGCGTGTCCGTCG
>CAZUXW010000100.1:0-8285 GCA_964624625.1 uncultured bacterium
GAATAACGACGTCACCATCCACCTCCCCAAGGTGGAAGTGCATTGAGTTAAGGTTTCGGACTAATAATAGAATATTCCTATTCGAGATTGATGACTGACACCTAATTCACGATGCAATACTTTGGACCTCGAAATATTCGCAGAGGTTACAATCAGGGTACCACTTGAATGAACACGGTTTGTTGGCAAACTTTTTTGACCCCCTCCGACAGCCACAATCCAACTTGATGCTTTCCCGGACGCAAATTCCACCAGGTCTTTCCACCCTGTGGCATTAAGCTTTTTCCATCTACTTTCCAATAAAGGTTTCCGGCCATTCCGGACCGAGCCTGTAAAAGAATGGACTGGGCCCGTAATGAAACCGCCGGGTTGATCTTAAATACATCACCCTGCCGGGGGAAAAGGATGGAATCTTTTTGGCTGGAAGCCTCGTTTGTTTTCCGCTGATGGAGCTTACAAACGGTGGTCGGGATAAAGCGGCTGTCGAACACTTCTGTAATTCGGTTCGGGCAGTCGGCCGACGGCAGATCGCCTGAAATTGAACAGACTTCCTTTTCCACGATTCCGGAGGGCACCGTAAACGGCGAGGGGGGATATTTTTTAGAAAGAAGCATGGCCGCGTCGTGCAATAGTGGAGCGGCCCCCGTGATACCCGATACATGCCGCATCGGGGTTCCATCAAAATTTCCGACCCATACGGCCACCACCCATTCGGGGGTATAACCAACGGCCCAATTATCCCGATAATCCTTGGTGGTTCCCGTCTTGGCTGCGAAAGGAAAAGGCAAAAGCAAGGGGGAATAGAGCCCAAAGGCTCCCGACCTGGCCGTGTTATCCGAAAGAATGCTGGTGACCAAATAAGCTTCCTCGGAATCTAAAATCCACCTTGGCTCCTCCCCGGCGGAAAGCAAGTCCGGCTCCCTTCCCTTCAAAACCCGCAGTGGCTTCCAAATTCCTCCCCGGGCCAGGGCCGCGTAAGCTGTCGCCGATTCCAGCAGGGTGATCTCCCCGTCCCCCAGAGCCAAGCCCAATCCGTAATGATCCGGGGGAGAACTCAAGGACGAAAACCCGCATTCATGTAAAAATTCCAAAAACCGAACCACGGACACTTTTTCGGCCAGCCGGATCGCCGGTACGTTATACGAGCAGGCCAAAGCCGTCCTCATCCTGACAAATCCATGATATTGATCGTCATAATTACGCGGGATGAACCCACCTTCGGTATAGGTGGGCTCATCTAAAAGCAGATCGGAGGTTTTCATTCCCCGGCTGAAGGCCAAACCGTAAAGGAAGGGTTTTAAGGAGGACCCGGGCTGGCGCAAAGCCCGGACCCCGTCCACTTGACCCTGGATGGAAGCGTCGCCGAAATCCGCCGAACCCACCCAGGCCAATACACCCCCCGTCGCCGTATCCACCACCAGCATGGCGCCATTGGTGACATGGTTATTTTTTAAACGCTTCAACTGGCTGGACAAAAGTTCCTGAAGTTCCGTCTGAAGGGAAAGATCGAAGGTCGTCTCAACCCTTTCGCGGTCCCAATCCGCATGGTCCTTCAAAAAACTCATGAAATGGGGGGCGGCGTTTTCAGGGGAGGGTTTCTGGATTTGCACCGCTTCGGCTTGGGCTAACCTCCAATTTTCATCATCCACCCAACCCTTCTCTTTCATGGAGTCCAGAATTTTTTTCTGGCGTTCCAGCACTTGGCCGGGAAACCGAAAGGGGTTATAGCGGACCGGCGATTTGGGAATCGCCGCCAAGTAGGCGGCCTGGGCCAGAGACAAATTCGAGCAATGAAGCCCCAGGTAACGGCGGGAGGCAGCCTCCACGCCCTGGCACTGATTTCCATAGGAAATCGTGTTGAAGTAGGTTTCAAGAATGTCGCGTTTTGAGTTTTGTTTTTCCAGGGATCGGGCCAACAGGGCCTCGCGGGCCTTTCCCCAAAATGTCTTAGGATAGGGTTCCAGGGCGCGGGCCAATTGCTCGGTGAGGGTCGAAGCGCCCGAGACCACCCGTCCCCGCGACACATTTTGCCACAGGGCCCTGAGAACAGCCTGAAAGTCTACCCCGGAATGAAAATAGTACCGCTTGTCCTCGGTGGCGATGGTAGCCAAAATCAGCCAAGGGGAAAGCGACTCCAAGCTCACCGGCATGGAGTAACTTTCCGAGGAAGAGAGAAGACTCCCCATCGGGAGTCCGTACCGGTCAAAAACCGAAAGGGAGGGGGATGGAGGGGCCAGTCCCGGAATCAAATCCGCCGGCCTCGAATACCAAAAAAGGGCCGATCCCACCGCGGCAACCGCCAGGACGGCCAATATCCGTTTGCTCCTCATTTGACGATGGTAACGCCCCCGGTGGCGGTCCGTCCAAACACCTCCGGCTCATACATTTGCTCCGCCCAGGTGGATGGGATCGTGAATTGCCCCGGGGTTGTCGCTTGCACCAGGTAGGAATATTTATGTTCCCCAGCGCTGAGGAAGTCGGCGAATATTTGGATGCGGTCGTCATAATTCTCATGGTGGTTGAAGGAGCCCCAAGAGCTTCCCCAGTCATTGTCCTGGTTCACTGAAATCCTTTTTGATTTTTTATGCCGTTTCAACGAAGAACCCTCGCCTTCCCCCGTCGAAATGTTTTGGGTGCCCTCCGTCGCGAAGGAAGGATCCACAATTTCAAACCCACCTGGCAGGGGATCATTGATCGCCGTGAATATGCGGTCCTGGCTGGTAATGACCCGCAAAGTCACCACCGCCCGGTCACCGGCTTTCATTTGGTCCAGGGGCGCGCCGTTGGTGGACTCGATGGTTTTCAACACTTCAAATCCCTCCGAAACGGGCTTGTCGAACGAAGCCGGGATGTAGCTCATTCGGAGGGTGTAGTAGAGCCGCCCCGCGCCTTCCTTTTCCAACCGCAAGTGGGTATCCGGTCCTCCGGAAAAAACCTCGGTCAAGGGCAAGGATTTCACCTTGGCTTCGAGGCTCCTGCCCTGGAACAAATCCGTCCAAACCGTTTGGTAGGCTCCATCCCTCAACAGGCCAGCCTTCAGATTGAAGTTGGGGGTGTCCTTTTCGTAGAGACGGTAGAAATCCTGGAAGGCCTGGAGGGCGCGGACATTATCCATCGTGTTGTTCCAACGGCCCTTCGTTTTTCGTTCTTGCGTCAACCAGGCAATGGCTTTCTCGTCGCCAGGAAACCCACCTTTGGCGTCCAGAAGCGCCTGGAGACATTGGGCCGTGGCGACCACCGTCGAACCGTGGATCCAGGGCATCCTGGTTTCCGACGGCTCCTCAAAATGGAGGGTCGTCGGGGAAATTTTGGCCTGGTTCAACAACTCCTGGGCAAGGGTTTCGGTCACGGTTGGGTCCTTCAGCAAACGGGTGGAGGCCTTTAAGAGATATGCCTTGGCCAGGAAGGGAATCTGATCCCGCTTCTGGTAAAGTTCGTTAAAATAATTGGCTGGTTGTTCGCCCCAAAGACTCAGGCAGTAAAGGCAGTAGGCCCGGCTGGCGTAATCCTCGCTGGCGCTGTAGGGATAAGCCCATTGCTGTTGGCTTCCCAGGTACCGGTTCAAGAATTGCCTGGCCCGGGTGGTGACGCCTTCCGGCACTTCGTATTTTTCCTTCAGGGCGTAGGCCGCTGCTTCCAGGGCATAGGCCGTCAGCCAGGGGTCGCTGGGATCATTAAAAAACGGCGGATTCCAATAACGGAAACCGCCGTCGGGGTTTTGATAATCACCCAAACGACTCATTACTTCCTGGACGGATTTCTTCAAGCTTCCCATCTTCGCCAATCCGAAAGTTTCCATCAAGTCCGCTCCCACGATGACGGGAAAGGACCGTGAAAGTTTTTGTTCCAGGCATCCATAGGGGTAATCCCAAAGATAAGCGGCGCCCTGTTTCAAGCCGCAAAGGGCCGAGGAAGAGGCGGTGATCTTGAGCTCGCCATTCTCTTTGGAAGTGAAGGGGGGAAGCTGCAGCCCTTCCTCGGCCTTATCGCCCGTGGCCGCGGAAGTCGCGACGGTTTCAAGATGCTCGGGCTCTTCCACGGGCAGCTTCCACTCCAAACCGTCCGATTCCTTTGAGTGCACATCCCTGGCCCGGAAAGCGAGCTTGGCTTCCCCCAATTGAACCGCGCTGATGTCCCACAAAACTTCCTTTGCCTCGCCAGGATCCACCTGAAGAGTTCGGCCGACTTCCCCGTCAATTTTTAGGACGCTGGTTTCAGCTTGAAGTTCCAGGGCGACCTCCATTTTTTTGGAGCCGTTATTATGCACCACCACTCCTCCCTTGAAGTGGTCGCGCAGCCGGGAGAATCGTGGCAGGCTCGGCCTTAATAAAAGCAGTTTATTCACCTTGAATTTGCTGTCGCCGCTTCCAAAGCGCTTTCCAGCTTGCGCGACCGCCATCACGCGGAACCGCGAAAGATTGTCGGGCAGCTTGAAGGTGACGGTTGTTTTACCCTTCTTCCCGGTTTTCACAGAGGCATTCCAATAGGCCGTCGGCACAAACTTGGAACGAAGATCAATTCCCTGCATCAGGCCCTTGCCACCTCCGCCGCCGCCCCGCTCCTCGCCCTTTTCCCCAAAGTTTCGCTGTCCGATGACAAAGGGGCGGGAATCCACGGTTCCCACCATCAGTCCCCGCGGCCCGTAGAAGGCGCTGAAGACATCCGGCGTCTGGTAACCGGTCAGAAGTAGCAAACCCTCGTCGACGGCATAAAGGGTCACTTCGGCGGGAGTGGGTTTGCCGGCCTCATTGAGCGTCCGCAGGGTTATCGTGACGGATTGACCGGGCCGGTAATCTTCCTTGTTGGTTTTGACCTCCACCTTAAGCCGCCGGCCCGAAGGGTCCACCGGAAGATTGACATACCCAAATTTCGCCTGGGGTTTGGCGAGGTCGTCTCCCAAGGGGCCGTATTTTGGTTTTTCTGCCCGGCCCTGGGCTTGGATCACTCCCACAAATACGTTGGGAAGACAATTTTCCGTAATGGGTACATCGATGAAATCGGCCCCGCCCTTCGTCTCCGTCACCCAGTGGTTCAACACCGTCTCTCTTTCCAGGGTCACAAGGGTCTTCGACCGCTGATAAGGGGACTTTACCAAAATGTGGGCAATGTCCCCCGGCTTGTAGCTTTTCTTGTCCGGCACCAGCTCAATGATGTCGTCGTCCCGCTGTTCCCAAAAGGATTCGCCGCTCCCCCCCACGTAAAATTGGACGGCCGTTTCCACAGGACGTCCCTTTTCATCCTTGGCCGAGAAGCTCAGGAAATACTGCCCCGTCTGTTCGGGGTTGCAGCTATAGGGATAAGGGCCCGAATTCGATGTGATCGTGAATTCCTTGACCAAGGTATCTTTTGTTTCACTCACCCATTCCAACCGGCCACCCAGGCCGGCCTTTTGAACGCTCATCCATTGCCGGCGCTTCAACATTCCCCTCATCGAAACGCCTTTTATTTTTTTACCCTCGGGAGTGACGCAGATGATGTCCGCGCGCCAGGATTTTCCCTTGGTCGTGAAATAGCCCATCGGTTTGATGCCCACATAAAGGTTGGCCCGGTGGACTACCACTGAGGAACGCCCGAACAGCCTTTGCCGGTCCGGACTTGTCACGCTGGCTTCCAATTCGGCCGCGAAGGGGCCGGTAAGCTTGGCGGGGTCCAACTGGGCCGTGACCGCGGCCTGACCCTTGGCATCCAGGTTCAGGTCCCCCGATGCCGCCTCATAGCCCCCGTATTTTTGGTTTTCCCACCAACCAGGGCTGAAGTCATAACCCTCGCAATCCGGAGGCTGGTAACTGGTCGGGTTCAACATCAGGTGCCAGTCGCCCTTCGCCCCCGACATGGGAGCGCCGAAAAGGTACCAGCCCTCGACCGAGGAGCGGTAGCTATCCCCCGCCAGGAAGCTTTCCTGCGCCGGGTGAATTTTGACCTCAAAAGCGGCGGGTTTGACGTCCTCCACCCTGACGCTTTGTGAAAATTGAATCCTTTGGTTTTTTTCGTCCCGCAGATTGAAGGACCAATAACCGGTCGGCGCTCCCTCGGGAATTTCATAAGAGGCGCTGAAAGAGGAATTAGAAGTCGTGGTGACGGATCGGCTCAATACTTCCTGGCCCCTGGCGTCCCGAAGGGATATCTTGAAACTTCGCTTCGGCATTCCGTCCCAGTCGTCCACGCCCAAGGTCCGGAATATTCCTTTAAGGTGTAATGTCTCGCCGGGGCGGTAAACTCCCCTGTCCGTAAAGAGAAAACCCCGGGCCCTCGTTTCCTCGCCGAATCCCGTTTCCTCGACATTGAAACGCCAGGGCTCAATTCCCTCCCGCATGTCCGAGGAGAGAACCGCCGCGCCTTGGGGGTTTTTCGCGACCAGCCAAAGGCTCGGATGCTCGTAACTATCGCGCGGCTTCAATCCCAAACCCACCCAGCCAGGGGCTTCGGCAAAACCGTCCTTATCCGTCACGCCGGACCAAACGACTTGGTTGGCGCTTCCCCGGATCTCCACCGGGACTTCCGGCTCGCCTTCCGCCGTCTTTAAGCGGGACGCCCAAATCAAGGTGCTGTCAGGACTGGTTTTAAAGGTCAGGCCGAGGGGGGTGACATCGTCTACCGCCGTCATCCAATAACCGTTTAATCCCAGAATCCGGGTCAGGACAAACCCTCCCTTATCCTTGTCCAAGACAGGATTTAGGTTCACGTAGGAATGAAAGATTTTATTGGGATGGCTCACATGAGGAGCCCAATCCTTGTCGACTCCGTAATCCTTGATTGGATCTTTGGCTTCCGGCGTGTACCACCCGGCTTCTCCGTCCTCCTGGTCGTATTCTCCCGACCGGTTGAGCAGGTTCATGGTCGGAATAATTTTTTCCAGAGGGATTTTCTTGACCTTGACCCGGGCCTTTTCAATGTTCACCCCATTGACCGGGTGGTAATGTTTTAGGTCCGATTCCATAACGCCAAACCCTCCAGGCATGTTGAGCCTGGGGCAAAAGTCACCGATCTTGAAACTGAAGGATTGGTTTTCGCCCAAATGGTTCCCAAACTTGTCCGTGAGATTTCCGTTTAGGGTGACGGTGTAGGTTGTCGCCGGTTGGTATTCGGCCTGAGAAAGATAGAACACCACATCCCTGGCCGGGGACCTTGGCGAACCCCATTCCCCCTCCGGAAGGTTGAGCTTCACCGGCGGATCAATGGAAAGGTTGGCAAGGAACTCCTTGCCGAAAACCGGGTTCGTCAAAGTGAATGAAGGCGTTCCCTTACCCAGACAGCCGATGTCGCCGCTATGGTCTTTAAATTTGAAGGTGTACCAGGTCTCAAATTGAATTTCACGGTCGGCAGGCAGGCCAACTTCCCCGCCCCGAGAAGGGAGGCCTTTTTTAAAGAAAAGATGATAAGCATGATCCCGCCTCAAGGGACTTGACGGTTGAATGATGACAACATTATCGGCGTTTCCTCGGTAAACTTTCTTCAGTTCTTCTCCGGTGGGCCTTCGCAGGGTGAACGGAACGTCGATCCCCGCCTCTTTGGAATCCAGTTCGGTCTCTGTCATTTGGATAAAGGGTTTTATTTCAGCGGACGTTACATCCAGGGTAAAACAAACGAAGGGGGCGGCGTTTAAGGCAACCCATTTGGAACCGTTGTAGGGCAAGCTGTAGTTGATCTGGGGGCGGAGGGTATTAAAATCCCAGGACACATCCTTATCCAGTTTTGCCCCGCTGACCTTGGACGCCGTGCCGGCCGGGATCGTGACATGGTAATGGTGGTCCGGCAACAGGGGCTTGGCCGGTTCAAAAACCAGGGTTTGAGTCCCCTTCCAACGGCAACGACCTACTATCTCGGGGATGATTTTAATCGGACACAATGATCCCATTTCATCGTTCGAAGAAAGGGGAACCATGGGCTGGCTAAAGGTGGCGGAGATTTCCATATGCTCGACCGAATTGGTCTCGCCGAAGGGGGTCTTTTGTAGGACTTGCAAGGGAACATCTTGGGGGTCAGAGTTGGCCGGGGCAGAAGCCAGGGTCAGGAAAACCGCGAGAGTAATAGCCAAACAACCAGTTCGGGTAATCATGAGCATCCCTTATTTCATAAGGAGCATTAATATATATGGATGGATATGAAGCGCAAACAGGTTATCATCCGGATTTGGAGCTGTCTAGTTACATGAAACTCTAGGTTTTACGGCATTTCCATTTATTATCAGGGAAAAATGGTGCCCGAGGCAGGATATAAACTGGGATGACTGGATTGGTGTAAATCGAAAATAAAAAAGGCCTTTGGTGAGTCGTCCGGGATTCGAA
>CAZUXW010000101.1:0-5662 GCA_964624625.1 uncultured bacterium
CGTCATCCATTTCCTGTGCCAGTTTTTTTCCAAGGTAAGCGGCGGCGTCTTTCGCCGCGGCGGAACTGGTGGCGCCCATACGGGTGAGAGAATCGCTGAATCCCTTGACCACCCGGCCCGTGGCGGCGTTATGCAACGACGCGTCCAATGCCACGTTGTAGGTAGGCTGGAGAGCCCCGGTGGAATAGACGCCGGCGACCGTCACGTCCGCGATCAGAACGTATTTGGCCCCCGCCTTGCGGGCCATGGCGAAAGCTTGTTTTTTATCCAGGATCCAGTGAACATCATTGACCTCCGTCTTCAGCAGGACCTTCTCGCCCTTGTCGGTCTTAAAGTTCATCGTACCATCAGCCCCGGTCCTCAAATGGACATAACCGCTGAACTCCGCGCCCAGCTGGGACTCCGAGCGGGCTTCGGTGTATTTCAAAGTTGTTTTGCTGACCAGGGGGGCGTCCTCATCGGATTGGACGTTGAAACCGCCGTTGGCCAAGGCCGCCAGGATCGCTTTTTCGGTCTGGGGGGTGAAATTAATCTGGTCGGTGTCGCCCTGTTTCGTCCTTTCCACCAGGAAAAATTGGATGGGTGCGTCCTTTGAAATTTTGACCGGCGCGGCGGACAAAGCCGAACAGCTCAAAACAAACCCCGTCAAAATCAATATGATTTTTTTCATGATTGTCCTCCAAAACTTAATCATTGGCTCAAAACTTATTCAGTGATTATATCGGGCTATCGGTTGCCTGTCACAAATCTTAATCCATTCCCTTCCAACGGTAAATCAACCGCAATTGGGGGGCTCGGCTGAGCTTGGCCGGAACGAATGAGGCGCCGGGCCGGTTCATCCCATCGGAGGGAGGCGCGAATACGGCCACCGTCAGGGGCTTGGAGCCGCGCCCCTCCCCCGCCGCCGGGGTCAAATCCACCCACTCCACCCCCGGTTTTTTGTAAAACCATTTTTTCCCGGCCCGGATCATCAGGTTGGCTTCCTTGTCGAACCGCAATTCGAGGAACACGGGCTTGGCCTTGAGCGGGATTTTCCACCCCAATCCGTCCGAGTCATCCGAGGCCCGCCATTCCAGGCTGAGTTTTTTCGTCCTCGACCATTTTTCCTTCGGCAGGAAATAGGGATCCTGCAGCAGCTTTTGGTAAACCGGAAGGAAAGGCGTCGGCAATCCGTTTTCAGGGTTATTCGGGTCCTCCCTTTCCAAACCCAGGCGCCCCCGGTCGCGGAATTGGTAATAGGTGAGCCCCTTTAAAAATTCAGGCTTTTCCCTGAGGACCTTCCGGTAAAAGTTCCCGGTCCATCGGGCTTGAAGGTCTTCGCCCCCCACATTTCCGTCCGTGTTGATTTCCCCGATTTCCAAACCCTTGTCCTCGCCGGACAATTGGACAAAACGGCGGTGAATGCCCCGGATTTGGCGCCAAACATTCTCAACACCGACGATCTTGTAGGTTTTTTCGATATCCTTCGGTTCGCAGCTCTTAAAGGGCCAGCCGTAATGGAGGGTGAAATATTGGTCCGCGGACCAAACATCGGCCGCGCGGAGAATGGGTGAAAGCTCCTCCTCGTGGTTCAACTTGCCGCTTTGATAGTCCAGGACATGGCCCCAACAGCAAATCAATTGGACGCTCGGGGCCTCTTGCCGGAGGATTCCGGAAAACCTCACGAAAAAATCGGCGACTTGCACGTAGGAAAAGCGCTTACTGAAGACAAACCAAAAACCATCGCACTCGTGGTTTAACCGGACTCGGATCCGGCCATAGGGCCTCAATTGCCGGGCGATTGCCCGGATATGGTCGTCCGGAACCTCGCAATCCATGGTCAGGGTGAGGGTCACGTCCTGGCCGTGGCGGCGGATATCCCTCATCTGCTGGAAAACCTCGCTCTCCTTGTCGCCCTTGGGCCCGCCTGTAAATGGAAAATAATCATCGTAGGGGTAATCCCAGGATCCTTTTTTCCCGCGTTTTTTAAAGGCGATGGACGCCCGGAGCGGCCAACCCTTGGTCAGGGGGTAATAGCAATACATGAGGCTGATAGCCCGGTGGGGACGGCCCAAAGTCGTGAGGAGGTGGTCTTGATTGACATATTCCCCCCTTTCACTGCCATCACCGATATCGAGGGAACAAGCGGCAGGGCTCAGGGTGACTTGATAGGGTGACGAGAGGGTTTTAAAGTTGGACAAGGGGATTCCTTAACGGTTTATTCATCGATAAAAACCGTCACAGATTAACATGGATAAAGAAGAATGAAAAACGATGAAAATCCGAAACCGAAAATAATATCACAACAAAAAAAGGGCGGGTCCGAGACCCGCCCCTGCCGGCTCGAATGGTAAAACCGAATTTATGGTTTAGGCCATTGGTCTTTTGGAACATCCTTGTAGACTTCCTCCATCTTATGGAAGCCGTCCTTGATCACCGTGGAGACCATGTTGTTTTTATCCACCGGAATGGGGTCGAGCAAGACGCTGGGTACCTTGATTTTCCCGTTATCAATTCCGACGGTGGCTTCACCGATGGGTTCCTTTTTGGCCAGCTTGATCGCCAATTCAGCGGCCTTGGCCGCCAGGAGTTGGACTGGCTTGTAAACGGTCATGGTCTGGGTGCCGGCCACGATGCGTTGACAAGCCGCGATTTCCGCGTCTTGGCCCGACACCAGGACTTTCCCCGCGAGCTTTTGCTCGGCCAAGGCTTGGATGGATCCCCCCGCGGTTCCGTCATAGGAATCCAGCACCGCGTCCACCCGGTTGTTGTTTTGCGTCAGGATATTTTCCATGTTCTTGAGGGCGTTGACCGCCAGCCAATCGTTGGACCATTGGTCCCCCACGATCTTGATGTCCCCGCGTTTAAGGAAGGGTCCCAGGCCCTTCATGTGCCCTTCCCGCACCAGGATGGCGTTATGGTCCGTCGGCGCGCCCCCCATCAGGACATAATTGCCTTTGGGCTTCAAGGCCGTCAGCTTTTCCGCCATCAGTTCCCCCACCCGCACATTGTCGAAGGACACATAGATGTCCAGGTCGCAATTGGCGATGAGCCGGTCATAGGCCAAAACGGGAACCCCCAGCTTGTGGGCCGATTCCACGATAGTGGCGCAGCTCTTGTCGTTGTGGGCCACCACGACCAGGGCCTGGATGCCCTGGGAGAGCAGGTTTTCGGACTGGGAAATTTGGAGCGCGTCGTTGGATTCGCAGGACTGGACCAGGACTCCCACCCCCCTTTTATTGCATTCCTCGGTAAAGAGATCCCGGTCCTTCACCCAGCGGGCCGCCCGGAGGGTGTCCATGGAAAGTCCGATTTTAATGGGATACTTGGTCTGCTTGTTCCCGCACCCCGCCAACAAAACAAGACCCAAAATAAGCGCCACTGACTTTTTCATTCAATTCCTCCGAAAATAAAATCACATCCCCTAATAAAATGTATTCGCCACAGATGAACACAGATACACCTAAATCCTGAATTCCTTTTTCGCATTATCCGAGTTAATCCGTGTTCATCTGTGGCAAATTTCGTTTTTCCGTCACTTAACTTCAATTGGACCCAGGGGACCGTCGTAAAGGCCCCCGCCGCCGTAGGCGTCGAACACCCGGATCGCAATGACGTTTTCTTTCCCGAAACGGATCAGCTTGGCCGGGACCTCGTATTTCCGGGGCTTATCCCAGAAACCTTGGAAATGCGGCGGAAACTCGCCGGTTTGCCCGATCTTCCTGCCGTTAAAGTAGGTCGCGTCCGTGTCGTCGATTTTTCCCACTGGCAGCAGGATCGAATGCCCCTTCCAAGCGGCAGGAATGGTTATTTTTTTGCGGTACCAGCCGTAAACATTGTCGGCGGTGTATTGGGAATGGTCCTCCCAATGGGCCGGCAATTGGACCTTCTGCCAAACTTTGTCATCGAGGCTGGGTTTCGACCAGGATAAATCGTCCCCTTTTTTGAACAGCCACTCCCCCGTGAGGTCGATGGCCGGGAGGGTAGCCCTGCCGCCCAGGGAGCCAAGGCCGGGAAGGGTAAGGGAAACGGAATAGAGGCCTGGGGAGGAAGTCTCAAAGGGAATCTCGATACTTCCGGAGGATTTGGCATCAACGGAAACCGTATCCGATGCCTCTTTTTTACCGGAAACCAACAGAGCCGCCACCTTGACCGCTTTGTCCGCCGAATAGTTTTGCAGGACGGCCTTGGCCGTGAACCCCTTCGCGGTTGTCTCCGTCTTGAATCCACCCAGGACAAGGCCGTCCAATGTCACTCGATAAACAAGGGGCTGACCCTTGTTGCCAGAGTCCGGGGGCAGGATTAATCCTCGACCGGTTCTTTCCCACTTGATCTTTTCATCGGACCCGAGCAAGGCGACATCCTTGATGGTGGCGCCAGGGGCAACGGTTTCACCAAGTCCTGATATCGTCAAGGGTCCGGCAGCCTCGGCCATCGAAAAGACATAAACCGCGCTTCCCTTCCGGGTGAAGCGCACATCCCCTTCCTGGTATTTCACATCCGTCTCGCTGTTTTTCCCGTCCGTGTCCCTGGTGGGGCCCTCACCATTGAGGACCCAGGGCCTTGTTCCGTAAATGGCTTCGCCATTGACTTTCAGCCACAAGCCTATTTCCTTCAATACTTTTTCTTGTTCCTCCGGGATCGTCCCATCGGGCTTGGGTCCGATATCCAAAAGCAGGTTTCCGTTTTTGCTGACGGCGTCGATAAGGGTCCGGATCAAATAACCCGAATCCTTGAGCTGGTCGTCCTTCAAGTAAGCCCAGGACCGCCAGCTGATGGAAGTGTCCGTCTGCCAAGACACCGAGTTGATGCCTGGCAATTTTCCCTTCTCGACGTCCTGGACCGCCGTTCCGGGGACAAAGGCCTTGTCCTTGGTATTCAGGACCACCTCCAGGCCCCACTCGGCGGCGCGGTTGTAATAATAAGCCGCGAATTTTTTCAAGTAGGGGGCGAAAACCGGCGTTTCTCCCACCCACCAATCAAAATAGATGAGCTGGGGTTTGTAATTGTCCACCAACTCGCAGGATCGGGCCAGCCAGTTGCGGGCGTATTCCTCGCTGGGACTGCTATAGTCGGCTTCCGCGGGGCCGTAAAAATCGAAAGTATCCAGGTTTTTCATGTCGGAGTCGAATTTCATGCCCCCGCTCATGAACCACCAATGTTCGGCACGGTGGGAGGAAGCCCCGCAAACCAATCCCTCGGCCCGGACCGCCTTGGAAAGTGCCCCGATCAAGTCCCTTTTCGGACCCATATTGAAGGCGGTCCAGCGGGATAAATCGGATTTGTACATCGCGAAGCCGTCATGGTGCTCCGCGACCGGAACCACATACTGGGCGCCTGCCTCCTTGAAGAGTTTCGCCCAATGGGAAGGATCAAACTTCTCCGCCTTGAATTGGGGGATAAAATCCTTGTAGCCGAACTTGGATTGGGGGCCATAGGTGGCCACATGGTGCTTGAAGGCGTCATCGCCCTGCTGGTACATGTTCCGCGAATACCACTCGTTGGCGTAACCGGGAACGGAGTAGAGGCCCCAATGGATGAAGATGCCGAATTTGGCGTCCTGGTACCATTCCGGCGTCTCGTGCTTGCGGAGGGAATCCCAATCGTCCTTGAAGGCGCCTTTTTGGATGACCGACTCGACCTCGGCGATTTTATTGTCCACCTTCGCTTTTTCCGAAGCGGA
>CAZUXW010000101.1:5762-8040 GCA_964624625.1 uncultured bacterium
GGGAGCGAAACATTCCGAACCTTGTTTAAACTTTTTACAGGGTCATTTCTTTTGAATTCGGTAAAGTCCCGCCCCATGGCGGGGGATTTCAACTAAAAAGCTTTGGCCTTTTCCCAAGGTTCCGTCCCCGCTCCACAAATCGACCATTTTGGGATTTTGCTCCAAATCCAGGTCGGGCCATGGCACATCCACCTTGAGGGGCTGCTCCCCCAGGTTAAAGAGGGCCAGGATCAGGTCGTTGGAACCCTGGGGCTTGGCGGTCCAGGCGATGAAATCACCCTGGTGGAAAAGCTCCCGGTTCCACTCGCTTTTTTGGTTCACGTCCAACACAGCCTGGTTCGTCAGGAGCGAGGCGGTAAAATCATCCAGGCTCGGCAGATCCCCGCCCATCATCAGTGGCGAGCGAAAAATGACCCAGAGGGTCATCAAGGTTTTCTGTTCATCCCGCGTCAGGCGGTTTTTCCACCCTTGAGGCCCTTCCTTCCAAATCACCAGCCGGCCCAAAGGCAGCATGTCCAGGTCGGGCCAGCGGCCGTTTCCTGATTTTTTCTGCCATTGCCGGGCCGTCTCAAACTGCCGGCGGACCTGGTCCCACTCGTCCCAAACATCGTCAGAGAGGCGCCACATTTGAGCATGCTCCCTGAGATGCTCAAAATAAGAAGGAACGACTGTCGTTCCCCCGGGAGAAAGGCTCAAAATCATCTCCCTGCCACTTTTCGCGATCGCTTGCGACATGGCCTCCAACTCTTCTTTGTGGTAAACCGGCGATAGCATGTCGTCGGCCTTGACGAAATCCACTCCCCATTCGGCGTAAAGTTTGAATAAGGAGTCATAGTAATCCTGGGAGCCGGTTTTTTTCATGTTCACCCCAAACATATCGGGGTTCCAGGGGCAGATGCTGTTTCGGTCGGCAATATCCGCCGCCCGAAATGACGAATTCAAGATGGGAGTATTTTTCTCGACGGCCTGTTTTGGAATTCCCCTCATGATATGGATGCCGAATTTTAGGCCGAGTGAATGAATGTAGTCGGCCAATGGCCTGAATCCAGCCCCTTCCTTGGCTGAGGGAAAACGGTTCAGCGCGGGAATCAACCGCCCATAGGAATCCATTTCCAAAACAGCGCCAGGCTCATAGCTGTGGCCCTTGGAGTTGGGACCGGACCATTGGATATCCACCACTACATATCGCCAGCCAAAGGCCGCGAGTCGCTTTTGCATCACTTCGGCGTTGGCCCGAACCTGTTCCTCGGTGACAGCCGTGCCATAGCAATCCCAACTGTTCCAACCCAAGGGAGGTTTGGGGGCCAATTCAGGGTTCACGGAAACCTTGCTCCGGGCAAAAGTGATATGTCATTTGAACTTTGCGTCACAAAAAGGATTCAGGCGCGAGAAAGAGCAGAAATAAAAAATGCGGGTCCCGAAGGATCGGCCTTAAGCCTTCATTTTATTCAAGGAAGAAATTTCACGTTGTCGATCCAAATATCCGTTTGTGTGACATTGGGCGTACCAGCGGAGCCGACTCCACCTCCATCACCAAATGAAAATTGCATGAAAAGGATCTTGTTCAAGTGTGCCGAAAAGGGCAAGTATTGATAAGGGACGGGCATCCAGGAAGGACGTTGAAACTGGCTCCAATTGAATGAAACGGTGTGCCAAGTGTTGGTGGGACTTGTCGGCAAGGAAACCATGTGCCCGTTATAGCAATTCGCCGTGCATATTCCCCCAGGAACACCGGACATCGTAAGGTCGATGGGAAAAGATAAGGAGCGGCTGGTATTGGTATCCGCCGAACCCAATCGCATATCAAATTGGATTCCCGTGAAAGGAGTCGCGTCGAAATAGGGATTGGTTGGATCGGATTTTAAGTAACAGGTCAACTGGTCGGCCTCATTCCCGCCAGCGTCGGACAATCCGCAAATAAGGTGAATCGCGAAATTGCTTCCATTTCCCGGATTGGCTAACAAGAAAGGGCTGTTAATCGAGTTGGGGTAGATGCCCCCGCCATAGGTATTGACCGTCCAATAGCCGGGGAAGCCATTGGTGTTTTGAAGTTTGGGATTAACCGTGATTGAGCCGGAGTTGAAATTACTGATGACATCCGAGGGCAGGGTGGGAGTTGAGGTCACCACAAAAGCAACGATCGGCGGAACCCCGCCGACACATCCTTGGCTCATCCACAGTACGGAAGTTAAAAGGATAACCACCAATCCTGAATAACCCAAAATTTTTGTTTTCATGTCTTTCACCCCATCCGCTCTTCGCCGAAGATTAAAATTCA
>CAZUXW010000102.1:0-7921 GCA_964624625.1 uncultured bacterium
TGGCCTTAACGGGAGAAAAAAGGATCAAAGAAAGAATTAAGAACAACTTGAGATGATTAATATTTTTCCTCCGTGGGAGAACTCAAACGAACGAGTAGTGGGCCTAGCTTTTCCCTTTTCGCCCCATCATGTCCAAGGCCACGGCAATCACCAGGATGCTTCCCTTGATGATCGGCTGCCAAAAGGCTTCCGTGTTCATCAGGCTCATCCCGTTATCCAGCGAGGCCATGACCAGTCCTCCCAGCAGGGCGCCCCACACCGTGCCCCGGCCTCCCATCAGTGAGGTTCCCCCGATGACCGCCGCGGCGATGGCGTCCAGTTCCATCATGCGGCCCGCGTCCGAGGTAGCGGCTCCCACCCTGGCCGTCAGCACAATACCGGCCATACCAGCCATGGCTCCCATCAGGGTGAAAACCAGGACGATATGCTTTTGGATGTTGATACCGGAGTAGAAGGCCGCTTCCCGGTTGCCGCCGATGGCATAGAGGTGCCTTCCAAAAGGAGTCTCCCGGGCGACCACGGAGAAAATTGCCGCGAATAAAATCATGAGAACTACCGGCACCGGAACACCCTCGTAGGAATTCATGGTGTTAATAAACACCGCCGAAAGAACCAGCAGACCCACCCACTTCCATCTCCCCGCCGATTTTTCACGAACCGCTTTGTATATAAAGAAGAGGCCCAACAATCCCAAAGCACTCCAGCCGAAGGCGGCGGGAAGATAGGCCTGGCCGACGTAAAGAAAATCGGGCGTGGGGCTGATGGCGACCCCGCCCGTTGTGCCCAAAAGGGCCCCTTGGAAGATCAACATGCCGCCCAAGGTCACGATAAAGGGGGGAATATTAAACCAAGTGACCAAGTGGCCCTGGATATGCCCCAAGAGAGCGCCAAGGACAAGCGTCGCGGCGAAGGAAGCCCAGAGGGGCCAGCCGTGGGTGACGAACAACATCGCGCAGACGGCGCCAAGAAAACCTGTCATGGCCCCCACCGATAGGTCAATCTGCCCCGCCACGATCACCAGCACCATGCAGATGGCCAGAAGCGACGTGACCGACATTTGACGCATGAGCAGGGAAAGGTTCCGGGGGCTTAAAAAAGTACCTTCGGTCGTAAGGGTGAAAATCACCCAGATAAGGAGCAAGGCGCCAACCATGGTGAGCGCGCGCCAGGGGACTTGCAATTTAGAATTTTGATTGTCCATTTCCCGCTCCTCGAAATTTAACTACACCCCGCCGCGTTCCAGTTAGAAGTTAGGAGTGAGTAGTTAGAAGGTGAAATAAAAAACTTCTAACCACTCACTCCTAACTTTCGTTTCAGCGATCTATGTTCAGCTCGCAAATATCGCCCTGGAGCTTGTGCAGGCCGATCCAGTTTTTCACGTATTCCCCATACTTGGGGCTGCGCACTTTATACAATCCCCATTGCGGCGGGCTTTGGCCGCTATAACCGTTGAGGGTCGGAATTCCCCTAGCGGCGGAAATCAACATGGCGTCGATCTGGATGTCCGTGGCCGAGTAGGGCAATCCGGGGTTTAAGGTAGCAAAAAAAGCGGCGCAATGGTTTGGAAGTTTTTCACTTAAATATTCCAGGCGCCCCAATTCCGCCCGCTTGCTGAAGGCCAGGAAGGGCGGAAGATCCACCTGCTCCCAAACCATGATCCCCGCCAACATTAGGGATAGTCCCGAAATTAGGAGGCTTCTCTTTTTTACGCTCCAGGCCCACTCAAAAGCCCAAGCGATGGCGGCTCCCATGGGAAGCGCCAGGAACAGGACCATCCGGGAAACGGCCCTAACGCTTCCGGCCCCTGGCACCCCACCATAGACCCAGTGCCATGGCGAAAAGTCAGGGGTATATTGGAATGCCAAGAGATAAAAAAGCGAGGTCGTTAAAACCCCCGTCGCCCCCAGCCGTAAAAATAACCCCGCCTCCTTTTTCCGCGCCGCCTTGAGGGCTGCCCCCGTGAGTGCCGCCCAAACCGCGACGGTCGCGATCCCGAAACCTAACCGGACCTCTCCCTCGATCGGAAACCCTTGGATGGAGGGACAGGCGTCCCAAAGCCATCCCCACCAGCCATGGCGCGGCCCCATCCACAGATAGGACCAAAAACTCGGGATCATCATTTTGACTTCGTCATAACTTTTACCCCCCAGCTCCCGGACGACTGGCAGGTAGATCATCAGGAAAGGAATAAGCGCCGCCAGGAAAACCGCTCCCGCGCCTGCCAGGGGAATCCATTGGCGACTCACCAGTGCCGCCAGGAACAACCGAGTGGCTCGAAAGCAAAGGGAAAGGATGAGAAACAAACTCATCCAAAAAATAAAAAACCAGGCGTCATAAAAGGATGACAGTAGTTGGAGGTTGAGAAAAACCGCCCCCAACGCCAGGAGTGAAAAGGCCGCCCAGGGCTTCAGGCTCTTTTCTTTTTTCACCCAAACCGCCAGGCACCAAAGGACCAAGGGAATCCAAAACAGGCACTGCAGTTGGACATGCCCCATTTGGTTGAATTTGGGGGCGTTGAATGCGAAGAAAAAAGCGCCGAATCCCGATGCCGAGACGCCCAAACCCAGTCCCTTTCGAAAGAATAAAAAACAGCAGAGATAATTCAGGGCGTCTGTGATGAACAGGCAGGCCTGCAGGGAGCTGAAAAGATCCCAACCCATCGTCCGCAAGGCGTCGAAAAGAACAGCGTAGGTCAGGAAAACGTCGGCGTAACCAAGGGTCCCTTGTGCCGGAAAATAAAAAGCGGGGGAATCCAGCTTTCCGATCCCGTGTAGGGATTGGTGGAAATATTCCAAGAGGGCCGCCACCAGCCTGGGATCTCCCCTCCCTCCCGGCACCAAGTCGAAGTTCGAGTAGAATTCCGTGTTGTGGAACTGCCACATGCCTAGCAGACCTAAAAACAGAGCTAAGGTTCCAGGTGCCAGGTTCGAGCAAACCTCAAACCAAATCGGTTTTGGTTTCGATGAAATGGGTTTTGTTTTTTTCATGGGACCTTTTGAACTTGGATTGTATAGATCACCCTCACCCTACCCTCTCCCCTCGAGGGAGAGGGAAAACGAAAGGAAAGCCAACAACCAAAAACCCTCGCCCCTGGTGGGAGAGGACGGGGTGAGGGGGAGTAATAATGATTTGCTCTTGTTGTAGCCTGGAACCTGGTCCCTGGAACCTTCCGTTAACTGACTTTCAACGCTGCGGCGGACAAAACCTTTTCCGGCGTAGCTTGGGCATGATCGAGAAAGGCGGTCTGGCGGCCCTGGTTCAGGACCAGCACCTTGTGGCTAAGCCCCAACAATTCGGGAAGATCGGAGGATACCAGGACGATCCCGATTCCCCTGGCGGTTAATTGGCCCATCAGTTGGTAAATCTCGGCCTTCGCCCCCACGTCAATGCCCCGGGTGGGCTCATCCAGGAACAAAACCTTGGGGTTCGTCATGAGCCATTTACCCAAAACCACCTTTTGCTGGTTCCCGCCGGAAAGTTTGTTGACCCACACCTTCAGGCTGGGGGTCTTGATGCTCATAGCCTTGACCTGCGAGCCGCATTCCTTTTCGAAGGCCCCATGGTCCAGGAAACCGTTCTTGACCAGCTTGCGCATGGAGGCCAAAACTAAATTTTCCTCCACCGAACTTTCCAGGATGAGGCCGTACCTTTTGCGGTCTTCGCTGACCAGGGCAATTCCGGCTTGGATGGCCTTTTGCGGCGAGGAAAAAAGCGGCCGGGGATTTCCCGCCACCTCCAGGGAGCCTTCCGTCTTGCCCCTGGCCCCGCCGAAGAGGGAGCTTAAAAGGGCCGTCCTGCCGGCGCCCATGAGCCCCGCGATGCCAAGGACTTCCCCTGCGTGAACCTCGAAGGAAATATTCCGGACCACGTACCGTCCAGGATTGGCGGGATCCCCCACGCTGAAATCCTTGACCGACAAAAGAGACGACCCTGGTTTGGTTTCGGGGCGCGGGTAAAGGTTCTTCACTTCCCGTCCCACCATATGGGAGATAATTTTTTCCTGTGTCAATCCGCCCATGGCCCCGGTCACGACGGACTTTCCGTCCCGGAGCACGGTGACACGGTCGGCGATTTGGCCCACTTCTTCCAGGCGGTGGCTGATGTAGATGGAGGAAACACCCTTACCCCTCAACTGGCGCAGGAACTCCAAAAGCCGCTTGGCGTCGGCCTCCGTAAGCGCGGCGGTGGGCTCGTCCAGGACGAGTATTTCGGCTTTTTTGGAAAGGGCCTTGGCGATCTCAATCATCTGCTGTTGTCCGATGCCCAGCTCCTTCACCTGGGTGTCGGGATTCACCTGAAGGCCTACCAAAGCTAATGCCCTTTGGGCCTCTTCCCTCACTTTATCCCACTGGATGAACCCGCTCTTCACCGGTTCCCGTCCCAGCATCAGATTTTCCGCGACAGAGAGTTCGGGAACCAGCGCCAGCTCCTGGGCGATCAAGGCGATCCCCTTTTCCTCGGAATCCCTGAGGTTTTTGAATTGGACTGGTCGGCCGTCCAGGAGGACTTCCCCGCCATAACTGCCGTGGGAATAATAGCCGCAAAGGATTTTAATGAGGGTGCTTTTGCCGGCTCCATTTTCGCCGCACAAGGCGTGAATCTCCCCCTTCTCCAGGGTGAAAGACACCCCGTCCAAAGCCCGGACGCCGGGAAAGTCCTTGGTGATGTTTTTCAGTTCAAGTAAAGACATCGGCGACCTTTGCCACGAAGACGCGAAGTTCACGAAGAACATCTTTTTTAAAATTCAAAAAACCGAATCCCAAGAATTAAAATCCTTAACTTCGCGGTCTTCGTGTCTTCGTGGTGAAATATTATTTTTTGTAGACGTCTTCTTTTTTCTGGTAGCCGTCGGCGATGACGGTGGCGTCCAAATTTCCCTTGTCCACTTGGATGGGCAGCAAGAGGACGCTGGGAACATCCTTTTTTCCGTTGTTGACCGGCGAGGTCTTGTCCGTGAAAGCCTGCTTCTTGGCCATGGCTACGGCCAGTTCCGCCGCTTTGGCCGCCAATTCCTTGATGGGTTTATAAACGGTCATGCTTTGGGTGCCGGCCACGATCCTCTGGCACCCCGCCAAATCAGCGTCCTGGCCCGAGACAAATACCTTCCCCGCCATTTTTTGCTCGGCCAGGGCCTGGATGGCCCCTCCGGCGGTTCCGTCGTTGGAGACCACCACCGCGTCCACCTTGTTCTTATTGATCGTGAGGGCGTTTTCCATGATCTTCAAGGCCTCCACCGGGAGCCAATCGTTGGCCCATTGGTCCGCGACCACCTTGATGTCGCCCTTGTCGATCAGGGGCTTGAGGATGTTCATTTGGCCCTGCCTGAAAAGTTTGGCGTTGTTGTCGGTCGGAGCCCCCCCGATCAGGACGTAATTGCCCTTGGGCACCCTTTTGGAGATATATTCCCCCTGCAATTCCCCGACCCTTACGTTATCGAAGGAAACGTAGAGGTCCAGGTCGCAGTCCGTGATGAGGCGGTCGTAGGCGATGACCGGCACGCCCGACTTGTGGGCCGAGTCCACGATGGTGGCGGCGCTCTTGCCGTTGTGGGGAATGACGACCAGGACGTTCACGCCTTGGGTTAAAAGATTTTCCGCCTGGGAATTCTGCATGGCGTCGTTGGAGTTGGCGGCCTGGACCAGGACTTCCGCCCCCAATTCCTTGGCCCTTGCCACGAACAGGTCCCGGTCATGCTGCCACCGCTCTTCCTTCAAGGTGTCCATGGAGAGGCCGATCTTGATCCCTCCCTCCGCTCCGTGTTTGCCGCAACCAGCCATAAAAAAGGCGATTAATACCAAGGCCGTCCAACGAGTCCGTCCCATAATTCCCTCCGGGAGAAGTTTCAATTTCGACCGATTATAAGCGAGGACCCTCCCGCAGAGGAAAGGTTTTGACAAGGAGCCGCGGAGAAAACGTTTGGATTGACTAACATTTTGTTTTTTGTAATCCTCAGGGGCGTAGTTTTAATTCCCGGCAACCCTAGGGCCCCATGCCCCAAATCGACAAATATTTGCAGCTCTGCATCGACCGGAAGGGCTCGGACCTTCATATCGCCTCGGATTCCCCCGCCTATGTCCGGGAACTGGGGCGCCTGACGCCGATCACTCCCGAACCCCTGCTCATCCAGCATTGCGAAGATCTCATCTTCGAGATCCTGGACCAAGCCACCGCGGACCGATTGAACAGCGAATGGGAAGTCGACACCTCCTACACCATGGCCAACGGCGAGCGTTTTCGGGTCAACGCCTACCGCCAGCGCAAGGGTTGGGACGCCGTGTTCCGCCATTTCAGTTCCCGGGTTTCCTCCATCGAGGAACTGGGGCTTCCTCCCATCCTCAAGAAATTCTCGGACGCCAATCAGGGTCTCATCCTCATCACCGGCCCAGGCCGGTCGGGCAAATCCACCACCTGCGCCGCCCTCGTCGACCATATGAACGAGGAGAGCGAGGAACACATCATCACGATCGAGGACCCCATCGAGTACATCCATCAGCGGAAAAAATCGCTGGTCAACCAACGCAGCGTGGGCCCCCACACCGCCAGCTTCTCCGCCGCATTGCGCAGCGCCCTCCGCGAGGACCCGGACATCATCATGGTGGGTGAAATGCGGGATTACGAGACCATGAGCCTGGCCCTGACCGCCGCCGAAACAGGGCACTTGGTCATCGGCACCCTTCACACGGGATCCGCCGCCGCCACCATTTCCCGCGTCATCAACCTTTTTCCCGCCGCCGAGCAGTCCCAGGCCGTGGCCAGTCTTTCGGAGAGCCTGGTGGGAATCTTGTCCCAAAGGCTGCTCATCAACGCCGAGGGCAACGCCATGGTTCCCGCTTTCGAGATCCTGGTGAACAGCCTGGCCATGGCCAATACTATCCGGGCGGAGGAATACCATAAGATTCCCTCCCTCATCGCCACGGGAGCCTTGCTGGGAATGCAGACCATGGAAGTGTCCTTGCGGACCCTGGCCGCGGCCAAAAAAATCACGCCTGAACAGGCCGAGGAAATCATCCAGGAGGAATCCTGATGGCCACCATCGACGAGCTGTTCAAAAAAATGGTCGAAAAGAAAGCCTCGGACATGCATTTGACCATCGGCAATCCGCCCCTGATCCGGGTCCGGGGCGACTTGGCGCCGCTGGACGATTGGATCATGACCGAACAGGTCCTTCATACCCTGCTCTTCGAGACCATGACCCAGGAACAGTGGGAGCTTTGCTGGCAGAGGCGGGATTACGATTACGCCTATGAGGTGCCGGGACTGGCCCGCTTCCGCTCCAACGTCTTCTTCAACCAACAGGGCATCGCGGCCGTCTTCCGGACCATTCCCGCCAAGATCCTGACCCTGGCGGATTTGAATATGCCGCCCGTGTTGAAGGACCTTTGCCGGGTTAAAAGGGGCCTGGTGCTGGTCACGGGGCCGACAGGCAGCGGCAAATCCACGACCTTGGCCGCAATGATCGACGAGCTCAATTCCAACCGGGAAGCCAACATCCTCACCATCGAGGATCCCATTGAGTTCGTGCATCCCGTCAAGAAATGCAAGATTACCCAAAGGGAGGTCCACCGGGATACCCATTCCTTCAAGGCCGCGCTCCGTTCCTCCATGAGGCAGGACCCGGACATCATCCTGGTGGGCGAGATGCGGGATTACGAGACCATCTCCCTGGCCATCGCCGCGGCGGAAATGGGCATCCTGGTTTTCGGAACCCTCCATACCAACTCGGCCGCCAAGACCATCGACCGCATCATCAATGTTTTTCCCGCCGACGAGAGGGACAAGGCCCGATCCGCCCTGGCCGCCTGCACCAGGGGGATCGTGGCCCAGCAATTGTGCCCCACCAAGGACGGCAAGGGCCGCTGCGCGGCAGTGGAAATCCTCACCTACGAGAAGAGCCTTCCCAACCTGATCCGGACCGGCAAGG
>CAZUXW010000103.1:0-7520 GCA_964624625.1 uncultured bacterium
GAATTGATGGCGTCCTGCTCGGTCTTGAGAAAATGAAAGATTCCTGGCAGCTCCAGAAGGTCAAAAACTTTATAGACGTCCGGGACCACGTTCACGATTTTGATGTCCCCGCGGTTTTTCCGGACTTCCTTGATGACGCTCATCAGGACGCCGATCCCGGCGCTGGAGATATAAGTCAGCTTTTCCAAGTTCAGCACAATTTTGAACCGGCGTTCCCGGAAGAGCTTGGTCAGGGCCATCTCAAATTCCTCAACGTTATTAATATCCAGCGACCCCACCAATTCCACTACCGAAACCGAGGTGTTGGACATCGCCTGGGCCTGAAGCACACTATTCGTCATAAAAGACCTCCCATTTCGACCGGATTAAAATCCAAAAAAACTTTATCGTTAAACCTTTTTAGTTAAAGTTTTTCACCGCCTTTCATTCGTCGTGGAGAATTTGAGATTCCCTTTGGGTGTTGTTGAAGCTTAAGAGGAACGAGGTCATTCGTTGGAAAAGAAAAACTACAGCGATATTTTACCTCGGGAAAACCGCCAGTGTCATCTGGATCGACCAGAATTTTTTAATTTGTAAATCCCCAATTCATTAAAGTGCAAAAAAGCGCTTTCTCTGAATTGGAAAAAAATTCATGACAATTTTCGGGACCCCTGAAGCGGTTTTTCCGGCGGATTATTTCTGAATTTCTATTTTAAAAGGTGGGCTTTCTGCAGGAATCGGTTTAAGAGTTCCTCGACCAATAGCTTATCCTTCTTCCCCAAGATCAAGGAATTTCCCTCCACCGCCAAGAAAAGGATTTCCCCGAGCATCTCATCCCGTACCTCAAAATCCGAGACCTTGGGGTTCTCGGGATGGAGGTTTTTTAAGTGATCAAACCATTTTTCATAAAGCTCGAGGCCGCTTTTCTCCAGCAAGTCCCCCACAAAACCGCTGATGCCTGAATCCCTATTCGCCTTTGTTCCCATTTTCTTTCCCCGATTCCTTGGATAACCCCTCGGCTTGCGGCTAGTCTTGAAAACGGCGTTTGAGGTTTAAACTCATCATTTTTAACTAATTCGGGAAACTCAGTGATTGGAGCACCCGGTTGGCGGCGGCTCTCCCTTCCTCCGTCGGCGAATACTGGATGAGCATATCCAATAAAGTGGAATCCTTCTGGACTTTGAGGAGTTTCATTTCCCAAGGAACCTGGCCCGGCAAATGGGCCGTCCCCTCGGCCAGAAAGCCCGGCGCGTTTCCCATGGTCACGGGATTGGTGGCGACCTGAAGATTCCTTAAGGCCTCCCCCATGGTCTTGAGCGCGTTGATTTGCTTATCGATCTCCTGGCTAAGGTCCAGGGCATACTTGACCTCCTGGGCTTGGACGCGAAGGTTGAAATCGCCCTCGGCGTTTTGGCCTTGCAGGTCGACTGTTTTGACGAGAAGCCCTACTGGCGGCTTGTTGACATCCAAGGTGATCGGAGAATCAAAAGAAAAATGCAGATCATTGTCGCTGTAGGTCGTCCATGAAACAGAAACGGGCGCCACGGTGGGCAATATGGCTAAGACAACGGGAGTGGCCATGGCCGGCTTGGAAGTTTTGGGGGACGGCTCATCCCCACATCCATTCACCAGTAGGATGGCTGGAAACCCCATCAAACCCAGTAAACCGAAGAATAAGGTCTTATTTATGGAAGCCTCCTTGACCTCTTTGCGGGCTGGAGTTTAAAACCGCTGGGTGAGGACCAATTCCGGCGTCAGGCCCAAGGGCCCCAGGTTCATGGAAAGATCCCGATCCTGGGCGACCTGGTGGTTGTAGCGGTTGACCGCGTCCCTCCGATTTTGCTCGCCCGTCGCGGTGAATATAATCCCGACCAATTCCACCACGGCGCCGGCTCCCCCGAGGATCCAGGTTGGCGTCAAATCCGGCGGGTTGGTATGGGTGATGGACTGCCCAAAGGGCAGATAGGTTGTATCTCCAGGCGTCCCTTGGGCCGCAACGCCGTAAATGATGCTGCCGATCACCAAGAGGCCGCCTCCCACGTTGAAAATCGTCCCAGCCGTTTGCTTGCCTTCCGAATCCTTCAAGAGCTTGCTGGCTTCCGGATCGCCCAGCGCGTCGACCACGGCGGATAATTCTCGGTGGTTCTCCAGGCGCTTGCCCTTGTAAAAAAAATCTTGGGAGGGTTTGTTGTCCGGGCCGATCTGCCGAAACTCAATGGGAGCCAAATTTTGACCGGAATCGTCCTGGGCCTTCACCGCCGAGTGAGGCTTGGATTTCTTTTTCCCTTTCGGAATTTCCCGGGCGAAGCCGCTTCCGCCGGCCGCCAGGAAGGCGGCCAGAAATACTAACGCGCATTTCCGCAAGGGCCTCCCCGCCGTTCCTTGGCCGGCGCTCATAGGAACCTCAAGCCGGCTTGGATGGGGATGAAGAGGGTGGGGCTGTCATCGGATAGGTTGCCGCTCTCCAGGACCGGCTGGCTCCCGGTCGCGGTAAGGGTGAAGATGTCGCCGCCGCTGTTGGTGGTGAAATCAATGTCGATCCCCCCTTGGAAATAAAACTCCAGGTCGTCGCCCAGGGCCAAGGACAGGCCCATGCCGGGGGACAGCAGGAAGCTCGTTTCGCTGCCGGTGATCTTGATCGATTGGTTCTGGTAGCCGACCGCGACGGAAGCCTGGTTGATGGCGGCGCCCATGCCCCAAAAAAGGTAGGGCCTCACCTTTTGGTTTTGGCCGATCGTGTAGCGCGCGACGGCCAGGACGGGAAAGTAGCTGTAGTCCCCCGTCAGGACCACGTTCGGCGGCAGGCTGAAACCGTACGTTTTCTGGAAGGTCGAGGCCAGAAAGGTCGTATTCACCGTCGCGTCCTGGAACCCCGCCTGCAGGCCCAGCATGAATTGGTCGCTGAGGGAATAGCCGATCAACAGTTCCGCGCCGCCGCCGACGTTGTATTGCTGGGCCGTATTGCTGCTGGCGGGGATCAACAGCGAGGGGCCGATGGAGAAGGAAAACTTGCTTTGGCCCGGCGCGGTATTCGCCGCAGGGGCCGGAGTGGGTGTTTCATCCAGTTCATCCTTGACCTGGCTCGCCGCCCAAAGGGGCGAGGTCCCTAAGGCCAAAAGGATCACGCTCAATACCAATCCCAATTTCTTCATCATAAAATCTCCCTTCATGATTTCAGTTTGAATAACGTCCCTGTCAATACAGGACCTAGGATAGCAAAAACCGGCCCTGGCGCAATTTGAGAAATGGACCATAAATACCAGCTTCCGGCAGTGGTAAATCCCAAGGCTCGGCCTTGTCTGAAACCATGTTTTTTTTTATACTTCGGCCATTGAAAATAGTGGGCCCGGAAATCACCGGGTAAAGGAAAGAGAATGGGAACCACCAAGACGGTCCTCGTGGTTGAGGACGACAATGCTTTGAGGCAGGTCGTGAAGAAAGTCTTGGAATCCAACGGTTACGTCGTCTACCAGGGCGAGGACGCGGGGGGCGCCAGCGCCAATGCCCGCTATTTCGGGGGCATCGTGGACCTGCTCCTGGCCGACATCAACCTCCCAGGCCTGACCGGGGGCGAATACGCGGAATTCCTGAGGTCCCATAACGCCAATTTAAAGGTTCTTTATATGTCCGGTTCCCTCGAGGACGGGCTAGTGCGAACCCACCTGCGCAAAAAAACGGCGACCTTCCTCCAAAAACCCTTCACCCACGTTGAGCTGGTCATCGCGGTCAAGAAAGCGCTGGGTGAAATCCCCGATACCCCCGAGATTGAGGACTAGGCCTAAGGCGTCAGGTCGCCGCCACTAATAGTTCCTCGGTATTATTGGGCGGGCGGAGGCCGTCGGTCCTGCCGGCAAAATAACGGTCGGCCAGGTTGGCCGCCGAGACATGCTCGACTTTTTTAAACCCGCATCCGCGGGCCATCTCCAACATTTCCTTCGGCGTGAAAAAACTGATAAAGGGAGTCCCGCTGGCTTGCGCCCCCTTCACCGCCCGCTCCAATCCGGGACGGACCTCCGGGTCGGCGAGCCCGATCGGCAGGAGGAAGGACATGACGAAGGTGGATCCAGGGGCGAGCGCCGCGATTCCGCGCAGGGTGGCCTCGTTGGCTTCCTTGGAAAGGTACATGCTGACGCCGGTGGAGGCCGCCACCGAAGGCTGGCCAGAGTCGAACCCCGCATCCGCCAGGCCCTGACGCCAGTCGCCGCCCGCCTCGAAATCCACCGGCACGAACTTCAGCCATTCGGGGATGCCGAAGCCAAGCTCGACCAGCCTCCGGCGTTTCCATTCCTGGGGCCCTGGCTGGTCGACCTCGAATATCGTGAGGCCCGAGGCGGCCTGCGGCCTGCGCTGGGCGAAGCTGTCCAGTCCCGCTCCCAGGATGACATATTGACGGACGCCGAGGCCCGCCTGTTCCACGACCAAATCCTCGATGAACCGCGCGCGGGCCAGGATGGAGGCCCGGAAAAGCTTCGTCCATTCGGGGTTCATGTCCGGGCGTTCCCGCCAGCCTTCCTCGGGCGCCGCCAGTTGAAACCCGATCTCGTCTTGGAGGACGTGCGGCGGCTGGTCCACTTGGACATGCAAGGCCCGCCACAGGGCCACCCTGAGGGCCGAGCTCTCCGGGGCTGGTGTCGGCTTATTTCGCACGAGGGTTCCCTTTCATCATTGAAAATTAAAATGAAACGGCGATCTTGCCCCTGGGGCTTTTTTGTTTCAGGGCCCCGAGGGCCTGGGGAATTTCCCCGAAGGAAAATGTCGCATCCAGGCAGGGTTTTAATTTTCCCTCCTCCGCCCATTGGGCGATGAGCCCCAGGTTCGCGGGGTCGGATTTGGCGATGACAAAGCGGCAGGACTTGGATGAAAAAAGGCTCCTCAGCCAGCCCCGGATCAAGAGCGGCGAGGGAAGCAGGGCCACATAGACCCCGCCGGGCGCGAGCTTGGGGGCGCAACGGGAAAATCCGGCGTTGGAAGCCACGTCAAACACCAAGTCAAAGGTCCCGGAAATCCGCTCGACCGGGGTTGCCTCGTAATCCAACGCCTGGTCCGCGCCCAAGGATTTGAGGTAGTCCAGGTTTTTGGAACTGGCGGAGGCCCAAACTTCCGCTCCCATGATCTTCGCCATTTGGATGGCCATGCTTCCCACCCCGCCCGAGGCGCCGTTGATGAACACCTTCTGTCCCGCCTTCAATTTTCCATGGTCCCGGAGCCCCTGGAGCGCCGTGCAGGCGGCGGTGGAAAGGGACGCGGCCTGGGCGAAGGAATGGGATTTGGGCTTGAGGGCGATCTCCCCGGCTTTGGCAACCACATATTGGGAAAAGGCGCCCTGCCTGGTCGAGCCGGCGTAGGGGAGAAAACCATAAACTTCCTGGCCCGGGGCGAATCCCGTGACGCCGGCTCCCGTTTGGGCGACCATACCGGCGAAATCATAACCCAGCAATATCGGGAATTTGGAATCGTGGAGAAAGCCCGCCCCGTCCTTCCCGCTCATCACCTTGATGTCGGCGGGATTCAGCGAGGAGCCTTTTACTTCCACCAGGACTGATCCCGAGCCCACCAGGGGCTTATCAACCTCAAAGATTTTAGGGACCGTTCCCTCCTGCCGTGATTCGATTCCCCATGCCTTCATCGTTCGCCCCCGGGTTCCTGATTTCGCTTTCGCGAGACAGCATCTTAACCAGAAACGCCGAAAAATAAAAAGCCCCGAGCTCGGAAAGAAAAGGGGGCTTTTAGGGCATCCAGCTTGACCCTTTTTTTATTTTTCGCCTTTAAGTTAAGTTCGTTTGCTGTTGGAGGAAGTTCCGGGAAAGCCGGTCCACGTCATCCTTGTGGAGCGCCGCCACCTGCAAGGCGCCGCGGAAGAGGTTGCGCCCCATTTCCAAGCTGGTTTTCACTTCCCCGATCCCGGCCAGGAGGGTCAAGGGCAGTTTTTGCTGGGGAAGCTGGAGAAGCACCTCCGCCCTTTCCCCCATGGTGAGGGGGTTTTGGCTGAGCAGGAACAGCTCGCTGAGGAAGAGGTCTTTCAAGATGGCCCGGTGAAACGCCGACCCCCTGGAAGGCTCGGCCAGCTGTTTTAAACCGGTCTGGCGGTAGCAGGCCTGGGCCTGCAATTCCCTGGCTTCGGCCTGGTTCAATAAGTGGAACTGCGCCCTCAAGGTCGCCGTCACCCTCCGGCGCTCGCATTTCTCAATCCATCCGTTTCTCATTTCTCCCCCTCTTTAAATCTTTCGTTTTTATTCTTGGGGAGACTATGCTCGGGCGGGAGAGGGAATGCTACGGTCCCCTGAAGGTTTAACAATGAATTTGCAAGGAGTTAAAGCCGGGGTGCCGCAATCGTTTTTTTCGGACTTAAAAGCGGCAAAAAAATTTCAAAAAACAAAAAAACCGGCGGAAAAAAATGAACCTTCCTCAGCCCTCCTCCCTTGGCCCGTCCCCTATTTTTCTGGTTGCTTCGTAAACCGGAAAAGGGATGGGCTGCCAGCCCTTTCACCAAATGATCAATGGTTGGCGATAAGATAACCCGCCATCACGATGCCGATGATCCCCAACCCGATGGCAATTCCAATGCCCAGGTAGGATGGTTTCAGCTCAGGATTTCCGCCCCGCTTGAAGATGGAAACAAACCGGACATAATCGAGAAGCACCAATATTTGGACCAAGACTCCCAATAAAACCAGGATCGTCCCAAACCACATGGACCAACCGGTTGGGGAGGGCAAGGGGGTATCGGCCCGCGCTTGGATCATCCGGAGAAACAAGTTGAAGCGGGCCACGACAAAGCCAAAACCCATTAAGGCTAAACCGGTCCTGATCCAGGCCAGGAAAGTCCTCTCCTTCGCCCATAGGATCCTGGGATCGACATTTTTAAACGGTATTTTGGTGGGTGTTTTCATGGGACATTTTCTCTCATTTATCCCCGGAAAGCACCAGGGCAGATCCAAAGATGGAGAAAACAATCAGATGGCTATTGAAGGGGCAGGAACCCTCGCGAGGGCATTCACCGGGAATGCCCTTGACTCCTGTCCAGCCCATGCCTTTTCGGAAAGCAGGAAGCCATGACCCTTATCTTTCATGAAATGCCTCAGGGACAGGTCCACCGATGGGTGGAGGAAGAGGGTCCATGCAAAACCAGCGTGGGGTCGCTGGTGGATAGGGTTAACCAAATACTTCCAGGGGCCGGCGGCTTACACCCCGGCAAACCCCTCAAGGCAAGGTGCCGCTGATGGAGGGGCAGACGGTGCCGGTTTGGACCTCGAAATTTTGAAGGCTTCCATTCTTGTACAGATAAACCGTCTGGGCGCCGCCCGAATGCAGCGGACAGACCTGGAGGGAATAGGCGGTCCCAGGGGCCGCGGTAAAGTCATAGGTCCAGGGAGGATAAGTCACGGGGCCGGTGGTGGTCGTGATGCAGGAAATGATGGAGCCCGAGGTCGTACAGGTGGTGCTGGTCGTCTGGCCAAACCAGGTCGTGGCGGCTCCCACCGAATAGCTCACACTGGTGAAGGAGGCTCCGTCGGCCTTGAATTCGTAGGAAGGGTTGCTGG